>CAUZEO010000408.1:0-4193 GCA_963578625.1 Kiritimatiellia bacterium | reverse complement strand
TCGTCACCCTGCACTTCGGAGTGATGCATAAAAATGTCGTCGCCCGATTCCTGCTCGATGAAGCCGTAGCCCTTCTCCGTGCTGAACCACTTTACATGTCCCTTTGCCATTGTACTCATTTACCTTCTGCGGACGGGTTCTTAATAATAGGCAATGACGAGGTCCGCACCCGTCAATTCTGCCTGTCCGCCAGGCGGTGTGTTACAGTTTGAATTTGCGACTGGATTGTCAATTTGACACGGGCCGATCGCCACGCCACCTGGAGGGGATTACTTAATATTGGTCAAATTCTAGGAGATTCACGGCAGGCGTGCAAGGAAATCTTGCATTTTTGAGACCCGCTCCACAACTTGCCCGGCGGTCCTTCCTTGGTTATCGTGCCCCAGATGAGCGACATGCAGTACATCAGCACCCGCGGAGAGACGGACCCGATGGGATTCCGGGATGCGGTGATGACCGGATTAGCGCCTGACGGCGGGTTGATGATTCCGGCCCGAATTCCGGCGGTGAAAGACCGGATGGGAGTCTGGGCGGGTCTTTCCTACCGGGAACTTGCCTTCGAGGTGTTCCAGCTGTTTACCGATCTCCCGGACGAGGACCTCCATGCCCTGATCCACGACAGTTACTCCGTGTTTAGGCACCCGGAGGTCGCACCGTTGGTCCGCGCAGGCCCTGTGCGAATCCTCGAACTGTTCCATGGCCCCACCCTCGCATTCAAAGATATCGCCTTGCAGTTCCTCAGTAACCTGTTCGAGCACATCCTCGAGGAAAGGGATAGCCGGCTCAACATTCTGGGCGCGACCAGCGGGGACACCGGCAGTGCCGCAATCCATGGTGTTCGCGGCCGCCGCCGGATCCGGATTTTCATGATGCACCCCGACGGGCGCGTCGCGCCCCTTCAGGAACGCCAGATGACCACGGTGCTGGACGGCAATGTCTTCAATTTGGCCGTCAACGGGACATTCGATGACTGCCAGCGCATCATGAAGGACATCTTTGGGGACCTGAAATTCAAAGAGCAGTATGCGCTCGGGGCGGTCAACTCGGTCAACTGGGCCCGTGTCCTGGCTCAGATCGTGTACTTTATCTATGCCGCATTGCAGACCCGGAAAAGCGAAGGCGTGGACCAGGTCCGGTTCGCTGTGCCCACAGGAAACTTCGGGGACATTCTCGCGGGCTGGTATGCCAAGCAAATGGGCGCCCCCATTTCGCGCCTCGTGCTGGCTACGAATGAGAATGACATCCTGGCCCGGTTTTTCAATTCGGGCACCTACTGCAGCGGCGACGTGATCAAATCGATCAGTCCGTCGATGGACATTCAAGTCGCCAGCAACTTCGAGCGGTATCTCTACTACCGGGTGGGGGAGGATTCCACCCGCCTGCGAAATCTCATGGATGAATTCCGGGTCCTGAAGTCGATCTCAGTCGAACAGGACAACGGCGAAGCCGGTGATTACTCAATCGCCGCCGGGGTTGGAACGACCGACCAAACCCTGGTCACGATTCGGGAGAACTACGAACGATACGGGTATATCCTCGATCCGCACACTGCGGTCGGCGTCCATGTCGCGAATTCCTTCCTGGATGACGACGAACCCATGATTTGCCTCGCGACTGCCCACGCGGCGAAGTTTCCGGCCGCAATTCTCGATGCGACCGGCGAAACCGCTACCCATGATCTCCTGGACGGGATTCTGGATGTTCCCTCGCGGTGCGTCACCGTGCCTGACGATTCGAAATCGGTCAGAGAGTACATCGCGAAACATGGCGGGTGACGAACTCCATGTGTAGCGGAAGTCGCCAAGACTTCCGCTCGGCGACGCACAAGCCCGACAAGGCCCCGAAACAGCCCCCGATCGGCAGAATATGAACCACGAAATACACGAAGCCGCGGCTCCGAAACCAAACGAAGTTAACCACAGAGAGCACGGAGTCCACGGAGGGGATTATTAGGTCACTCCGTGTGCTCCACGCACTCCGTGGTAGAAAAGTTGTCGCGGACAAGAGCGATTTCGGAAGATAGTAGTACGAAACCGAGGCTCCGCAATGAACGGACCTTGAACAGAAGAAAATGAAGATAACGGAGAGAAACTTTGGTCACTTCGTGGGAAAAATTTGTCGCAAGTGGAAACGATTTAAGATGATAGTAGTAGGAAACAGCAAAGCCGCAAACAAGAGCGACCTGGTAATATTGTAGTACAAAAATTTTGTTACGTACCCCGTACCCCGTATCCCCAATCCCGAACCCCACATTCAGCATGCCAAGTAGAAAGTCCATGATGCGCAGATGCCCGGTGGTCCTGCTTGCGGCCCTCGCCGGCTGCAGTAAATCGGATCCTGAGCCCAGGACCTACCATGAGGTCACGCTGAGGGTTGAGCAACCGGCTTTGGATTCAGGTGGTCCTGCCGCACCCGGGACAGGACCCGCCACCCCGGGCATGACCGGTTCGGTCCCCACCGCCGATGTAGGACTCTCCTGGATTGCCCCCGAGGGGTGGGAAGAGCGACCCGGCAGTGGCATGCGGCTGGCAACATTCCTGGCCGGTGGCAGCGAGTGCACAATCTCGTCCTTTCCCGGCGATGTGGGCGGGCTCCGCGCCAACGTGGACCGGTGGCTTGGGCCGGGGCAACTGGGCGCGGACACGACCGGCGAGGACGTATCGAATTTCATCGTGGCGGCAGACCGTTTTTCGACGAAAGGCGGGTTAAGCGGGGTGTTTCTGGATTTTACCGGGTTGACCGGGGATGGCAAAAGCATGCTTGCGGCGGTTCTGAAGAAGGACGATGCCAGCGTATTCGTGAAACTCATGGGGCCGCGAGAGGTGCTGGAGCAGGAGCGGGACAAATTTCTCGCCCTCGCAAAGTCCCTGGAATGACCGGATGACGCCATTTTTTCGAAAATTGATTTCGCTTCGGATGGTGGTGGCCTGCCTTGCCATGCTCATGGTTCTCGTTTTCTGGGGCACCCTGTACCAGGTTCGGTTTGGTTTGTTCGCAGCCCAGGAAAAATTCTTTTACTCCTGGATCTTCCTGCAATTCGGGTGGATTCCCCTGCCGGGCGCACAACTCGTTCTCGCCATTCTTTTTGTGAACCTCGTGGCGTCGATGCTGTTCCGGTTCCGGTTCGGCTGGCGGCAAACCGGAATCATTCTGATCCATCTCGGGCTGATGTTGCTGCTGGCGGGCGGATGGTATACGCATCAGTTCGGCGAGGAATCCTTTCTCGCGCTCGTCGAGGGGGAGGGGTCCAACGTGTCGTCGGACTACCGGATGTGGGAGTTGTCTTTGTCGAAATCGAACGAAGTGGAGCGGGAGATTACGGCTTTCGATACGAGGGGCACTTCCGCCGGCACGATTTTCCGCGCGGAGTCATACGGATTGGAGATCGAAGCCGGCATCTATCACTCCAACTGCCGGGCATTTCAGGGCGGTGAATCTTCTAACACCGTCAACGCTTCGAACATCACCGGTTTTCAGCCGGCGGAGCGGAACAAGGTCCCTGAAGAAGATGTGCCGGGCATGATCTGCACCGTACGAGACCGGGCCGGCGGAGAGGCGGACCTGCTGCTGTTTGGAGGAGACCCGGGCCCCACACTCCTCGAGACCGCGGATGGCCCCGTCTACTTTCAACTCCGCAGAAAGCGACATCCGCTGCCGATTTTTATTCATCTGGTTGATTTTGACCGGACCTATCACACAGGATCCAGCACCGCCAAGAGTTTTGAGAGCAGGATTGAGGTGCATGTGGGAGAAGTCGTCCGCGAGGTTCTCGTCGAGATGAACAAGCCCCTCCGCTTTCAAGGGTACACTTTTTTCCAGGCCTCATTCCAGCCACTGGAAAGCGGGGCGGAGTTGTCTCAGTTCGCGGTCACCCGGAACTTTGGCAGGCTGATTCCCTACTTCGCCACCGGGTTCACCGTGGTGGGACTGGCAGTGCACTTCCTGATGCCGATGGCGAGAAGAAGAAAATGACGAATGGCGAATGTCCAGAGACCAAATGACGAATGAATGATGGACTCATAGGTTCGAATTTGACACGGCATTCGGCCGAATCGAGCGAGAGAATATTCGACGCACGGATTTCGAAATTCATTCGTCATTGGGTATTTCGCCATTCGTCATTTCGCACCCGTGTATGCCTCTTTGTGGCCATCCTCTTTCCGCTCGAGGTGTTCGCAGAGGAATCCGGGCTT
>CAUZEO010000407.1:0-4210 GCA_963578625.1 Kiritimatiellia bacterium | reverse complement strand
CGTGGCGTGCCTGGAAAAGCGCACCGGTCGGGAGATTTGGAGCAGAGACCTAATCAAGGATTTCCAAGGCACGCGTAACTCGTTTGGATACTGCGAATCAGTTCTGGTTGACGGAGACAAGATCATTTGTACTCCCGGCGGCAAAGATGCAGCTCTGGTCGCTCTCGACAAAGAGAGCGGAGATACCGTATGGAAATCGCCCGTACCCCCGTTCGGTTACGAGGGGGCAAATCAAGCGAGTTATGCTTCTCCCATTCTTGCCGCCCCGGGTGGAGTGAGCCAGTACATCCAGTTCCTGTATGGGGGGGTTGTCGGTGTTCGGGCGAGCGACGGTGTGTTTCTCTGGAGCGAAAGCAGTTCCGCCAACCGCGGGACCAACATCAGCACGCCGGTGTATCACGATGGGCATGTCTTCAGTGCGTCCAGTTACGGGATTGGGGGCGCGCTGGTCCGCCTGGTGTCCAATGCGAACACCACTTCCGTTCAACTCGTGTACCACACCCTGCAGATGAAGAGTCATCACGGCGGATTTCTGTACTGGGACGGCTACATTTACGGCACCGACGAGAGCATCTTGACCTGTCTGAATTTTCTTACCGGCGAAGTGGCGTGGGAAGAGCGGAGCGTGGGGAAAGGCTCGGTTGTATTCGCCGAGGGGCACGTCTATCTGCGCGGTGAAGGCGGCGGCGTGGCCCTGTTCGAAGCCACCCCGGAAGGCTACCGCGAAAAGGGCCGCTTCGATCAGCCGCACCGGAGTCAGACTCATGCCTGGGCATATCCGGTTGTCACGGGGGGGCGGCTCTACCTGCGCGATCAGGATGTTCTGCTGTGTTACAACCTGCGCGCCCAGCCAAAGTAGGTTGGCCTTCCAGGCCGACCCTGCGCAAGGTTTGATCCTGAATGGCGAATGGAAAGAGCATGCTCCGGTCATTCGCCCCCTCATGAACTTCACTTACGCTGCTCTGGCTGGATGCCCAAGCTACGATGCCCTACATTGCCGGTGCGAAGATCCACGTGCCCAGATGCTCGGTATCCCACAAGTTAACGTCTACCAGCGGTGACCAGGTGGTATACTCGTACGGGCTGGGCCGCAGGCGCAGCACGGTTGCTTTGCGAGAGCTGTTCGGCTTGGGTTTCCCGCCAATGCATGCCCAGGGGATGAACCACTCGGCGGTCCACTGATCCGACTCGATGGCCACTGCACTTGACGGCTTGGTCTTCAATGCCCGCGGGTCATTCCAGGTTTTTTCGCCCTTGGCTTTTTCATACAGATCTACGAAGCCGTTCATATCGAAATTCAGCCGGTAATGCGACGATCCGTCGTCGTCCGCGGCGATCACCATTCGCAGCCGGTTGGCCTTGCTTTGTGATTCTCGATCTTTTCTAAGAAGCTCGGTATCCGGTTCCGCGCAGGTGAACGAAACATAGAGTCCGTCATCACTCCAGGCGGCGCGGGCGGTCGTTTCACCAACCAAGGTCTCCCGCGTGTAGTACAGTAGATGTGTAAATCCGCCTAGTTCATTCGCTCGTACCCACATCTCTTCCGCAAGGTTCCCATCTACTTCCGGTTGGGCATCGCCGGGGGCGATGTGCTGAATCACGGCGACCTTCGGCTTGATCAGCGGCTTGCTCATGCCGTCACGGCTTTCCCGTTCGTTCAAGAGACCTCGCGTCTTGATGGCTTTCCGGACGGTGTCGTCCAACTCGTCGTTCGCTTCGCGCTTCTCGATCGTGAGCGGAAGGATTCGCTCCCGGGCCCTTCGCATTGCATCGATAGCGCCCTCAGGCACCGACTCGTTGCGCCAGCTCATCTTTTCCGCGTAGATCCATACATACTCATCCGCCGCATCCATGGCGTAAAAGAGGCTGTCTTCAAACAGGCGCAAGCGATCCGAATACGACAGGTAGGTCCCGGTCCATTGACGGCGCCGGCCGATGCCGAAGATCTCGTCCATGAACAGCGCGTGGCTCGCCTGCACCTGGGCCGCATATTTCCGGCGGTTTTCAGGGGCGATCAGGGCCAGCTTGCGGTGCCGGATGTCTGAAAATCCGCGATCGTAATCGGCCTTCGTCTTGTACCCATACGAACTTTCGTTGCCGTCGACAAAGACGACTTCGGGGCCGGCGGCATCCAGCAGGCCGTTGAAGAAGGCGTGATACAGCCCGTAGATTCCCTTGGCGGTGTCGCTGGGGCCAACGCGGATCGCGAGGTAGGCATTGAGAAAAACGACCCCAGGCATCTCGGATTGTATGGCGGACATGTATTGTGCGCCCCGCTTGCGAACCTGGTCGAAATACTCATCGTATGACTTCGTGTCGAAGTGCTTCACCGCCCGCTGACGGCGCGAGGGGTTGGGATAATAATTCCATGGGGTTCGATGATAAGTCTCGGGATCGAACAGCAGGCCGACGCAGTTGCCGGCGATCGCCGCCCGGGTGAGGAGGCGGATGTTGTGCAGGATGTTTTCCCAGTGTTCATCGTTGAACCAATCCATCGGTTCCTTGCTGTCGGCGCCAAGATATTTCTCCCCGGCAAACGCGAGGATGAAATTATGCCGGTAGGCGTCCCACTCGATGGCGGCCAGGGCGTTGTTGACGGACTGCATTTCCTCTTCTGACCATTTTACTTCGTGACATAGCCCGTCCTGGTATCGCGTGCCTTCGTGGTTGATCGGGATGGCCAGACCGTCAAAGGGAACACGTTCGATCGCATGCGCGTTCGTTTGCAGATATTCCAGTGGTAGAAAGGCCGTTTCCCAATCCCACTCGATGATCTTTTTTTGCGGCAGATCCCAGGTTCGGATGTGGGATTCGAATTCACCGGCAGTCGCCGACAAGGCAGTCAGCGCCAAAACAGCGAAACGGATTGTGATGTGCGAGAGACAGTTCATGTAGGCAGCACAGTAGAGAATGGGTACGCATCCTGTCAAACTCGCAATGTCGGTCACGGTGATCGTGGACGGCTACGACACGGTGGACGGGGGTGAGATCCGATTCTCCGACGAGAACGACTACACCGGCGGCACCATGGTCAACCGGGCCGTTTGCTGGGGCAGCAACGACGAATGTCTCGGTAGCGGTCCTGTCACCGTGCGTGACAGTAACGCCACCGTCTACCTGTCGACGAGTTCGGGAACATTCTCCAATGACTTCTACATCGCGGGCAACGGGTGGGTGGACAACTTCTTCGGCCCGGTGGGCGCCTTGCCGTTTTCGAGCGGCACCGTATTGACCGATGATCTCATCCTGTCGTCGAACACCACGATGATCGTGGTCTAGGGCGCCGAACTGCTCAATGGAAATTATGCCATCATGACTTACAGCAACCTTTTCGGTACGCCGGTGGGCCTGGCTCTCACCGGGGACACAGGCCGCAGGACGGCCACACTGGTGACCAACACGGTGCCACCCTGAACCTCAACGGAAAGAATATCTTCGCCTCGTCATCCGTAATTGTTGTCCGATTTATTATTTATGGAAACCCTGAGTGAAGCTCAGAGGCCGCACGGACACCTGAAACCGAAAGTACCTCTAACAGGTTGAAAACTTCGGCCCAGCCAAGGGCCTACTGGACGCGGAGTAAACTCCGCGCTACATTCCCTCCTTGCGGTAATTCTTCCAGGTAAATAGGATCCGGTGTTATGAACCATTGGAAATGCGTACTCGAACTGAATAACCATCGCGAGATCGTCGCCGGCTGCGCGCAGGCGCTTACGGACGCAATCCGCCGTGGCGCCGATCTTCGTATCGGCACGGACTTTCGCCACAACGAACACATCCGTCCGGGCGGCGACAACCCGGAGATTATCCGGGAAGTCAGCGATTTCCGAACCACCTATCTCATTGAGGACCAATGGGTTGCGGGAATCATGACTCTGCGTATGCCGGTGGATTCCCTGGAAGGTTTCGGCCCCCGGGCCTCCATGTCCTTCTTCATGTACAACCAGGACGGAACCCAGGCGATCGCGAGGCCGTACCTGGACGGGAAAACGCCACAGACCCACGAGGATGCCTCGCCGGGCGAAGATGTGGCGGACTTTCCAAAGATGGAGATCCTTGATCAGCACGATATCGGCACCAACGCGCCCAGCGAGAACTTTATCTACGAGTTCGAGGAGTACAGGTACCTGGTTCGGGACGAGTGGCGGGAAATGTATGCGCACGATGCGGACGGCCATTGCACGGGCGGATCTTTCGAGGCGTTGATGTC
>CAUZEO010000406.1:0-4210 GCA_963578625.1 Kiritimatiellia bacterium | reverse complement strand
TTCCGCGGCTCGGGTCCACCCGGTAGCCGGTTTCCTTGCTGTAACCGACCGGCTCGTCGACGATCAGTTTGTGTTCCCCGGTCCCGTGGCCGATCTCGTTGAAGTAGTAGACCGTGGCCGTGGTCATGCCGTGCTCGCGCATGTCCCGAGCCACCTTGCGCGCTCGTTCGGGCTCGGAGGTCAGCGCACCGTTCGCATACATGAAGTAGCCCATGTCGTCCACGTTCGCCAGCTTGAAGGGCAGGACAGTCAGATCCAGGGACAGGGACCTGTTGCCCTTGCTCGAGGTGATCGTGAGCGTCCCGGTGTACCTTCCCGCCGGTTGTCGGTCGGGCAGCTTCGCCGTCAGCCAGAAGCGCTGGCTCCGGCCCGTCGCCAGGTTCAGCCGTTCGAGGGGCCGCAGGAGGTTCTCCTGCGCCTTGAAGCTGCGCGCATCCTTCCAGACCGACTGGTGAGTCACGTAACGGACGTCCAGCGAAACGGCAGGTAGCACGGCGCCATCGGGGCCGGTCAGGTCGCTGGCCGTCACGCGCAGGTCCGAAACGTCCTCCAGGGGATACATCGAGAAGGTCAGCGGCACGTATTCTCCGGGACAGCCGAATGCGGACAGACCCCCGGCCACCTCTTCCCTTCTCGGCACAGCCCGGTGCAGGACCGGTCGGTTCCAGGGGCGGCGATAGAGGATGTACCCGGCGCGGCGCTCTGCCTCCGTGAGCTCGGGCGCGGACCACGGATCGCCGGGAGTCAGGTCCTTCTTCTGGGTCCCGCCGAGGAACACGAGATTGCCGTCGGCGTCGCGCAGGGCCAGTTCGTATCGCGCTTCCACGTCTTCGGCGCCGGCGGCATGGGCGAACGACGCCACGGCGGTTTGCCCCGCATCCACGGCGACCTCCTCCCGGTAGCGCGAGACGTCGCCGTTCGCGCGGACAATCGCGAGCTCCATCACGCCCGTGAAGGGCCTGCCTGTATGGTTGCCGAGCTGGAGACGGATCTCCCGGTGGCCCGGCTGCGGGTCGGGCGCGAAACGTACGTCCCAGAAATACCGCGAGAACTCCGCATCAACTTCGAGCTCTCCGAACAGCTCGGGTTTCGGAAAACCCTTGCCGAGCACCGAGTTCCAGGAGCTCAGATGGTCATCCTCGGTCGCCGACGCGGATTCGTAGGTGTCGTGCACGCGGTTGACGTTGAAACCCCAGACCATGGCGGTGTCCGGCTGCAGGTGCAGCATGGCCAGGGGGAACGCCGCCTCCATGACGTAGCCGCGGTCCGTGATCGAGCTCGCGCGCTCAACGTAATCGTCGTTGAAGATCTTCAGTTCGTCGCCCGGGAAGAGCGTCAGGTATGTCATGCCCTTCGCGTGGAGGAGGTACTGCTGGAAGATCTTCCGGTCGTGGTTGAAATCGAAAAAGATCTCCATGACCCCGCCCTGGCCGTAGTTCTCGATCAGCGTCCCCTCGATGCCGGCCATCCGCTCCCGGAACTTGTCCATCTCGCGGACGGTGCAGTCCAGGGCGATGTAAAGGTTGTTGTCATCGTGGCAGACCCATCCCCGGGTCGTATCGGGATGCAGTACGTCCGCCCTGGTGTAGACACTGAAATCCGCGAGGGTCGGCTCGGACTGCCAGCAGGCATCGTCCAGGACGCCGTCGATCACCGGCGCGGTTCTCGCCGGCGCCGCCCTCGCACTCCGGGAAAGCGCCTCGTCGACCAGACCGGTTCCGGGACAGAACCAAAGAACTGCCATAGCAAAGGCCGCCACGCCGCGGCGCCAGGTCAAGTGCTCGCTCATTTCTTGCTTCCCCAAGTGCGCGAAGAGACTGAACTCTCGATTCGCCCTTGTCGACCATCAAAAAAGCCGTATCCATCGCTTTCGTCTCGCCTCTTCGAACGTGCCGGAAATCCTCGCTGCCATGAACAACACCTCTACGGCTGGTCCGCTCCTATTCAACCTGCAGCTCGATTGCGAATCGCCTCAGCATGCGATCGATGATGCCGCGCCAGCTCGCTGGATCCGCGCTATCCGCATCGCTACCAGAAGAGCCTGACCGGGGACGTGGACTTCGGCGACCCGCAGAACTTCCGCCGCGAGACGTACGAGGGCATCGTCAAGGCCTCGGCCTGGTACTACCACGTCCACGGCTTGAATGTGTGGGTGAAGTTCGAGGAGTTGCGGCCTGCTTCTTCTCCTACTTCCTCTCTTACTTTCTCTCTTTCCTTTTCCGATCTTGCCTTCGATCTTGTTTTGTATCGTGGTCGCAATCCTGGTCCCAATCGTAATCGAGCAGGATCAGGATTAGGATCGGGATTAAGATTGGGATCAAGATTTCAGAAGATGTCGGATCTCCTGCAGAAACAGACAATACCCCGCCCAGCAGCCTACGCCCGCGAGGTTCGAGTTCTCCATCGGCGCCAGTCCGTGGGTGCCGGAAAGCGCTTCCGGGATCGACCGGTACCGTTCCCAACTGCTCAGCAGCGCATTGACAATACCTGCCGAGATGGAATCCGCAATGTCGTCCAGGGCGTACCGGCGCAATCCCCTCACCACGAGCCAGTTGGTCATCGCCCACACCATCAGGCGGCGTTCGTCCATGAAGTCGTCGCTCAGGTCGGTGGTGACGGCCGGATATTTCCCGTACTTGTTGCTGCTTCGCAGGGGTAAAGCCATGTGCTCGGCGCGGTCCTCATCCGGGACCCCCGCGAACAGTGGCAAGATGTTGTCCAGCCCCCAGAATGGTGCGCCTCGCGGCGTTCTGTAGATGCGCCCCGTTTCGGTGTCCCAGTCAAAATAGAAGCCGGCCTCATCATCCCAGCACAGCTCGTTGATGCGATGCTCCGCCGCCTTCGATTCCCTCGCATGACGAGAATCGTCCAGGCCCAGTTCCCGGTGAAAATCAGCGAGCAACCGCTTCTGCAGGGCGGCTAGGGCATTCGCCCCAATACCGGCCACGTGCGGCAACTCCTTAGGACCCCTGGAGTAGTCGTTCCAGAACCCTCCCGCGCCGACCAGGATGCCCTCTCTGCGGTGGGCGCGGTCCAGGTAACGGTCGTTGGCGACCAGAAACGGCAGCGCGGCTTGCAGGAACGCCTTGTCTCGGGTGGCGTCATAGATGTGCCCGACGGCTACCGCCCAGATCGGGTAGCTTTTGTCCGTGCTGTTGCCGGGCGGATCCTTGAGGGGGATCTCGCCCTTTTCCTTCCCCGAGAGGCGCATGAACTTCGCCAGCCCGCCGATCGCCATTCGTTTGGCGAGGGCCGGATCGAAATCCGCCATGGCCATACTGTTGAAGAAGTGATCCACCGACCACTGCGCGCCATAAATGGCGGGGTCCGGCGAGGAGACAACGCCCTCGTGCGTCCTGCCCTTGAAGCGTCGGCGGACGGGGCGCGAGGATACGCAGTCCCTGAGGTACGCATGCTGCCGGCGAAGCATCTCCTGCAGTCGGCGCCGGTGGGGCGAGCGCGGCAGGCGAACGCCGGGCGGAAGCGCGGCGTTCGGGAGCGGTATGTCGTTTGGCCAGGCGTCCGGGACCACGATCCGGGCCTTCGGAAGGGCCGCGATCTCCGGCAGCGCGAAGCGCCGCTCGACCCGACGGTGGCGCCCGGCCAGGAATCCTCTCCGGACGGCCTCGTAGCGGGCGAACATCTTCCAGATAACGCGGTCCGAGAGCTGGTACTGCCGCTCCGGAAACGCCGTCATCGAGCCGCTCACGTCGAGGGTCCGGCCGAAGGCCGAGAGCACGCGCGGACGCGAAAGCCTCTCGAAGTCCGCCAGCTCCTCCCTGCCTGCCTTCAACAGCCGGAGGAAAAAAGTCTTCGGCGCCGTCACATCGCAGAATTCGCGGAACCGGCCCACGCGGAACCGCGCCGGACCCGCCTTCACGTGCCACTCGTAGCGGCGGACGTCCACCACGGGATCATTCTTCTCCAGGTGGGCCGCTCGCGCGATCAGCACTTCGACGAAGTCCCCGGGGTAGAGGAAGCGCCAGGTTCTCGGGGACTTCTTCTCGACCGTGTAGACATCCAGGAATTCGCGCAGGAGATAGTTCAGAAGCGCCCGCTGGTGACGGCCGAGCCCCCTGGCGATCGATCCGTCTTCACGGACAACCACGTTCCCGATCAGAAAGCCGTTGACTATCGAAGACCCTACCTTCGCGGTCACGTCCGGCATCATCCGCTCCCGCGTGATCGACATCTCATCCGTGCGAATGAA
>CAUZEO010000405.1:0-4214 GCA_963578625.1 Kiritimatiellia bacterium | reverse complement strand
CGGGGGGCGCCGGATTTATCGGAAGCAATTTCGTGCATCACGTGTTGCGACGATATCCGGATCTCACACTGGTGAATCTTGATGCCCTGACCTATGCCGGAAACCTGGGAAACCTGACCGGTCTGGAGGAGAATCCTGATCACACTTTTGTCCGTGGGAGCGTCGTTGATTCCGACCTGCTCGGGGAGTTGTTCCGGGAGCACCGGTTTGATGCCGTCGTGAACTTTGCCGCGGAAACGCACGTGGACCGCAGCCTGCAGGACACGCGTCCGTTCCTGGACACCAACCTGGTTGGAACCCAGAATCTTCTCGATGCCTCGCGCGCAGCCGGGGTGGGGCGATTTGTTCAGATTTCCACCGACGAGGTGTATGGAAGCCTTGGCCGACAGGGCCGGTTCACCGAGGAATCTCCCCTCGTGCCCAACAACCCGTACTCGGCGACCAAGGCAGGCGCGGATTTTCTCGTTCTCGCCGCATATGCGTCGCATGGACTGGGTGTTGTGATTACGCGCTGCTCGAACAATTACGGTCCGTATCAGTTTCCCGAAAAATTGATCCCGCTCATGATTGGGAATGCGCTGGATAACAAGAAACTCCCGGTGTACGGGGACGGACTGCATGTGCGAGATTGGATTCATGTCGAGGATCATTGCACGGCGATTGACGCAGTTCTGCGGAAGGGCAGAGCAGGGGAGATCTACAATGTCGGCAGCATGCATGATGTTCCAAATCTTGAAGTGGTGATGGGGATTCTCCAGCACCTGGAGAAACCGGACTCGCTCATCCAACACGTGGGCGACCGGCCCGGGCACGACCGGCGGTATGCGATCGATGCGTCGAAGCTTCGAAACGAACTGGGCTGGTCGCCGGCGGTATCTTTCCGGGACGGGCTGCAATCAACGATCGACTGGTACGTCAGCAACAAGGATTGGCTGGACGAGGTTCGAAGCGGCGATTACCAGGAATACTACCAGCGGATGCACGGCCAAAGGGCAACGTTGTAGCAGGGCACCGAACGGGCGCGCCACCATCTGTTGCTCCAAACGGACACAACGGGATATTCATATCACAAGGAGCGCAGATACTCAATGTTTCCGTTCTAGGACTGAGGTTCGGCAGTCGGCGCTTTCCAGGATCCGATTCCATCCTTGAGTTGCTTGAATTTGCCGCTGATGGAACTCAATTTTTCGTCCCACTCCAGGTTGATCTCCTGGTTCTCGGCGGAGACGTGGAACTTAATGATGATCATGATCAGGAACAGTGGCTGGAGAAATGCCGCCCGGATATTCCATGCGAATAGCGCCGCGATCACGATGGTGGCGCCTTTCAGCGGGCCGGGAAGCGCTCCTGCAATGAGCGTCGCCGGAACCATGCACAGAATCCACGCCGCCATCGTCAGGACTTTGTCGAGAATGACGACCCCGATTGCGGTTTTCAGGATCTCCTTCGCGTTCTGGCAATAGTAGAGAATGCCGTCCTGCGAAGAGCGCCATGGATTCTCGTCGGCGCGGGCCAGGTTGTAGGAAAGGATGGTTTCGTCGATGAAGGTCGTGGCCGAGTGGATGACGGCATTGACGAGGGCGGCCAGGCTGTTCAGCCCGGGAATTGGAATCAATGCAGCGATAAAATCGAGGCTGCGGTTGAACGCTTTAACGACGCCGTGAATCAGCAGGTCGAGTCCGAACAACAGATTTACCTGCCCGAACTTTTTTGTGACCACCTCTTTGCCGTACGAGAACATGCCCTGCGTCCCGTTCCCGATTTGATCGGTCGTAATCAGTTCGGTGAGTACCGCGATGTGGCCGCACTTGACCAGGTAGAGGGCATATCGCAATACGAGCCGCCAGGCGAAGCCGAAGGCGCCAACTCCCGCAAAAAGCCATCCGTAGCCGATCCAGGGGTGGATTTTGTCGCCCAGGAATGCTGCGCCTCCCACGGTCAAGGCGGCCCAAACGATGGTGGCGACGGACACTCCAAGAAGAATGCCAAACCGGACGATGGCATAGGGCATGGTCCGATTCAGGAGTCGTAATGCCGCCGAAAACCCCACCTCCCGGTTGGCAAGAGGATAATTGTGGCGAACCGCCTGATCGGGATGGCTATAGGTCCTTGTTTCCATCAGTTTCCCTCAATTGTTTCCGTCCGGCCCTTGGAAACCCAGAGCATAGGCGAGTCGCCACGAGAATCAAGTGGGGAGTGTAGATGCCTATGACAGAGGAGTTTGCAACTCGACCAGCGAAGAGTATTGTTGAGGTTGTAAATCAAACTCGCGACAAGTTTTGTTGACAACCGTCGCTGATCGTGGTCTACAGCTGCGAACAACGAGGAAGGCTATTCGGTAAACGACGCGAATGAAGGTGATTTTGGCTCGTTTTCCCTCGCGTACCGGTTTTCGGACCGCTACCGCTGCAACCGGGTGGCAATAAAAATTGCTCATTAACACTAATGGGATTTAGATCTATCTTTTCACGTAAGAAATTGTTCGAAATTGGGCGTATTTCCGCATGATATGACTTCATGGACTGAGTTTTCGAATCCCTTTGCTCTAAAATAGGATGGTTTTGTGATGGAGAAGGAAATTTCTGGAGTGTCCGGACTGGACACCAAAAAGACAGCTTGGCGGCGAATCGTACAGAACTATGAACAGCCCCAGATTTCTCGAAGTGTCTGGCAGCTCGTCAATACCTTGGTTCCTTATTTCACCCTGTGGTGGCTGATGTATTTGAGCCTGGATATTTCCTACTGGCTGACGCTTGCGCTGACAATACCTGCCGGGGGCTTTCTCATCCGGGTATTTGTCATTAGCCACGACTGCGGCCACCGTTCTTTTTTCAAGAAGGTAAGCACGAATAATGTTTGGGGCGCGATCACGGGAACCATCGCGCTGGTGCCATTTTCATACTGGCGGCGCGACCATGCCCAGCACCACGCATCGTCCGGAAACCTGGATCAGCGAGGCGTGGGTGACATCTGGACGCTAACCGTGGATGAATACCTGGCGTCGCCTCTCAAGAAGAGAATGCTGTACCGCCTGTACCGCAACCCGATTGTCATGTTCCTACTCGGACCAATCTTCGTATTCCTGGTCTTGTACCGGATCGGTGATCATTCGACGCCCCGGACGGATATGGGAAGCGTATGGAAAACAAACCTGGCGCTGGCCGTAGTGATCGGAGCTGTCGCGTGGTTTATGGGGATCAAGGCGTTTCTGCTTATCCAGTTACCTATTGCCTACTTTGCCGCGGTGACGGGCGTCTGGTTGTTCTATGTGCAACACCAGTTCGAAGGGGTGTACTGGGAGCGCACGGGAAGCTGGGATTATTTGAGCCAGGCGATCGAAGGCAGTTCCTACTACCATCTACCGCGATTTCTGCAATGGTTCACCGCCAGCATCGGATTTCATCACATTCATCACCTGAGCCCGCGCATTCCGAACTACATGCTCGAAAAATGCCACCGGGACAACGAACTCTTTCAGAGGGCGAACCAGATCAACCTCCTCAAGAGCTTCGAGTCCGTGCGGTTCAAGTTATGGGATGAGAAACGGCAGAAACTCGTGAGCTTCGGTGAGCTTCGATATATTCTGCGTAACCCCGCGGCGGCGGCTTAATACGCCGTTTCGCCAGGCACTGCGCGACTACCAGTTGCCGTCGCCGCCGCGCTTTTGATTCCGGAGTCCCCGGCGGCTTCCCTTGCCGGATTTTCGGGCCGCTCCACCGCCTTTGCGGCCGCCGCCGTCACCGCCTTGGTAGCCGCCGCCGCCGCCGCCGTCACCGCCCTGGTAGCCGCCACCACCACCGCCGCCGCCGCCTTGGTAACCGCCACCACCACCGCCGCCTTGGTAACCGCCGCCGCCGGAATCACGGCGTCCTTCGGATCGCGGACGCGCTTCGTTAACGGTGAGATCGCGACCTTGAAAGGTTTTGCCGTTGCACTGCTCAATGGCTGCGGAAGCGTCATCGGCCGACTCCATTTCAACGAATGCGAAGCCTCGGGGCCGGTTCGTAAACCGGTCCATGACCAGGTCGCAACTCTTGACTGCACCGACCTCGGCAAACAGCTGCTTCAAGTCTGATTCCTCAGTATCGAATGGTACGTTTCCAACGTAAAGTCTAACACTCACTATATTCGATATCCTTTGGCTAGACTTTGCGGACGTTGGTTGCGCAAGGACCCTTGCGGCCTTCGCCGATCTCGTATTCGACTTCGTCAGC
>CAUZEO010000404.1:0-4219 GCA_963578625.1 Kiritimatiellia bacterium | reverse complement strand
GCCATTGTGACCGGGGGCGGCACCGGGATCGGGAAGGCGATTTCCGTGGGCCTCGCAAAAAATGGCGCCGCGGTCGTGGTCAATTATTCGAAAAGCAAGGCGGAAGCGGAGCAGACGGTCTCGGAGATCGCAGATGCGGGTGGGCGGGCCGTGGCAGTGCAGGCCGATGTGACCGTGGAGGATCAAGTTTCGGGCCTGGTCGACCGGGCGATTTCTGAGCTTGGCGGACTCGACATTCTCGTGGCCAACGCAGGGGGACGAACCATCGACGCGCCCAGCACGGAACTGACGCGAGACCAGTGGTCGGATGGTTTTGACCTGAATTGCACATCGGCCTTCCTGTGCGTGAAACAAGCCGCCCCGCGATTGGCCGACGGTTCGGGACGCATTGTGCTCACCTCATCGATCAGCGCGCGCTCCGGCGCAGGACCCGGAATGGTGATCTACGCGGCCGCCAAGGGCGCGCTGAATAACATGACGCGGAACTGGGCCAAGGAATTCGCGCCCCGCGGCATTACCGTCAATGCGATTGCGCCCGGCATCATCCGAACCCGGTTACATGAGCAATTCACCCCGCCGGACGACTACAAAAAGTTGATCGAGCGCATTCCTCTCGGACGCGACGGTTTGCCTGAAGACTGCGTCGGCGCAGTCCTGCTCTTCGCTTCGGAAGCGGGCAGTTTCATCACCGGCCAGATCCTCGAGATCAACGGCGGCATGGCGATGCCGTAGGTGAGTTGGGATTATATAGTTTATAGCATTTAGTGTTTAGTATCCCCACTCCATAAGAAAACTAAACACTAAAAACTAAACACTAAATACTACTAGTTGAGTGATCTATACAACTCTGAAACATCCTCCGCGGTGAGAGCGTAGTTGTAGATGGCGGCGCGGTGTTGAACCACCACGAAGAAGGGAGGTCCGCCAGCACTTCATATCCATCCATCGGATGCGCCGGGAGGGCGGCGACGGGATAGGATCCGGTGTATACTTGACTCTACTTTTACGTAAAGAAAAAAATCTGCCAACCAAAAATCTATTCTATATAGAATGCTCAATATCGAATGTCGAAGGACATTTCCCTGAGACCTTGTTTTTGAGTACCACTGGGTCAATGGTGAAAAGCTCCGAAAACCGCGGCAGGAGACCGCACTGAAAATCGGATTAGCATGACAACCTGCCCAAATTGTAGAATACTGCCCCATGCTTAAATCTATTCGACATACTGGAATTGTTGTCAGCGACATGAACGCGTCGCTTCGGTTCTATCGTGATCTGCTGGGCATGGAAGTGTGGGCCGACTTCACGGATGACAGCGACTACGTGCAGGCCGTCACCGGCGTGCCGGGAGCCGATATCTGGATGATCAAGATGAAGGCGAAAGATGGAAGCTCTGTTGAGCTGTTGCAGTATCGTTCTCATCCGCAGGAAACTCCGACGCCGAGGCGATCCTGCGATGTTGGAATCAATCACCTTGCGGTAGAGGTGGAGGACATCGACGCATTGCACAAGACGCTGCTCGAGGAAGGCATCGAGTTCAACGCCCCGCCGATTTTCTCCGCCGATCGCGGCGCCAAGGTCACCTATTGCCGGGATCCGGAAGGCGTGATCGTGGAACTGGTGGAGATCGTAAAATGACGCCGGCCATACAATCTCAGTACCTGCCTACTGAATCCGATATCGCCGAGTTTCATGAGCGAGGCTATTGGATCACGCCCAAGCTTCTGGACGACGAACGGATTGAGCGGCTGCGGTCAGCCTCGAACCGCATGTTCGCGGGCGAGATCGACGGCGACGGCTGGTACTTCGATTCCGATCAACGGCGGGATGCGAACCCTGGCTGGTTCCCATAAACTAGGGCTGATCGAAAATGCGGATACCTTTTACGATCAGGATCTTGACTCGTTGGAAAAGCGATTTAAAGACCGGCTGGGCGCACCCTGGATCGACGAACCCTGCATCCTGAAGGCGGGCCAGGCGAGCATTCACCACGCCTTCTGCTTCCACGGTTCGGGTCCGAATTTATCGAACCAGCCACGACTCAGTATCATCGGACACTACATGCCGAAGGGCTGTGCCTATAACGCGCACGCCACACGCCATCGGAACATGAAATATCTCGGGCCAAGGCCAAAGCACGGGCAACTTTTCAGCAACGAGTATTTCCCGGTGGTGTGGCCTGCAAACGCGGAATAAATTCCACGCTACCCTGCGGTGGGCCAGTCTGGACGGGATGGGAGACCTGCGTTTACCTGGTCGCTTCCCCGGACGACGTAATACTTCCGGTCAAAAGGCTCGCCGTTGCGGTAGTCTTCGTACTGCTTGGCTCCCAGGGTTCCGCCGGCGGCCATGAACCGAAGCACCAGGACCCGTCGCCACCGAGGGGACTGGTTCGGAAAGGACCTGTGGGGAATCATGGTGTGGTGAATCGCCATTCCCCCCGCGGGAAACCGATATTGAACGGCGGAGGATTCAAAGTCCTCGGGTAAACCGGAGGGATCGATCTCCTCATCAAACAAGTTGTCGCCGCTTTGACGGATGGGCAATGTGTCATTCTGGTATCCGGGCAGCACACACATGGCCCCATTGTCGGCGTCCATGTCATCGAAGCCGATCCAGACTCCGCAAGGAAGCTTCGCAGTAACATTCCAATACGGCGCGTCCTGATGCCAGGGAATGCCGCGTCCGCTGTGCGGCGCCTTGCAGATCAAATGCGAAGACCAGAAGAGGATGTCCCCTCCGACTTGTCGTTCGATCAGATCGAGAACCTCCGGTTGCGTAGCCAGATTCCAGATCCAGGGCTCCTGCTCGTGGGCGCCGATGATCTCGTCCGTGGCACGCCCCGGCTGCAGCCGCTCCAGCATCCCGTCAATCTCACGAGAGCACTCCGCCAGCGCCGCGGGAGTAAGAAAATTCTGAAAAATGCAGTACCCCTCCTTCTCGTACTGCGCATGCTCCGCGTGTCCATAACGGAACGCATCGTCAATAATATTTCGCGCTTCCATAGGATGATCTTTTGAGCAGAAAGCAACGAGGTACGCAAAGGAATTCTTCCCGCAATGCATTATATTGGCTATCTCAGCGACCTTCTGTGAAAATCCGTCGGCTAAGAATGGCAGCGTTCTCATTGAAGTTTATACCTGAATATGAGTTACTTGCAGCCGATACCAAACCCCCTGATTTTGGAGAGCAAGGCTAGATGAGAATAACCGATATCCGCTGCCATGTAATGTGCATCCCCAACCCGGATGGGACGGGAGTGAGACGCAACTGGATCTTTGTTGAGATCGACACCGACGAGGGGATCACCGGGATCGGTGAAGCGACGACCGAGTATCACGAGATGGCGGTCAAGGCGCAGGTCGATACGGAACTCAAGCCCCGATTGCTCGGGATGGATCCCACCGACATAGAGGGGATCTGGCAACTCGGATTTCGTGACTTCTGGTGGCGGAAAGGGATCGTACACACCAGCGCGATGAGCGGGATCGATCAGGCGCTCTGGGACATCGCAGGGAAGGCGGCAGGCCAGCCCGTCTTCAAGCTGCTCGGCGGCAAGGTTCGCGAAAAAGTTCGCTGCTACATTCGATCAGGACCCGAGTTTTACGGCGTTCCTGACGAAGATGCGGCGCGCCGGTCCTTGGAAATGGGGTTCGATGCGTTCAAGACCGGTGGCAGCCCCGTGCCCGATCCCTACGACGGAAGGAAACATGTCGAAAACTCGGTGGAGAAACTGCACCGGATCCGGGACATCCTGGGACCTGACGTCGCATTGATGATCGATTGCGGCGGAATTTTCCACCCGAACGATGCGCACCGCCTGGTGGAGGGGCTTCGGCCACTCCATATGCACTTCGTGGAAGAAACGGTGAACATGGACACCGTCGAACCAACCTTGCGGCTGAAGAGGGATTTCCCCGATGTGCCGATCGCGGTGGGAGAGCGCCTCGTCACACGCTGGGATTGCCGCCCATGGTTCGAACAGCAGGCCATCGACGTCTGCCAGGTCGACACCTGTCATGCCGGCGGCATCAGCGAAATGATGAAGATCGCGCACTACGCGGAGGTCTACAACATCACGATCGCCCCCCACAATCCATACGGCCCGGTGGCCCTGGCGGCCGGCGCCCACTTCGCGGCGGCCATACAGAACTTCAACATCCTGGAGCATTGCCCGATCCAACCCTGGTTCGACGATGTGCAAACACTGAAAGTTCCG
>CAUZEO010000403.1:0-4351 GCA_963578625.1 Kiritimatiellia bacterium | reverse complement strand
CCCGAAGGTCTCCCCGGCCAAAGGCCCTTCGCCATCTTGACGAGCGCATCCGCGCCGGCGGGATTATGCGCGCAATCGAGAAGCGCCGGCGGATCACGCGAGACAAGCTGTCCCCTGCCCGTCCAGGACACCGACTCCAGACCGTCCGCGATCGACGCTGCGTTCATGTTGAAGTCAAGCCGCTCCGCCAGGATTTCCGAAGTGGCCACGGCCACCGCTGCATTTTCAAGCTGGTGCGGCCCGGCCAGGGGCAACCGGATCGCGCGATACTGATTCGAGGCGGTTTCCAACTCGATCTCCTGCCCGAACGCATCCTCATGATTCATTCGGATTGAAACTGCGTTCTCCGCGCGCACGATCTCCGCTCCCCGGGTCGAAGCGACCTCCTCAATGACTCGCCGGGCTCCAGCGGGCATCCTGCCAAGAACGACCGGAATCCCGGGTTTGACAATACCCGCCTTTTCCCCAGCCACCTCCTCGATCGTTTCCCCGAGGAAAGACGCATGATCAATGCCAATCGAGGTGATCGCGGTAACGAGGGGGTCAACCACGTTCGTGGCGTCGAGACGTCCTCCCAAGCCGGTCTCCAGAATCCAGGGGTCAGCTCCGCGACGATGAAACCAAAGAAATCCGACGGCGGTCGTGAACTCAAAAAACGTCGGCGACCTGTCGTCGGAAGATTCGTCCCGGGATTGGACGGTGTGATCCACCTCCTGCAGCAGAGCATAGAGCTCTTCATCCGTAATCTCGGAACCGGAAACAGCCAGCCTTTCGTTAAATCGAAACAGGTGTGGAGAAGTGTACCGGGCCGGGCAATGGCCGGCAGACCGCAAGATGCTGTCGAGCATTGCAACCACGGAGCCCTTCCCGTTGGTGCCGGCGATATGGACGATGCGCGCTCGGTGGTGCGGATTTTCCAGCGCGTTCAGGACTGCCCGAACCGTCTCCAGCCCAAGCACGATGCCTTTGGCACGGCGGGAATAGAGGTCGTCTAGAAGCTCTTGGAGGGACGAATGCACGTGAGGAAGAGAGGGGTCATTTTTGATTTGGGCTTGTTGATTGGGACTGAGATTACGACTGAGAAATCAAAAATCACCAATCAAAAATCAAAAATGACGGCGACGATCAAGAAGCCTGATCCCTGGCACAAAGATAATCCAGGATCGAAACAATATTATCCTTCAGATCTTTTCGTTCCACAACGCGATCGATCAAGCCGTGCTCCAGCAGGAACTCCGCGGTCTGGAATCCGGCAGGAAGTTCCGCCTGAATGGTCTCTTTAATCACCCGGGGGCCGGCAAATCCGATCAATGCATTCGGCTCCGCGACGATCACATCGCCCTGGGTTGCAAAACTGGCCATGACCCCGGCCATCGTGGGATGGGTCAAGACGGTGATGTAGGGAAGCCCGGCACTCTGATGCCGGGACACCGCGCCACTGGTTTTCGCCATCTGCATCAGGCTGAACATGCCTTCATACATCCGGGCTCCTCCGGAGGCGCAGACGATGACGGCGGGAATTTTTCTTTCGGTGCTTCGCTCGATCAGCCGGGAGATCTTTTCACCAACCACAGACCCCATGCTGGCTCCTAGAAATCGAAAATCCATAACACCGAGGCCGACGGCATGAGATCCGATTTGGCCGGACCCGCAGGTTACCGAACCTCGCGTGGATGTTTTCTTGCGATTCTCTTCCAGTTTTTTCTCATACGAATCAGCACCCTTGAAGCCGAGAATATCGACGCTTCTCATGGAGGCGTCCCACTCGGTGAAGGAGCCCTCTTCGACCAGCATCTCGATCCGATCCATGCTGCCGACTTGCATGTGGTACCCGCAATTCCTGCAAACCCAGAGAGATGCCAGCATCTCCGGGGTGTTCATGATTTCCGAACAGGAGGAGCATTTCAGCCACAGGCCATCCGGGACATCGCGTTTCCTCGAACCGGTAGTCGGGGAAGAGGATGCCTTCCGTCGAAAAAATGGAATTTTGAATCGCGCCATACGTCCTATCCCCGGGCCACAGTAACGACCTCTACGACGGATGCGTCCGCCGCCTTGAGTACCCGGGCGCACTCGTTTGTCGTCGCGCCCGAAGTCATCACGTCGTCCACCAAAAGGATGTGTTTGCCTTGAATCGCTTTGGGCCGAAGCACATCGAAGGCACCTCTCACGTTATTCAGCCTCCGTGCCGCTGTCAAACGGGTTTGCGTGTCGGTATTCCGAATTCTCATTAAAACCGCGATTTTGAACGATTTATCCAGCCGTCGTGCAAGCAGGGAGGCGAGCAACGCGGCTTGGTTGTAACCCCGTTTTCGCCGTCGTGACGGATGTAGGGGGACAGGGATGACCAGTTCTATCGACTCCACATCGTAGTGTGTGTCAACACATCCGGCCAGCAGGTTCGCGAGATCTCCCGCCATCCAGGTGCCGCCGGAATACTTGAATAAGTGGATTGCCTCTCGGGGCGGGCCTTCATGCCGGACCGCGGATCGAGCCCTGTCGTAGGACCGGGGTACTTCTTCGCAATGGCGACAGACAAACGCGTGGTCCACCCGGCCGGAAACCGTTTCGCCGCAGCAGCCGCACATCGGTGACTGCATGAACTGGACCAGCGTTCGGCATTCCCAGCAGAGGTAGCGCATGCCCGCCCGAACCGGGTTTCCGCAACCGCAGCAGGTCCGCGGGTAGAGCAAGTCGGCAGCGGCCACACCGGCATCGCGTAACACCCCCATATTCACGTCGATCGCCCCCGCGAATGACGCCACCGGGAGATCCCAGCGGCGGCGACCAGGACCAGCGCAGCGACAAAAGCGGCATTGGTCTTTGAGAGATTCGCAGGATCTGCAAAGGGAAGGTTGGCCCGGTCTTTCGCTACCGTCAAAAAATCAGGAAGGGAGAGAAGGCACCAGATCCAACCCATGTGCAGGCCGATCCCGAACCAAAGGCTGCCGAACCGGGCGTAAAACGTGCAAAGAGTGAAACCGACCAGAAGCAATGTAAAAACCGCGGGCACAAAATAACTCGGATCATGCGGCCAACTGAACAAATCGGGCACCAGGTTGAAACCGGAGTAAGAATGGGCGTGCGCGATGCCCACTGCCGGGACCGGGACCGCGAAATGAGCCAGGCTGTACAACGCGCTCGAGAAAAGAACGGCTCCAAAGAATCCCATCGGTTTTCGAAGCGAGCCAAAAAGGGCTCCCCGGAAAAGAATCTCTTCGAAAAACGCGACGATCACCGCAGAGAGAAGGGCGCCGAGAAGCCTCCCAGGAAGCGCCGAAACCGTCTCGACATGTACTGTATACCTTTGGGTAGCAAGGAGATATGATACAGCGGCCAGGATGGTCAACAGCCCTAAGCCGAGGCCGGACACGTATTGACGCCTCCATCCCGGAGTACGGCCCAAACCGATCTGAGACCAACTCCGCGCCCCGCCCAGCCACAGCGCCGGGAAAAGGCCGATCCCGATCAGCATTACGACCATTCGCGAGACGACACTGGTGAATTCGAGATCACGCAAGCCAACCATTGACGGCACTTGTCGGCCGATGAGAATCAATGCGTTATAAATGAGTGGCGCAGTCGCCAGTGTCGCCCCGACGCTTCCCGCCATCAGCAGAATGACGGCGACCCCTGGCCCGGGCCCCGCCTTCCGGGCTCCTCCCTGCCTATTTTCTGATTGTTCTTTCACGTCCAAAGCTCGGGGGGGTACTTTACTGCCTGTAATGGTAGAGTTTGACGATTATACGATTCTCCGGCGTTTGAATCCCGGCGGCATGACCGAGATCTACCTCGCGAGCAAGAAGGGAAGTGAGCCGGTAATCCTACGGTGCATGAGACCGGAGTTTGCCCGAAAGCGAAAATGGCGCAAGATGTTCTTCCACGGCGCGGAGATTCTGCAGGTCTTGGATCATCCGAATGTGGTCCGGATCCTGGATGTGAAACGGTCCTACCCCCTCCCCTACATGGTGCTGGAATATGTGCCCTCCAGGACGCTTCGCTCCCTGATTTTGAACCGGGATGCGATCATTCACCACAATCTCCTGCTCCTGATGCGTCAAATGGCGGCGGCCCTCGGCCACGTGCACAGCAGCGGGTTTCTGCACCTCGATTTCAAACCGGAGAACCTGCTGGTGGATGAAAAAGCCCATGTGACCCTGATCGATTTCGACCTGGCGACCAGGCGGCGGGGCAGGCCGGCGAGAGTACGAACCCTTGACGGAACGCCGTTCTACATGCCCCGGGAAATGCTCCTGCACCGCACCGTGGATGAGCGGACCGATATCTATGCGCTAGGGGTCACCGCCTATGAAATGGTGGTCTATCGCAAACCCTTCGGGGGCTACACCTT
>CAUZEO010000402.1:0-4402 GCA_963578625.1 Kiritimatiellia bacterium | reverse complement strand
CCCAGAGAACCCGGAAATTCCGGGTCGTGGAGGATGCGGTGGAATCATAGAATGTCATCAGGTTCCCATCGCCGATCAGCACCGCCCCGGTGTCGGCCCACACGTTGGAATTCCCCGGCGAGGAATACTGTAGCCGATAGGTCTGGCCCAGCGACGAGTGAAACTCGAATCCGGCCACGTTTCCTGCCACAACGGGCGAAGATGCTACCGGGCTCACGACGCAGGCGCTGAGATTGTCAACGTCGATCCCTTCTGCTGTTTGCCAGCCGGTATTCGCCGTCAGTCCGCCCGTCTGGATCGCCTTGATCGCGTGGTTCTCGCGCATCGGGTACTTGGGTGTTGTGGTCTTGGTGACCCCGTCGTCAATCGTTCCCCAGACCACATTGTCGATGCGGTCGACCCAGATCTCCAGGCGCACAACCAGCTCCTGCTTTCCATCGATTTCGTCGTAGGTGCCCAGGTATCCGTCGATGTAGTGCTGTTCCGACCCGCCGGTCACATGGCCGGGCTCGAACACCCAGCCGTGCCGCACCGCGTTCGTGTTCTCATCCGTCACTTCCCACTTGATTCCACCTACGTACAGTCCCCCCAGGGGAGGGCCGACGACGTCGTTGGCACTGGCATAGAAACGTCCCCAATGGGAGGTGGCGCCGTTGCCGTCTTCTCCGTCCGCGGGCGGGCAGGCGGCAGCATCGCACGAAAAGACGACGACCTCGCCGGGCTGGGCGACGATGCCCGACTCGATCCCCACATAGTTCCATTGGACCCAGTCCCCGGCGCCGGACAAGGCCAGGCCGAGCGGATCGATATCCATTCCGAATCGAACGTGGCTACTACCCCCCGACATCTGGGTAAACCCGTAATTCGTCGCCGGATCTACGGTGTTACCAGTAGAGAAATTTTCAGTGTACGTATCCGCCCGCGTACTCAAGCCGGTCGAAAGGACAACGCCCAACGCAATGGTCATCGATTTGATTGTGTGATTCTTCATCAGTTTTCCTTCCCCAGGTCGTTTCGCCCACGGCAATGATTCGGAAAATCGGCACTCCGCTGCTCGAGGCACAACCCGGGCAGAATACCTCCATCTTCGTCTCAAGATCCAGCATCTTATCCCTCCCGGGCCGGGAAAGCAACCGGAATTTTCCAGAATACCGATACGAGGCTGGATGTTGACTCCACAAAAAAATGGACATTTCGATCAATAGGCTCCTGTGGATCGGTAGTTGATTGGTATACTTCCACCATCCTCAAACGAAAGACGGAATTATCTTCGAATCCCGAAGATAATCATTCTGCCACCAACGATTCTGCCTCCTTTGAGGAACCAAAACCCGCCGTTTTGTACCGCGGAGGACGCAGAGGCGGGTATTGTTTGTTTTCCGCGCAAAAATCGCCGTTTGCCCCCCTCCGATCCCCATCGAATTTTCTCCCCTTTTTCTCTTTACTTATTGCAGGAAATCGAGGATAGCGTTGTAGTGTTGAAGTTTGGTTAAGAAGTGTGAGTGCGAGCGTGGCTGGCAGGTTGGGTGAGCCGCGGTCGAGACTGTGGAGATAATTCTTTTGGAGTAATTCCTGAAGAGCAAACAAGCAAAGAAGTAAGGAGCAGAAGATTAGCATGAATAGCAAACGGTTACTATCTATCGGTTTAGGTGCCCTCCTGACGGCAGGACTTAATGCCCAAGCATCGTACTTCGAAGACTTCGAACCCGGCAGCCATAATGATACGGTAGGGGGCGGGGCTTACGGGTTTACCAATATAGGAAGCGGGTCCATGAATATTCGAAACGGCATGCAGATCGATCCGGACGGTAATGCCCTGTTCGGCGGTGGAGCTTGGGCCCAGTGGAACAGAGTCGGTATCGACACCGGGGTCGCCTCCGGACCGGGCCAGGTCACCGTCTTTCGTACGCAGGCCTCCGCCACTCCGGTCGCGGATGGAGCGGGAGGCAATAACGGCACCTCGCATTGGGGCTTTTTTGGTGTGCGAGACACCCCTGAGGGAGGGGAGAGGGTTCAATGGGGAGTGAATGACGCGAACGCAAGTCAGGGTGATAATGGCTGGTACTTCGAACATAAGTATCTTAGTGGTGTTGCAGGTCAGGTCCACGTGCCCGGGTTCATGGGCACGTATGACTCTGAGGCTTCGCCCAATGTGACGGAGGCGATCGTAAACCTGGGGATCTGGATCGACGGGATCAACAACCAGGTCTGGGGTACCATCAACGATGGCGTCAATTTTCATACCACCGCCAAGCAGTCCATCACCCAGAATGGCACTGGTATCGATTCCATCGTTACCGGCAGTCTCACCGCCAATACCGGAGCTCAGACCTCCGAGGGGATTGATATCGACAATATAAGCGCGGTCTCGGGCGCCATTCCGGAGCCGGGCACCGCCCTGCTGCTGGGCCTCGGCGGCTTGGGATTGTTTCTGCGTCGCCGTCTCGGCTGAGCCGAGCGCAGCAATCTAAAAACGAACAAAGCTTATCGCCCCCGCCTGGGTTTTCCCGGCGGGGGCGTTTTTTTGCGGCCAATCCAGCCCTGGAGTCGTAGTTGCTCCTCCCATTAAATGAAACGAGCAAAACCGGCGATTGGATCTACTGCCTCGTGTATCTCGGTCCCTGCAGCCTCCTTCGCTGCTCGTCCCATTTCATGGAATGAGCATTTACGGCGGGGACCCGTGAACCAGAGCCATTCGGGCACGGTTCAGGGCAGGCCGCCGACTCCACGGCTGGATTGACCGACGCAAACTTCTCGTAATCCCACTCGTAATCGGGCCTCGGGCGTTGCCGATTCGAGATTTGATTACGAGTGCGATTACGAGATAGGAGGAGGTCTACGTCGCCTGCGACATCGGCCGCTCTTTTGCCGTGGTCTGGACTTCGTAGATGGATCCGGCGCGCTCCGGGGGCGGCCAGGGCACTTGCACCGGAACCGGCGCCATACGCGGCCGGCTGGTGGGTTCGCCGCGCAGAATCGATTCCAGGTAACCGTCCCAATCCTGAAAACTTATCGACCCGACAAGCGGCCATGCATCGATGGCGCAGTATTCGAAGAGCAACAGTCGCCGCGGCCGCTGTGAGCGATTGGGCGCGGAGGCGTGCAGCGTGCGCGCGTGGTGAATCGATATGCCCCCTGTCTTGAGCTCAATCGGCACGGCATCCTCGGCCCGGGGCAGATTCTCGGTCACCGCCCCCACAAAGCGCCCATTTTCGTGATGGCTGAGAACTGGACCCTTGTGCGAGCCGGGTACCACCATTAAGCAGCCGTTCACTTCCATCATATCGTCCATGGCAATGCCCACGGCCAGTACGTCGTCATTGGTCTGGGGGTAGAAAGCCCAGTCCTGGTGCCACTCCACGGCACTGCCGTATTCGGGCGCCTTGATGTTCAGCTTGGTGCTGTTGGTACGCACGCCGGGGCCGATCAGTTGCTCAACCCTGTCCAGGATGGCCGGATGACGCCATGCTTGGTCGTAAACGGGATGCTGCTTCACGGGATACTTGATACGTCGCAGCCGGGGCTCCTCGGCTGTATGGCCCGGCTCGAGGTCGAATACATCCGTGTGTTCGGTGACGGACCGGGACTGCTCCACGAAATCATCCGTGACCCGGCACAGTTCGGCCACGAAATCGGCGGGAAGTACATTTTCCAAGCCGATGTAGCCGTGTTCTCGGTACGAATCGATCTGTTCTTGAGTCAACATTTGATTGCGACCGGGGCCGTGGTCGTCACGGATAAGATATACTCCGAAAGCAAGTCACAGGGCAAGCGTTGAGGACAAGATTCAAATCCCAAGACCCAAATCCCAAACAGATTAGAAATCCAAAACCTCAAACAAATTCCAAATCACTCCCCACTTGAAAGGAAGTCTCGGGAAAAGTATCCCGCGAAGACATCTTCGGGTCCTTTTCAATCACTATCAGCACTAAATATGGGGAGTATGCTGGTGAGCGATAAACCGAAATACGATCTTGAGGAGAGAATGTATGAATTTGCCGGAGACGTTCGCAAACTTGTCAAACGGATACTAGTAACTGACGCCAACATTGAGGATTCGCGACAATTGATCCGAGCTTCAGGATCCATCGGCGCGAACTACATCGAGGCAAACAATGCACTGGGCAAGAAGGATTTTCTGATGCGCCTTCGCATCAGTCGAAAGCAACCAAAAGAGTCCCGACTCTTCCTGAGGCTCTTGGATGTTGGCGATTCAGAGGAGCGGGAATCTGAGCGTGCAAGATGGGTACGCGAATCTGAAGAACTCGCGGCCATTCTCGGCTCGATTATCAGTAAGTCGGAGTGAAGCGTATTGGTTTGTGATTTGTGACTTGGAATTTCCAATTTGTTTGTGATTTGGGGTTTGGAATTTGAGTTCCGCCTCAACGCACTCGGCGCACAC
>CAUZEO010000401.1:0-4410 GCA_963578625.1 Kiritimatiellia bacterium | reverse complement strand
CAAGATCGCGGACGCAGCAGAATTACTGAAGCATAGTAAGCTTTATGCCGGACCGGATACGGCCATCACCCACCTGGCGTCTTTTTGGGGTGTTCCCACTGTTGCCTTGTTTGGCAAAAGCCTCCCGAACGATGTCCCTTACCATTCACCCCTTCACTCCGATCCGCCCCGGGAGTTGACGAAGAGAATGCTTCGCACGGGGAATGTTTATGTCGTCACCGGCGAATGCGACTGCCCCCGGAACGCGCGGAACTGCTCGGCGGCCGTCCGAGAGATGGGCGCGTGCATGAAGAACCTTCAACCCGGATTCGTAATGGATGTCCTTGGATCCATCCTCCAGTGAATCCGTGCCCGCTTCTGTGTCTGAAATATCCTCAGCGGGTGGGAGGTTGTTGACACGATCATAGGGGCGCGAAATACTGGCGTCACGGTGGTGAGCGAACAAGAACCTTCGAACATCTTACAGATCTATTCTTCGCCCAGCCCCGGCGTGTCGTGGCGGAGCTCTTCGACCAAAAGTGCGTCATGACCCGAAAAGAATCACTTTACCAGGATGTCCTGGCCGGCGCATCATGAGTGTTGAATCAACTCGAGAGGAATCCGGACGTTCGGCACGCGCCTTCAGGACGGGCTTTGTGTTGACTGCCATTCTTCTGTTCTCCCTTCTGTTCGCTGCCGCTATATCGGCATGGTTGTATGCCCGAATGGAGGGCGCGGAATCAACCCTGGGCATGTGGATCCGCAACGAACCGCATGGCTTCATGCGGCGGCTGATGTCCCTTATTGCATTGGCTGGTGTGCCCGTTCTCCTGAAAACTGCAGGTTGGAAAGGATGGAGGGACTGTGGCGTTCTGCAGGACGGGAACGGCTGGGACTCGGGGCACGCGCTCCGGAATGCCCTCAGCGGGGTACTCATCGGGTTCTGCACTCTTACTCCCCTGGTCGCGCTCTCCACTTTTTCAGGACTGCGGGCCTGGTCGCCCGGCGGATCGACCGGCATCGTTGCGCTGGGTCTGAGCCTGGTGGTTCTCCGCTCCATCCTGATTGGAGTTTCCGAGGAGATTGTTGCCCGGGGAGTCCTGTTTCGCGTTTTCGCCCGGGTTTGGACGTTGTGGCCCGCGGTGTTCGTCTCCAGCCTCCTCTTCGCTTACCTTCATTTTTTCAAGGCATCGCCGGGCGCGTTTTCAGATCAGGCATCGCTGACTTCCGTATTCGAAATTATCGGCTCCGCGTTCCTGAATGTCGGCCTTGCCGAGCAAATTGAAATTCGCTTTATCAATCTGACGGTGATGAGCATGGTGCTATGCATGATGGTTGCGCAAACAGGGACAATCTGGTTGGCGGCCGGGACGCATGCGGGCTGGGTCTTCGTCAAGCTTTCCAACCGCCGGTTGACGAAGGACATCAGTGGCGAGCTGGAAGGGCTTTGGATTGGCCACCGTTCCGACGCAACCGACGGGTTATTGACCACCTGCCTTCTTGTTATCCTTCTGATCTTGTTGTGGCGACGAGTTCGATTGCGAAATGCCGGGACCGCCTCATGACCTCGCACCGCGGTCTGCCGGCGCCCTTTGAAGGTCAAGTCAGCGATGCATTCGCTCACGACCGGTTACTCGCGAGTTTATCGGAAGTCCGTGAATGGGTGAACCAACCGGCGAAGATCCTTTCGACCGGACGAAACCGGGTGGTGATGAAAGAGAACGTACCCATTCGTGAAGGGGTTTCCGTGAACCTGGTCATCAAATCGTTCGGCCCGCAGTCGCTCTGGAAGGATGCCGTAGATGTGCGCCGGACAACCAGGGCGCATCGTTCCTGGTCGGCCGCGGAGCGACTCGCTTCACAGGGTGTGGGGACGCCCCGCCCGGTTGCTTACCTGGATGTCCGGAATGGGAAAAGGCTGGTCGAATCGTACTATGTTTCCGTGTGGGAGCCCGCCGCGACCGACCTGCGGCGGGAGATCATTAGACTCTTCAGCCACGATCCGGTTTGTTGGAAGATCATGAACCTCCTCGAGACGGTTTCTGCTGCTGTCCGCGCGATGCATGATGCAGGTGTGATGCACCGGGATCTTGGAAACCAGAACATCCAATTGTCTCCCGAGGTCGATGGGCACTGGGCCGCAGTATCATTCGTAGATCTGAACCGGGCGAAGTTGCTTGCCCAATTGTCTCTCCGGCAAAAGGCACGGGACCTTTCCCGGATCCATTTGCCGTCCGACTTGCTGCGGGTCTTCTATGAAATGTATTTTCACGCCCGGCCGTCATCGGCCTTTCGCAAGTGGGATCAGCGATACCGGCGCCGGTATGCGATTCACGATCGCACGAGAAAACTTCGTCATCCGCTTCGTTCGGCGAGGGCTCTACAGGAGGCCGGTCCGGAGTCCGCGTATCCCCACTATCAAAATGTCTGGATCTGGGACCATCGCTCGGCCCAGCCCATCAATGTACTTCGATCAAGGGAGCGGAACCGAATCCGGCCCTGGCGGGACGTGGCGCGTATTTTTCTGAGCACCGCCCTGCACGCTCCTGCCATTCTCGTCGCGTATCGAAATAATCTGCGGCTTGCATACACCCGGCCGGTGGACATGCAGGGGCGCATTGGTCTTTCGATCGAACCGGGGAACAAGAACGTCGCGGAGGAGTTGGACCTGCTCCAGTCGCTGGGTCGGGTGCCCGTCCTGATCAGGTTCTACGCGCACGCCGGGCCGGATGGGTGGTCGTCCGCGATGTCACTGGCGAAACGGGTGCATGGGAACGGTCATCCTGTTGCGGCTGCATTTGTGCAGAGCCGTGATGCGGTATTGGAGCCGTCGTCCTGGGACGCGATGCTGGAGACCGTGTTGGAGCGGCTTCATCCCATTCTGGACTGGGTCGAACTGGGGCACGCTCCAAACCGGGTCAAATGGGGCGCCTGGTCGCACCGTGAACGGGTGCGGATTCTGTCTCCGGTTGACGGGCTTCGATCAAAGTATCCCGGTCTTTGTTTCGCGGGGCCGGCCGCAATCGATTTCGACGTACCCTACACCGTGTCGATATTGGACGGCTTGCCTTCAGGCACGAAGCTCGACACGATGTCGCACCACCTCTACGTGGATCGCCGGGGAGCGCCGGAGAATCGTCAGGGTCCTTTTGACACGCTCAGAAAGTGCGCCCTGACAAGCGCAGCCGGCCAGGCGTCGGGACGGTGTGGTGACGGTCTCATTGTCTCGGAAGTAAATTGGCCGCTTGCAGGAACCGGTGTCTACTCGCCCGTAGTGTCACCGTATGACACACCGGGGCCCCGTCGGAACGATCCCGGTGTTGATGAGATGCGGTATGGCATCTACATGATTCGATACCTGCTCATTTCGCTCTGCTCCGGATTGGTACAAAAGGTTTACTGGTGGCGGCTGGTCGCCAGAGGATTCGGATTGATTGACGACACGGACCCCGCGTCGTTGGTCCCGCGTCCCGCATTCAGCATGCTGCGACAGTTCCTCGACAAGGTAGGGCAATCAACATTTCATACGTTTGAGAGAATGCCGCCGGATATCCATATCTATCACTTTACAAGGTCCGACGAATCCCGATTTGCCGTCGCTTACCGGACGGGTGAAGCCGCCCTGTGGACCCCTCCCTTTGCGTGCGTCCAGGCGGAGACAGTCACCGGGGAAGCCGCGGAAATCTCCAGTGGAAGAATCGAGCTTTCCGGGAGCCCGATTTACCTGGTGCTTGCGGTAGAGACAGGGCTTTAGATGGGCGGTGGAGGAATGTTCAGCCCCGGACAGCTTCGCCGTTCGTATGGCTTGAATCACGGATGGGAGTACCGGGAGGGGAAGGCCGCCGGAAGCTGGTTCAGCACTCCTCCCTCAAGCGGTTCAGCCACCACGCGTCTACCCCACACCTGGAATCAGCACGACACTTTCCAGGTGGGTGTCGCGTATCGCAGGGGGTACGGAAGTTACCGTCGGAGATTCCACATGCCCGGGTCCGTTGAAACGCCTGGAGAACCTCGCTGGTTCATCTGCTCCGAAGGTTTCTATGGCACCGCGGAGATCTTCGTTGATGGCCAAAGCCTGGTAAAAGTCGATGGGCAGTTCCTCGGTTTTGACGTGGACGTAACCGCGCATCTTCCCTCGGCGGATTCGCATGTTCTCGGGATTCGCATTACGAATAGGTGCTCCCTGAAGGTGCTGCCGGGGATTCGAATGCCGGACTTCGTGCTCCATGGCGGCTTGGCCGGCCACTGCTGGTTGGTCGGGCTGCCTTCGCTTCGTATCCTTCGAGAGGAAACCTGGGTGCGAGTTCGTGAGATCACTTCGAACCGGGCGCAGGCCGATCTGCTGTGTGCCGTCGTGAATCAAACGAATTTGCCGCGGAAAGTGCGCGCGCGGTGGCGGATCGTTACACCGCAAGGCGGGAAAGAGTTGCA
>CAUZEO010000400.1:0-4457 GCA_963578625.1 Kiritimatiellia bacterium | reverse complement strand
GTGTTCGCATTTTGGGATACGTTTCGAACGGACTGGCTGAGAGGGACCACCTTGCGTGCGTATGGCGCGCAGAAGAATTATGTCCACGAGGGAGTTCCCGTTCGCATTGCCGGATTTTCCGCGGGTGAGAAGGCTGCGATGATTCCCTGGTTCTTGTTATATTACGGGGCAATGCCTACTTGCGCGCGTAAACTAGCGGACCGGATCTTGCCCCAGCTGGAGTCCTTTTTCCCTGATCCCGACATCGTCCATTGCGGAAGGATTGGCAGGGAACCCCTGGCCCTGGCGTCCCTCACCTATGCGAAAAAGAAAGGGGTGCCTTTCGTTTTCACGCCGTATCATCATCCCCGGTGGGTCGGATGGCGTTATCAAGTGTATCTCGACATCTATAAGAGTGCAGATACCGTCATGACGTTGACCCACGAGGAGAAGAAACTCCTCGAAGGGTTGGACGTCCCTCCCGAAAAGATTGCCGTCACCGGGATGGGGCCCCTGGTTGATACAAATGCTTCACCTGATAATTTCAGGCGAAAACACGGATTCGGGAAAAGCCCCATCGTGCTCTTTGTCGGGCAGCAGTACGAATACAAGGGGGTCGCGAACCTTTTGGAGGCAGCCACGCAGATTATCGCGGAGAATTCGGACGTGATTTTCGTATTCGTCGGGCCTGAAACCTCCTTTTCCGCAAAGGTTCATGCAAAATTCGAACATCCGCAAATCAGGAATCTTGGCCGTGTTTCTTTCGAGGAGAAGAATGAGGCCTACGCTGCATGTGATATTTTCTGCCTGCCGTCGGAGCAGGAGAGTTTTGGTGGTGTGTACCTTGAAGCATGGGCGTTCAAAAAGCCCGTAATCGGAGTGAGCATCCCAGCCACCCGGGAAGTTATCTCCAACGGGGCGGACGGGTTTGTCGCGGAAAAAAACGCTCGAAGTTTAAAAGAGAACATTCTTACGCTACTGGATAATCCGGAACTGAGACAGAGCTTTGGAGAAAACGGCTTTAAGAAGCTTGAGGAAAAGTTCAACTGGACAGCGTTGACCCGGCAAACGACAGAAATCTACGAAGGCCTGCTTTCAACGTAGCTGTTCTCCACACCGGGCGCAGCCGCCCCCCGTGCCGCTTGACCGCGAAGGTGGATTGGCGATAAGATTGCCATCAGCTGAAACCTGCCTATCCCGTCCGGATCTACTACGATGCCGATTGAACCGAAATTAAACGCCGCCCGTGCCGCTGAAAACATGGGCGATCTGGAGCCTCGGTACAGCGACCAGGAAGCGCGCGTGGAGGCGGATCGCTGCCTCTATTGTTTCGACGCTCCCTGCATAAATTCCTGTCCGACCGGCATCGATATCCCCGGTTTTATCAAGAAGATTTCCTCCGACAATCTCCTGGGATCCGCGCGCACGATTTTTCAAGCCAATCCTTTGGGGGCGAGTTGCGCCCGGGTTTGCCCGACCGAGGTGTTGTGCGAGGGGGCATGCGTGCTGCTGGACCGGGATCAGCAGCCGGTTAAGATCGGACGGCTACAACGATATGCCACCGATTTCGTTCTCGATTCGGGCACCCAGGTCCTGAAGTCGCCCGACGTGAAGTCCGGGACACGGGTCGCACTGATCGGGGCCGGGCCTGCGAGCCTGGCTTGCGCTGCAGAGTTGGCGCAGCTTGGACACGAAGCCGTCCTCTTTGAAAAGCAGAATCAACCCGGCGGACTCAATACCTACGGCATCGCGTACTACAAGCTGACGCCTGAAACGAGTCTCCGTGAGATCAACATGATCGAGGCGCTGGGCGTGGAGATCCGGACAAACGTCGAAGTCGGAAAGGACGTGGACGGGGCCGAACTGCAGCGCGATTTCGACGCGGTCTTTATCGGGATCGGCCTGGGCAACACACATCGTCTGTCCATTCCCGGGGAAGATCTGCCGGAGGTCAAGGAGGCCCTTGCCTTTATTGCGGAGATCCACACGCAGCCGTTGCATACGGTACCGGTTGGGAAGTGTGTGGCCGTGATTGGTTGCGGGAACACCGCCATCGATGCCGTGACGCAGGCAAAGCGGCTGGGAGCGGGGAGCGCTGTGATCGTGTACCGCCGTGGCAAGCAGGACATACCTGCATACGAATATGAATACGATCTTGCGAAGCTCGACGGGTGCGAGTTCATGTTCCACACGCGGCCGGTCGAGATCCTGGAGAAGAATGGGCACGTCGCGGGCGTCAGGCTCGTGCGGACCTGTGCCGGGGAATCCGGAGAGCTGGAGGACGTTCCGGGTTCCGAATTCGTGCATCCGTTCGACATGGTAATCAAGGCGCTAGGCCAGGAAAAGATGACCGGACCGATTCAAGCGCTCTTTCCTGACCTGAAGTTGGAAGACGGGGGCACGATTGAGCGTGATTTCGCCACCGGACTGACGAGTATTGCCGGAGTCTACGCCGGTGGTGACGGGGCGAACGGCGGCTCGGAAGTCGTTGATGCGGTTGCCGAAGGGAAACGCGCGGCGCGGGGAATCCACGAGATGCTTACCGGTGAGAAGATCGAAGGGCCGCGTCAAAGCACGCGGCTGGGCGCGCCGGGGAAGGCGACGGGCGCCGGATTCGACCGTCCGGTGCGTATTCCGGAGTTGGAGCGCACCTATTTGGAAAGCGGGGGAATTCATGGCTGATCTGTCGGTCGAATTCTGCGGCATAAAATCGTCCAATCCATTCTGGATCGGTTCCGGTCCACCGGCAAACACCGCATACCAGGCACACCGCGCGTTCGAGGCGGGATGGGGCGGGGTGGTCTGGAAAACGATTGGCGATCCCATTGTGAACGTCGCGTCGCGCTATTCAGCGATGCACCTTCCCGGTTCACGAATGGCCGGTTTCAACAACATCGAGCTCATCAGTGACCGCGCGCCGGAGACGAATTTCAGGGAGATCCGGGAAGTGAAAGAACGGTGGCCCGGTCAGGTAGTGATCGCATCGCTGATGACGGATACGCGGGAGAACTGGCACGATTACATGAAACGATCCGTTGACTGTGGAGCGGACGGGGTCGAGCTGAATTTCGGCTGCCCACACGGGATGTGTGAGCGTGGCATGGGATCCGCCGTGGGTCAGAACCCGGACGTCATCGAGACGATCGTGGGCTGGGTGATGGAAGAGGCGCAGATCCCGGTAATCATAAAACTCACCCCGAATATTACGAGCGTTGTCCACGCAGCGCGCGCGGTAAAGAACGCGGGCGGCGACGCCATTTCGCTGATCAACACCATCAACAGCATCACCCAGGTTGATCTCGATACGTTCGTTCCCGAACCCTACGTCGACGGGCAATCCACGCATGGCGGATACTGCGGCCCCGCGGTGAAGCCGATCGCGCTGAACATGGTGCAGAACTGCGCTGCCGACGCGGAGGTGGGTCTTCCCATCTCGGGAATCGGCGGGATTTCGACGTGGCGCGATGCCGCGGAATTTTTGTGCGTTGGTTCGACGACATTGCAGGTCTGCACGGCGGTTATGCATTACGGGTTTCGAATCGTCGAGGATCTCAAGGAGGGATTGAGCGATTATCTCGATGCAAAGGGGTTTGCGTCGGTGTCCGAGCTGATCGGAAAAAGCGTGAACCGGGTCGATTCGTGGGAGAATCTGAACTTGAATTACCTCCGGGTCGCACGGATTGATACCGAGAAGTGCATCGGCTGTAATCTTTGCTACGTTGCGTGTGAGGATGGCGCGCACCAATGCATCGACCTGGTGGACCCGGCGCCGTATGGTCTCGGTCCGGGCCGGGTTCCGGGCAAGCCAATTCCTGAAGTGCGGGAAAAAGATTGCGTTGGCTGCAATTTGTGTTCGCTGGTGTGTCCCGTAGACGGCTGTATTTCCATGGTGCCCATCGAGAATGGGAAGAAACCGATAAGCTGGAAGCAGTATCAGTCGAACCTGGAGTCGGGTGACATGGAACCCATTCCCGCCCATCCCTGACTACACAATGATGAATAGGAGCCCATGATGTCTACTGCAACCTTGCTCCCGTGTCCAAACTTGATCGACAACGAGTGGTCCACGCCGCTTACGGCGGAATTCGCTTATGTGCACAACCCGTCATCGGGTGACGTGATTGCGAAAGTGCCGATGTGTGGAGCGAAGGAGGTGGACGTGGCCGTGGCGTCGGCAGTGCGCGCATTTCCTGACTGGATGGAAACGCCCCCGATTGAACGAGCACGCGTGCTCTTCCGGTACAAAGCGCTGCTGGAGGATCACTTCGAGGATTTGGCGCGCAGCATCACCACCGAACATGGCAAAACAATGACCGAAGCGCGGGGCGATGTTCGACGCGGTATCGAGGTTGTTGAATACGCATGCGGCGCGCCCGAACTTCTGAAGGGCGAGAGCCTTGAGAATATCGCCCGGGGCATTGATTGCCACACGATCCGGCAGCCGGTAGGAGTCTGCGTCGGGATTTGCCCCTATAATT
>CAUZEO010000399.1:0-4464 GCA_963578625.1 Kiritimatiellia bacterium | reverse complement strand
AAGGCCGAGGCTTCTCTCAAGCGGGACAGCGCGGAGATGGCCATCACCCTGGCAGGCAAAATCATCGGGGAAAACCTCGATGACGAGCGAAACAGAAACCTGACCGACAAGCTTATCAGCGAACTCTGATCATGGTTAAAAGCAAGGCCGCCAAACGATATGCGAAAGCTCTATTCAGCCTGTCGATCGAACAGCAGCAACTGGAAGAGATTCGTGGCGATATGCAGGACCTCGCCGGGCTGGCAGGAGATTCGCAGGATTTTTTCCGGTTTATTCGAAACCCCGTAATCCCGGGCGATCGCAGACGGTCGGTGTTGCACGAGATCTTTCACGAAAAGGTTCGCCCCGGGACCTATAAGTTTTTGCTTCTGCTGGATGACAAGCGCAGACTGAACGAGCTCCCCGACGTCTGCGAGGTTTTCGAAGAGCTCTATTACGAACGGGAGGGCATCCTGAAGGTTCATGTTACCTCGGCTACCCCATTGAGCGCGGGGCAGTCGACCGCGCTTCAGGATCGGTTGAAAGTGAAATTCTCCAAAGAAATTGAACTCACTACGGAAGAGGATCCCTCACAGATGGGCGGATTGAGGATCCAGGCAGGCGACCAGATATTCGATTCGAGCATTGCCGCACAGCTTGAAATAGCAAAAACCCGACTGATGCACGCGTAAGAGGCACCCGATGGCTATTGATCTAAAACCCGAAGAAATTTCCGCAATCCTGAAACGGCAGCTTGCCGATTTTGAAACTGAATCCAAGGTCTACGAGGTGGGGACTGTTCTCCAGGTCGGAGACGGAATCGCCCGGGTCCACGGCTTGTCCAATGTGATGGCCGGTGAACTGGTGGAGTTTCCAGGCGGCCTGCGTGGCATGGCTCTGAATCTGGAAGAAGACAATGTCGGCGTCGCCATATTCGGCGACGACACCCACGTCAAAGAAGGCGACGAAGTCAAACGGACCGAAACGATCGCTTCCGTACCCGTGGGCGAATCCCTGGCGGGACGTATTCTGGATGGCCTGGGCAATGCAATTGACGGCGGAGCGCCGATCGAAGCCAGGGAATTCCGCCAGATCGAGGTAAAAGCGCCCGGAATCATCAAGCGCCAGGACGTGCACGAACCTCTGCAAACCGGCGTCAAGGTCATCGACGCGCTGACACCGATCGGCCGGGGGCAGCGCGAGCTGATCATCGGAGACCGCAAGACCGGGAAAACCGCTCTCGCCATCGACACCATCATCAATCAGCGCGGCGAAGACATGATGTGCTTCTACGTCGCCATCGGTCAGAAACGCTCTACCGTTGTCCAGGTGGCCGAAACCCTGAAAAAATTCGGGGCGATGGAATACACCACCATTATCGCGGCAACCGCCTCGGATCCCGCCCCCATGCAGTTCCTCGCGCCCTATTCAGGCACCGCCATGGCCGAGTATTACCGGGACAACGGCAAACACGCCCTCATTATTCATGATGACCTCACCAAACAGGCGCAGGCCTACCGGCAACTTTCCCTCCTGCTTCGACGACCGCCGGGACGCGAAGCCTACCCGGGGGATATTTTTTATCTTCACAGCCGGTTACTCGAGCGCGCCGCGAAAATGAGCGACGCTGAAGGCGCAGGAAGCCTCACCGCCCTCCCGATCATCGAAACGCAGGCGAATGACGTATCCGCCTACATTCCCACCAATGTCATTTCGATTACCGACGGCCAGATCTTTCTTGAATCGGACCTCTTCAACTCAGGACAGCGACCAGCCATCAATCCAGGAATCTCGGTTTCCCGCGTAGGCGGCGACGCCCAGATCAAAGCGATGAAACAGACGGCGGGCTCGCTGCGGCTCGACCTTGCCCAATACCGCGAATTGGCGGCATTTTCTCAGTTCGCTTCAGACCTGGACGCAGCAACCCGCAATCAACTTGAGCGCGGCGCGCGGTTGATGGAGGTCATCAAGCAGGGGATTACCAGCCCGGTCCCGGTTGCCAAGCAGGTTGCCATCATTTATGCGGGCGTTAACGGTGTTCTCGACGACATCGAAACGGCCAACGTAGTCAATTTCGAAACCCAGTTGAGCGATGCGTTGGACGCCACCTATGCCGATTGGGTAAAGCTCTTCAATGAAGAGAAGGCCATGACCGAAACGGTGAAAGAAGGCCTCGACAAGCTTCTAGCGGAATTCAAACGCTCCTTCACAAGCTCCGCAGCCGCCAGCTAAAACCAATCACTAAATACTAAACACTACACACTCCCTCCCCGGTAAAAACCCCTCCCAAGGCCCAGGATGCCCAGCATCAAAGAATATAACGTCAAGCTGAACAGCTTGAAAAATACGCAGAAGATGACCAACACCATGAAAATGGTTGCGGCAAGCAAACTGCGTCGAGCCCAGGACGCGCAGCGTAACGGGAAACAGTACGCCGGCCGCCTCGGCGAAATGATCTCTCGACTCGCCGCCTCGGTCGGATCCGCTGATCACCCGTTGCTGGCGGCCCGGGAGCCCGCAAAGAATGTCCTGCTCCTTCTCTACACGTCCGATCGCGGGCTGTGCGGCAGCTTCAACAACGGAATGATCAAAAACATGAAGCCGTGGATCGAGGAGCGCGAAGCCCAGGGGCAGTCATTGTCCATGAGTTTCTGCGGACGACGAGGCTTTCTCCACTACCGGACACGGGCCCAGGTTCAGACCCACTACGAGGGCGTCACCGCCCGGCCGCAGATCGCCGACGCAAACCGAATTACGGACGATGTGTGCCAGAGTTTTCTCGAGGGCGAATACGACGAGGTGTACCTGGCATACAACGTGTTTCTCAGCCCGCTTTCCCAGAAACCGATCATTCGAAAACTACTGCCGATCGAGCCGGAAGAAGTCGAGCAGGAACAGTCCGAGTTTACCTCGGACTACATTTTCGAACCGCAAACCCAGGAATTGCTGAACATGCTTTTGCCAAAAACGATCAGCTTCAAAGTCTACTTCGCGCTCCTCGAAAACGCCGCCGGCGAACATGGGGCCCGGATGACGGCAATGGACAGCGCCACTACAAATGCAGCAAAGATGATCGACCGGTACACCCTGATTCGAAACCGGGCCCGGCAGGCTGCGATCACCACGGAATTGACGGAAATTGTCGCAGGCGCCGAAGCGCTGTAATTCGAATCGAGATCAACCGAATTTTTCAATAGGAGTTCGACATGGAAACGACGACAACAGGAATCGCAGTTGGAAAGGTAACCCAGGTGCTCGGCGCCGTGGTGGATGCTTCCTTTCCCGAAGGGCAATTGCCCTCCATTTACTCAGCCCTCAAGGTCACAAACCCGTCCATTAGTGATGAGCCGTCAAACCTCACACTTGAAGTTGCCCTGCACCTTGGGGACAACACGGTCCGCACGATCGCGCTGGATTCCACCGAAGGGCTGGTCCGGGGCGCGGATGTAAGGGACACCGGCGACGTGATCCTCATGCCGGTGGGCCCGGGCACTCTCGGCCGTGTCATGAACCTCCTCGGCGAACCGATCGATGAGGCAGGACCGATCGAAACGGACATTACCTCGCCAATTCACCGCTCCGCGCCCGCGTTCGACGAGCAGGACGTGGAAGACAGGGTTCTGGTCACCGGAATCAAAGTCGTGGACCTTCTGGCCCCTTACAAGCGGGGCGGCAAAATCGGCCTGTTCGGAGGCGCCGGGGTGGGAAAGACGGTTCTGATCCAGGAGCTCATTAATAATATTGCCACCCAGCACGGAGGCTTTTCCGTCTTCGCCGGCGTCGGTGAGCGAACTCGCGAAGGAACCGCGCTGTTCCGCGAAATGAAGGAATCCGGAGTCATCGACAAGACTTCCATGGTCTTCGGTCAAATGAATGAACCACCCGGTGCAAGGGCGCGAGTTGCCCTTTCCGCTCTCACGGTTGCAGAGCATTTCCGCGATGAGATGAACCAGGACGTTTTGCTGTTTGTTGACAACATCTTCCGTTTCACCCAGGCCGGCTCCGAAGTTTCAGCGCTGCTCGGGCGAATTCCCTCGGCGGTTGGGTACCAGCCAACGCTAGGCACCGACATGGGCGCGCTGCAGGAACGAATCACGTCAACCAAATCCGGATCGATCACTTCGATCCAGGCCATCTACGTCCCCGCGGATGACTACACCGATCCGGCCCCCGCCACCACCTTCGCCCATCTTGACGCGACCACCGAGTTGTCGCGCCAAATCGTGGAACTAGGCATTTATCCCGCGGTAGACCCTCTCACATCCAGTTCCACCATCCTGGCGCCGGAACTGGTTGGCGAGGAACATTATCGGGTGGCCCGCGGGGTGCAGGAAATTCTGCAGCGATACAAGGAACTTCAGGATATCATCGCCATTCTTGGAATGGATGAACTGTCCGAAGAAGACCGCCAAACCGTGGACCGGGCCCGCAGAATCCAGAAATTCCTCAGTCAACCCTTCCATGTGGCCGAGCAATTTACCGGGC
>CAUZEO010000398.1:0-4466 GCA_963578625.1 Kiritimatiellia bacterium | reverse complement strand
GACGAAGGCGTGGAAACGCACGGCTGGCGGATGATCATGATCACGCGGCTGGTTCCCATCTTTCCCTTCAACTTCCAGAACTACGCATATGGGCTCACGCGAATTAACTTCTGGACCTATGTTCTGGTTTCCTGGATTTGCATGTTGCCGGGTACCGCGGCCTATGTCATCGCCTTCTCCTCAATCAAAGACGGAAGGGGAGATCCCGGGAAGACCATTCTTCTTCTCGGAGTCGCTGCACTACTGATCGCTCTGCTCAGTTTCGTGCCGCGAATTCTCAAGAAACGCTACCAAATCGCCGATGCCGATCCGGTGAGGGGCGAAACGTACCGACGCGACGTATAGTTTGCCGCACAACAAGATCGAAGAAGAGGAACCCATGAGCTTCATCGTAGAGCCACGAGACGAACACAACGAACTGCTGTTATCTCGCGTTCATCCATCGGATTATGAGAATCCGCAGCCTGACAATCCTTACAACTTGGTGGTGATTGGCGCGGGGACGGCTGGCCTGGTCAGCGCGGCCGGGGCGGCGGGACTCGGTGCGCGAGTGGCGCTGGTCGAGCGGGCGTTAACCGGCGGAGACTGTCTCAATCATGGTTGTGTCCCGAGCAAGGGCATTATCAGCGCCGCGACCGCGGCGGCGAATGTCCGAGGGGCGGGGGCATTCGGCGTTCGGGTCGGCGGTGAGATGACGGTGGACTTTTCCGAGGCGATGGCCCGTATGCGCCGGCTGCGAGCGCAGATTTCAGAGGTTGATTCCGTACAGCGTTTCACGGAGCTTGGCGTCGATGTGTTTATCGGGCAGGGGACCTTCACCGGTTCCCGGACCCTCGAGGTCGAGGGGAAGGAGTTGCAGTTCTCGAAGGCGGTGATCGCGACGGGCGCGCGCGCGGCGGGGCTTCCAATTCCCGGCCTCGAGGAAGCCGGCTATCTGACCAACGAGACGATTTTCAATCTAACCGAATTGCCAAGGCGATTGGCGGTAATTGGCGCCGGCCCGATCGGGTGTGAGATGTCGCAGGTGTTCCAGAGGTTTGGCAGTGAAGTTTCTCTCCTGGAGCTTGCTCCCCACGTGCTGATCCGGGAGGATGCCGATGCCGCGGAGGTCATACGGGAAGCTCTTCTTCGTGACGGGGTGAGTGTCGTAACGGAAATTGAGAAAATCGTGCGTGTTTCCGGGGGTGAAGAAGGACGGTGCGTGCACTACACCCAGGGGGGAGAAGAACAGCGGCTTGATGTCGATGCGGTGCTGGTGGCGGTTGGCCGTGCTCCGAACGTGGATGGCCTCGGCCTGGAGGCGGCAGGGGTCGCGTATCATAAACGAGGCGTTACCGTGGACGATACGTACCAGACCACGAACCCTCGGGTCTACGCGGCGGGGGACATTTGTTCACCCTACCAGTTTACCCACGCAGCGGATTTTATGGCCCGAACCGTGTTGAACAATGCCCTTTTCCCCGGACGGAAAAAGAAAGGCTCTGCGCTCACGATTCCCTGGTGCACCTACACGGACCCGCAGATTGCCCATGTCGGCATCACCGAGCAGGGCGCCGAAAAAGAAGGCGTGCGAATCAACACGTTTACCATGCGGATGGATGACGTGGACCGGGCGATTCTGGATGGCGAGACCGAGGGCTTCGTCAAAGTTCACGTGGGACGGGGTTCGGACCAGATCCTGGGGGCCACGATTGTCGCCCGGCACGCCGGCGACATGATCGGTGAGATCGTGATGGCAATGACGAATGGCGTCGGCCTGGGGGCCGTCGCGAATGTAATTCATCCCTATCCGACGCAGGCCGATGCAATTCGGAGAACGGGAGATCTCTACAATCGTACCCGCCTCACCCCCCGTGCCAGCAAACTCCTGGGCGGCTGGCTGAGCTGGCGGAGAGGCAAATAGACGTACAAAAAACGAATGCCGAAGTGAATAAAAACCTTCGTATTCCGCGGCATGGGGATCCTGCCCGTGGCCCACGGAGCAACCTGCACGGATTCAAGAGTGGTTGGTACTCGCCAACTTTGTACAAATCCTTGGTCATTTGAAATTGAGCATTCGATATCCGACATTTCTGATGCGTAGAGCGCCGGCTCATGCCTTGATCTTCTTTTCCTCTTGTTTTTCTCCGACCGCGGCGGGATGCCCAGTGGGCGGCTCTGAGCCTGGGGCTCCTCGACCCGTGAACCCGGTGCGAGGTTGGTTTTTGGGCCGAAAATCGTAAAACGAGCATTCCCATAGAACCTCTTGCATTCAAGCATGGTAATTTGAGCGTAAATGCGGTAGATTATAGAGACTGGAATTTTGATATGGAGAAAACTGATGACATGGCCCGTGCCCAAGGCATGATGCCGAACCGTGGAGGTGCTCAATGCCGGGCCGGATGATCGGACATAGTCTTGGCTGGATGGTTCTTGCTCTCTTGCTTACCGCAAATCTCATGGTGGGCGCACGGCTCTACCAGCAGGATTCCCACGCCAGCGCTCGCGAAGATGCGTATGACAAAATCGCGCTCTTCACCATGGTGACCCAGCAGGTGCAGCAGCACTACGTCGATCCGGTAAAGACTTCCTACGAGGAGCTGATTTACGGCGCTCTCCGCGGCATGCTGGGGTCGCTGGACAAGCACAGTCAATTTCTTGATCCGGATATGTATTCCGACATGAAGGAGGATACCTCGGGACAGTTTGGGGGGCTGGGCATCGTGATCAGTGTGAAGGACGATGTTCTTACCGTCATCTCGCCGATGGAAGATACCCCGGGGTACCGGGCGGGATTACAACCCGGGGACAAGATCATCGAGATCGAAGGGAAGTCCACGGAGGGCTTGTCGCTCCAGGAGGCGGTAAAGCAGCTTCGCGGACCGCCGGATACTTCGGTCACGATCAAAATTCTTCGTCCCGAGACCCAGGACTTCAAGGACGTTACAATCGTTCGCGCGGACATCGAGGTGGCGAGTGTTAAAGACGCCCACATGCTGGAAGATGGTATCGGCTACGTTCGGATCACACAATTCAACGAGCCGACGGCCGACGATCTTCAGGCCGCACTGGATGATCTTCACGACCAGGGCATGCGAGCCCTGGTTCTCGATCTTCGCAATAATCCCGGTGGCCTCCTGCATTCCGCCAGGGATGTGGCGCAGAAATTCCTGCCCCGCGGGGAGATGATCGTTTACACCCAAGGGCGTGACGGGCGAAAGGAAACGGTCCTCCGTGCCCGGGGACGAGACCGGTTTCTCGATATCCAAATCGCCATCCTTGTCAACGGCGGTTCCGCCAGTGCATCCGAGATCGTTGCCGGAGCCCTCCAGGATCACCGCCGTGCAATCCTCGTGGGCGAGAAAACGTTTGGCAAGGGATCCGTGCAAAGCGTCATCGGCCTCGAGGACGGTTCCGCCATTCGCCTGACCACGGCGAAGTATTACACGCCCAGTAAGCGGACGATTCACGAACACGGGATCACGCCAACCCACCTAATCCGCATGTCTCCGAGTGACCGGCAGAAGCTCTATACGGAACGCAACCGCCCGAAAAACGTCGATGGAATCAAAGCGGACGATTCACCGGAGGAGGAAACCGAAGATGTCCAACTCAACCTCGCGGTGGATGTGCTTCGGGGCGTGATGCTGTTTGCGGCACGTTCCAGAGGCGACACGCTGATGGCGAGGGCTACCGCCATCGAACCCCGGTAAGATGTCGTTGCTGGTTCTTGGCATCGAGACGTCCTGTGACGAAACGGCGGTGGCCGTGGTTCGGAGCGGGCGCCATGTTCTCTCCAATCGCATATTCAGCCAGGTGGAGCGGCACGCTGAGTTCGGCGGAGTCGTTCCGGAAGTCGCGGCTCGCGCTCACCTTGAAAAACTGCCGGACCTTCTCGAACTTTCCCTGCGGGATGCCGGCATTTCATGGGACGACATCGATGTTGTTGCGGTAACGTACGGGCCGGGTCTGGCAAGCTCTCTGCTGGTCGGGATGTCCGCGGCGCTGGCGCTGGCGATGCGTCTAGGCAAACCCCTGGCAGCTGTCAACCATCTGGAAGCGCACCTCTACTCGGTGTTTCTTGCCGAAGATGCGCCGGTCGTGGACGAAGCGTGTCCCATGCTGGTGCTGCTGGTGACCGGAGGAAACACAGCGTTGGTGCTGTTTCACGAAACGGACCGCTACACGGTGCTTGGCCAAACCCTGGATGACGCAGCCGGGGAAGCTCTCGACAAGGGTGCATCCTTGATGGGGCTGGGATATCCCGGCGGGCCGGAGATTGAGAAAGTGGCCCGGACCGGAGATCCCAAGGCGGTTCGGTTTCCCCGGGGGCTTGAGCACGCACGCGGACCGCGTCACATTGGTGGCCTCGACCGGGAACTCTGTTTCAGTTTCAGCGGGGTAAAGACTTCACTCAAGTATCGGCTGGAAAAAAATCCGGACGCGTTGATCGGGCAGGGAGCCGCGGACGTGGCCGCGAGTTATCA
>CAUZEO010000397.1:0-4467 GCA_963578625.1 Kiritimatiellia bacterium | reverse complement strand
GGGATGTCTTGATGATTTCGCCTTCACGACCCAGGACCCGGGCGATGCGTCTCTGGCCGATTGGTCCGGACTGCATCTGCGCCACGTCCCCCAAGTCATACCGAATGAACGGCATCGCCGAATTCGCGAGGTAAGTAACGATGACTCGACCCGGCTCCGTGCAAGGGTCCGGCGAATCGATTTCCAGGATCACGTCCCGGTCGTTTATCGTCAAACCGTCATGCATGCTGTCTTCGGTTGCGAGGACACCGAACTCGCGGCAGCCATAGCGATTGAAAACCGGGACCCCCAAGACGGTCTCGATCTTGGCCCGGGCCTCCAGGGACAACACCTCCGCGCTACTGACAACGGCGCGTCCCGGGTAGTCCGGACGCACGCCACGCTCCCGAAGTACGCGTGCAAATTCTTCAAGGGCGCTTGCGTAACCGATCAACAGGTGGGGCCGAAATCGAGATAGCCTGTCATGGTAAGTCAGGATGGCGTCGGAACTCATTGCATATGCATTCAAATAGAGACGGTTCTCCATCCAGGCCCTGGTGCGCATTCGAACACCGGACTGCAACGACTGCATTTCCATTTCGTTGCCCCACAGATACGCACAGCGTTCGCCATATCGCCAACCGGTTAGGCTGTCAGCCCAATAGATGGACGATTCCCGTGCAACTCTCGTATTGCGATCGACTCGGAATTGAAATGGGCTGCCCGTTGATCCACTGGTGGAATCCGTATCCGAATCAGCGAAGTCCGTTGACGAAAACCGATGGGCAACCACCTGTAGATCCTTACGCGAGACAATCGGAAGCTCGCCCAGCACTTTCCGTGAGGTCAATGGCGTCAGATCCCCGCCCGGTGGTATGAGATCCCTGTAAAAGGGCACGCATTCTCGCGCCCGTTGAAGCAAGGCACAGAGCCGGCCATTCTGCAGTTTCCGAATTTTGGTTTCCGACAATGCTCCATCGGATACTCGCTCTTGAAAAGATGCGAGCACTTCCCCACGGTGATTGACTCGCCTGTCAATCAGTCGAGCAGAGAGAAACGATGAAAGGCCGGGGTTCATCAGGCGATTCGCGAATCGCCGTCGTCTGCGTCATCCGGAAGCACACGAAGATCTCCAACCTTGCCGCCGTTCGATTTCGACTCGTCGTCGCTATGTCTAACCCCCAGCAGGATCGTCTTCACGGTCCGGAGAAGAATCTGGCAATCGAGGATAAAACTCATGTGCTTAATGTAGTATAAATCAAACTGAAGTTTTTTTCTCGTCGCATCCACACTCGCCGCGTAGGGGTATTTCACTTGCGCCCAGCCCGTGATTCCCGGCGGCACCAGAAGGCGTTCCCGGTAAAAAGGTATTTCCTCGGCAAGCTTCTCCACGAACTCCGGACGCTCCGGACGGGGTCCAACAAGACTCATTTCCCCCTTTAGCACGTTCATCAGTTGGGGAATCTCATCGATTCTCCATGTACGTAGATACCGTCCGACTCGCGTAGTCCGGACATCATCCCGTTCCGCCCACACAGCTCCTCCGACCGCTTCAACATTGTGCCGCATGGTGCGAAACTTCAATAGCGTGTAGGGACGCGCGCCCTGCCCAAGCCTGCACTGCCGATAGAGGATCGGGCCGCGCGAGCCGAGGCGAACAAAAACTGCGGCCAGCAGAGTTAGAGGAAGCGTGACCACCAGGCCGACTAGGGAAATCGCTATATCCATGATTCGCTTGATCTTGCGGATATGGATCACCGAGCTGTTCATCGCGGCATTCATGAGCCATTCGTCATCGATACGATCGAGCGGGATCTCCTCCGAAATCTCCTCGTGCAGAGAAATAAAATCCACCAATTCGACGCCCGCATAACGAAGCGGCCGCAACTCGCCCAATAGACCGGAAGCTTCGGATGTCGGGAGGGTCACGATGATGGTCTCGATATCGAATGCCGCGGCATAGTCCTGCAGGCGATCGACCGATCCAAGTATAGGAACTCCATGAACAAATGTATTCGTCTCCACCGGGCCGCATGATACGACACCCAGCGCCCGCATTCCAGATTCGCTCTCGCGCTGAATCAGATCCAGGACCCGAACGACCTCGACACCATCTCCAATAACCAGCGCCTTGCGAGACAACAGCCCGTACCCGGCGGCAATTCGATAGATCTGCCTCAAGCCACCCACCCCGCCAACGATAAAGACTCCCGCAAGCGCGATGATACCGCGACCGACACCGATCTCCAGGCGAGCAAAGTAGAGCACGGACGTCAACACGAGGCTCACACCCACGGTCATAACAGGTAGAATCCATGAACGCGATTTCCTTGTCAGGATCTCCCGCTCGTACATTCCTCCCGCGTAGAACACGACTACAAAGATAACGGCAATGCTAAGGAAGTCGGAGAGATGCGCAGCAATGTATCCCCCCCAACTCGGGTCGTCCGTCCGAAACCGCAGATAGGTCGCCAAACACAGGGATGCGAGCACACACAAGACATCGCAGACAACCAGGAGGCTGCTGCGGAGAGTTAATGTTCTGCCTCGTCGAAAAAACACGCTACAACTTGGAATGAAGGGACCGGTGATGTAAACCCATATCGGTAGAGCGCGGATTGTACCGCGGTGTTCAAATTTACTATGGATTTATTCGCGTTTCTTTTTTCAGCGCTATTCTGGCTCTCGGCAGCAGTCGTGGTCTACGTGTTCATTCTATTTCCTGTTCTGGTCTGGGCCCTTGCAATCCGCCTGCGCTGTCATGCGTCCCGGAGCGACGGATTGAAATCGGTCACCCTGATCATCCCTTTCTATAACGAGGCGGATAGGATCGGCGCAAAAATTGAAAATTGTCTCGCCCTCGATTACCCGCCCGGCCAGATCGAGTTTCTTTTCATTTCAGACGGTTCGTCAGATGGCGGCGAGGAAGTTGTAAATGCATGCGAGGATCCCAGGGTCAGACTCCTCGAATTAGGCACGAGCCGGGGCAAATCGGCCGCGCTAAACGAGGGAGTCGGCGACGCGAAAGGGGAGATAATCGCATTCTCTGACGTCGGTGGCGAGATCGATGGCTCGGCCATGAAATCCGTGGTCCGCTATTTTCATGACGATCAAGTGGGTTGTGTCTGCGGAACCTACCGCGGCGCAGCCACGACCGGTCGGGATATCGCGAAACTTGCGGCAGGGTACCTGGGCTTTGAGATGCAACTGCGAACCTGGGAGAGCAACATCTGGACAGCCGTTGGCGGAACCGGCGCACTGCTGGTCATGAGGCGGCAAGACTTTACACCCCTGCCGGAGGGCCTCCTCAATGACGACTTCGTGCTGGCGGCCCGGTTGGCAGCAGAAGGCAAGCGCGTCATGTATGAACCGGAAGCCCGCATTGATGAACTCACCGCTCCCGGTTCAGCAAAAATCCTGCGGCGGCGCGCGCGCATCTCCTACGGGAACTGGCAAATGCTTTCGTGCCTGCCGCAGGTCCGCAGCTGGCGGTCTCGTTTCGCGGTGTGGGTCTTCGTCTCGCACAAGCTGCTGAGAATGATCCTCCCCATCCCTCTCGTAGTTCTCTGGGTGGGCCTTGGGTTTCTCTCGCCCGTCTTGTTCTGGCTTCTCACGATCTGCCTGGTGGCCATGCTGGCCTTTGGTGGACTGTGCATGAGGATTAATCCGCGCCTGATCGAAGACCATTCGCTGGGAGCGATTCCTCTAATCTTGTTGAGCTTGGGGGCTGTTTGCGTTGGAACCCTCCGGTATTTCCGGCGTGGCGAAGTTGAATGGTAGGGGAATCCGGCGATCCTATTTGAAGTCTGGTCTGGCATATCGTGTTCTCTCCTAGTGGGTTCGAGCCGTGGAAAGGTTCGCCGTCCCCGTGGTCATCCTCATGCAACTCCTGGCGGGAGGCGGCGTCTACGTGTCAGCTCACGGCCTGGGGATCAATACCGATCTCACGGACATGATTTCGGATGACCTTGCATTCCACCGGCGGTGGAATGCAAGGAGCAGTTCCCCGACATCGATGACACCATCATGGTGCTGATGGCACTCCATGATTTGAAATTTGAAGGAGACGAGAATAGTGCACGGCTGGAAGCCCGCGTGCGCGGTCTCGGATGGATCCTTTCCTTGCAAAGCAAAAACGGTGAGTGGGGCTCCTTCGACAAGGACAACACCAAGTCTTTTCTGACAAAGCTTCCGTTTGCGGATCACAACGCCATGATCGACCCGCCGACAGCCGATATAACCTCAAGGACCCTCGAGTGCCTCGTGCAATACGGATTCACCAAGTCCGATGAATGCGTCCGCGATGCGATCTCTTTTCGTCGTCCATTGCTCCGACACGGGCCCGAGGCGCCGTGCCACGTGGGTGGCGCGGGCATTCGCAATCCACACCCAGCAACAGTTCTAGCCCGCTTATCTCACACTTTTCCGTCGCGAGAACGTGGAGGTTGCGGCAAATCACGGAATTAGCGCGATGCTACGGGCGATGGC
>CAUZEO010000396.1:0-4486 GCA_963578625.1 Kiritimatiellia bacterium | reverse complement strand
GGCAAGAATTTGGCCGAAGCCCCCGTTCCGGAACCGGAGGGAGACAATCGCGGTGTCCTCTACCTCGATGAGATCCGGGTCGTGTCCCCGCTGCCCGGTGTACGCGAAGACTTCCTCGACCGGGTTCACGTTCGCATCCAGATCGGGCATGAACGCGGCGGCCAGCCACTGCATGGTATCGACGACATGAATACTCTGGTTCATGAGGGCGCCGCCTCCGTCCAGTGCCATCGTTCCCTGCCATCGCTCCGGAGCGTAGTAGGAATTGTCGCGCCACCAGGGAACCTGGGCGCTGATGGTGCTCAGCGTGCCGAATCGTCCCCTGGAAATGGTCTCCCGGATGCTTTGCAGCAGCGGGCTGTACCGCATCTGAAACACGCCCCCGAGATGAATGCCCGCTTTTTTCGCGCACTCCAGCATTTGATCCGCGCGTGCTGTCGAGATTTCGAGGGGTTTTTCACAAAGGGCGTGAATGCCCTTGCCGGCGCAGGTCTCGACGGCCTCGAGGTGCGCTCCGCTCGGCGTGGTCACAAGGACCGCATCGGGCGAAAGTTCATCGAGCATGGTCTTGTAGTCGGGATACCAGGCGCAGTTGAATTTTTCCGCAAATTTCCGCCCCTTTTCCTCCGTGCGGCAGCTCCCGCCGATGAGCTTTGCCTCCGGCAGGTCTTCGATGAGGCAAGTGGCGTGAATATCGGCGATTCCACCCACACCAATGATTGCAATTCTATGAGTCGTATTCATGCGCCCATTCGTAAACTCTTTGGATACGGTGTGCAAGAAAAGGTGCAGGCCCGAATGGCTACGATAAGGTCCCTTTCGGATGCGAGAACGACGGAGGACGAAATACCCAATGCCCAGTGACTAAAGATTACCGGAAATTAAAAAAATGAGTAGAAGCTGCTTAGGAATTCGTCATTCGGGCGTCTTTCGTCATTGGGTATTTAGCCATTAGCATTCACTGTCCACCAGCCTCTACTCCTTTCCATTCGGGTTGGTAATCTGGGACACTCCTGCTGGCATCCATTCAGAATAGTTCAACGAAAGGAGACCCGCATTGAAACGGATTATCATGGCCTGGCTTTTTTCGTTGCCTTCACTGCGGCCGCGCGGGACGCCCGGAAAATTACCCTGGATTCCTTCCCGGATCGCGTCAAAGCGTAACATCCGTTCTTTCGTCAGGTAGAGCTGGACTACGCAATTGCCTGGAAGAACCAGGAGCGTTTTCTTCTGGGCCTGGGAATCAAGTTCTCGACTGGATGCTTCTGAACGAAGAAAAGACCATCGCGGAGCGTCGGCTCAAGCTTGCCCTGGAGGAGTTAGAATCCACCGAACGCCGCTGACCCTTCTGCTCGTGCCGTCGATGTATCTGGTCGCCGAGGACGTCGCGCGACTGTTTGGGCGAAGGTCGCTCCACGTGTCGTCCCAGCCTGCACACCACGAAAATGCATGGCGGTTTCTTTCAATCTTGCGCTTAAGGTTCAATTGTGAATGATCATCAGCCAATCTAGCCCGGTGGACAGGGAGTGAACATGAAAAGACTGATTTCCAGCGTAATTGCTTTGACGACAACGTTCCTTGGATCCACGGGAGTTTGCACTGCTCAAGAGGACCGGTTCGCAATTGCTCCCTTCGTTGGCTTTCGCCTCGGCGGAGATTTGCGAACCGATTTTGGAGCCGGTGATGTATCCATTGAAGACAGCGTCTCTTACGGTGTGAAGGTCACGATCCCAATCCACTCAGTCAACTCCTTCGTCGAAAGTACGGAGGTCGAATTCCTCTACAGCCGTCAGGACAGCGAAATCTCAGGGAAAAACTTTGGGATGGCCGACGTAGATTTTGCGATTGATAATTTCTTGATCGGTGTCAAATACCATTTCTATGAGGAAGCGCTTTTCGAACATCCGTGGATCAAGCCATACGCTGCGGGAGATGTCGGGTTTACGCGGTTTTCGTCGAACGATGGGGACGTCGAGGATGATCTCGCATTTGCGCTGGCCGGTGCATTGGGAAGCGACTTTTATATCGGCGAACACTTCGGGCTTTTCTTCGAAGGCGGGCTCTACGGAAGTTTCGTGAGCAGCGGCAGCGGCGCGGTTTGCAGCTCAGGCCGCGGGTGCGCTTTTGTATTCGACGGGTCAACTTTTTGGCAGGGCCAGATCAGCCTCGGCACCCTGTTTCGTTTTTGACATGCCACCGAGCGACGAACAAACACTTCTGGTCGTCGGCGCGCATCACGACGACAATGAATTGAACGCCGGAACGATTACGCGACATGTCCAGGCAGGGTGGCGAGTTGTTTCCGTTGTCGCGACCAATGGCCGATATTCTCAGGGCAGCGTGAACGACGCGAATATAGAGATTCGCAATGACGAATCCAGGGCAGCGGCGAAATTGCTCGGCGTCGAACCGGTGTTCCTCGGCTTTGACGAGGGTGGATTTCTGGAGATGGACGCGGCTCGGGATGCCTTGGCGAGGTGCTTTCGAAAACATCGACCTGACGTCATTATTACTCACCCGCCACATGATTACCACGCTGATCATATGGCAGTCAGCACGGCAGTCTATGATGCATGGCACACCTGCGTAATGCCCTCCTTCGATTGCGAAGATCCGATGTTGAAGAAGTGCCCCGGCCTCTACTATTGCGACGCATGGTTTGTGCATTTCGAGCCGGATCTCTACGTGGACGTTGGAGAATACATGGAGCTCAAAGAGCAGTCCCTTGCCTGTCACAAATCACAGCTGGGACCCGATGGGCCGGCGGCTGGCGATATGATCGATTACGAACGGGTCCGGGCTCGTTATCGCGGGATCGAGGCCGGCCTCCAATACGCAGAAGCATTTCGATTCGTTCCCCGTTTAGGAACGGTGCGCACGGCGGAATTGTTGGCTTGATGCGTTTCGTGGCTTACCACCGAAACCCGATCATACCCACCGGCCCCTTAAAGGTGATCTCCGCATCGGTGGGTTGAGAATCGTCTTCGCCGTCGATAAACACATGCCGGTAGCCGCCGGCCAGAAAGTAGGACTTCCAGCCCACTAACACGAAGGCTTCGACGTCATAGAAAGAGGCGCTGACATCATCGAAATCCCCGGTTAAACCGACGCCGGAGAGCTGAAACCGAAGCCAATCCGTGGCGGTCGTTTCCAAAAATGCTCCCACGATTGGCATGGGACCCCTGATCTCTGCGGATGCACTCCCGATTTGAGGCGACGAAGCGCGGCTGCTGATATCAAAGTAATGAAACCCCACGATGGGTCCGATTCTGAAGGCATCGCTTCCGGCGCTATAGCGATAAAACGCCCGCAGCAGCGTCGCCTCCAGAGAAGATTCGACCGGAATACCGGGCGGAAAGACAAGGTTGTCAAATTTAACCGGCTCGTCGAACTGGGTGGAGGCGGATATATCGACCTGGAAATAGGATGCGCCCAACTGGTGGCGATCACCCCAGAGTACAGTGCCGCCGAAAACGATCTCGGCATCTGTGTAGCCGAAATCTCTCTCCAAGTCGAGCCGGGTACCGGGGACGCCGTTGTCACCCACCGCTCCGTCTCCCTCAACAGAGATGGCCCAAAGCTGGCCTTCCAGGCGCAATTCCGCATTTGCTGAATTTTGGGCCATGGTGGCAACCAGGGTGGATAAAATCAGGGTAAAAACAGGCCGGACGGATGAATTACGAACTACGGACATCAGCACACCTCCAGTGCATTCGACGATTCGGGGCTGCCCCTGCAATGCGGCCCAATACAGACTACCTCTCCTCAGATTCAAATAAATACATCGCAGTGCCGGAGAGTTCAACTTGATTTAAAATTCGCGGTGTCGTTATGTAGGAGTCTTTTTCACCGAGTACCTCATGTTCGAACCGGTATCCAATAAAATCGATTTTCCCGCCATGGAGGAGGAGATCCTTCGCCGATGGGAAGAAGAAGGCACATTCGAGAAATCTCTCGGGCAGCGGAAGGGAAAAAAAGCGTACGTTTTTTATGACGGTCCTCCGTTCGCCACCGGCCTTCCTCATTACGGTCACCTGCTGGCAGGCACGATCAAGGACATCGTACCCCGCTACCACACCATGCGGGGCCACTACGTGGAACGCCGATTCGGCTGGGATTGCCATGGGTTGCCCATCGAAGCACTCGCCCAGGATGCCCTTGGGTTGGCGGGCAGTACCGCCATCAAAGAGGCGGGGATAGATGTCTTTAACGAAAAATGCCGGTCCATGGTGCTGACCTACGTCCAGGAGTGGCGCAAGACCGTTACCCGGATGGGCCGGTGGGTCGACTTCGATTCCGACTACAAGACGATGGATCCCTCCTTCATGGAGTCCGTCTGGTGGGTCTTCAAGCAGCTCTGGGATCAGGGTCGAGTGTACAAAGACTATCGAATCATGCCGTACAGCTGGAAATTGACCACGCCGCTATCGAATTTCGAGGCCGGCAACAACTACAAGGAAATCCAGGATCCCGCCATCACCGTCCG
>CAUZEO010000395.1:0-4486 GCA_963578625.1 Kiritimatiellia bacterium | reverse complement strand
GTGGATTCCGTGAGCTCCGTGGTAAATTTCGTTTGGTTGCGGCTTTGCTGCTTCGTGTATTTAGTGTACTTCGTGGTTCAAGTTTTTCGTTTGGGCCCAGATGCTCTCGATGATTTTCTCTGTCGGGCTTGGGCGTCGCCGATCGGAAGTCTCGGCGACTTCCGCTACAATTCGAAATTTTTATTCGGTTCATTCCGCGGGGCGGAAGAGGGCGAGCGCGCTGGTGTAGCCGTGAACGTGGGTGGTGCCGCCGACCGGGCCAATTTCCCCGTTTCCGAAAAAGCCGCCCAGTGGAATATCGCCCAGAATTTCACGACACAACCGGCTATCGTGACCTGTCTCCCCGTACAAGTACTCGCCACGGCCGAGGCAGGAAAATAGTAATGCCCCTGAGGCATGGCGTCCGGTGAAGCGCTCGCCATGCGCGATTAATTGCAGTTCCAGGTCCGCCGACGACGATTCCCGGTCTCTCAGGTGAAACTGGATCACCTGTCCTTCGACCGTCCCGACTCCGATCGCCATGGCACCGGATTCGTAATCGAGACCCAACAGGTTCCTCACTAAAAACGGTTCGTTCTCGTCCCCGCCGGAGAATCCGGACGTCTCTATACCAACGAACAGGCTGGATGTCATCAGGTCCCGCTCCCGCTCGTCACAGCGCATCTGGAGCTGCTCCAAGTACTTGACCGGCGTCATCCCGTTCAATTCGAGGATCATGTTTCCGTTGCAGCAGGTAATGGTCAGAGGCTCGCCGATCGGCCTGCAACCCTGCGCAACCACCGTATCCACGACCACATTGCCGCTGAGCGCCACGCCTGCCATGCCGTCCCGGTACATCTGATCGTTGACGAATAAGGCATTCTCACGCGCTTTCCCGGCGCCGCTTGCCAGCGCGCCCACTTTGGGGGTTCCCGGAAACGCATAGTCGAGACCGGCAACTACTGTTTCCGCGGGACACGAGAAGGGGTCGGCAAAGAGAACGAATTGGTAGGCCTTATCCTCCCGCAATCCAAGCCAGTGGGTCCAGGCGGAGGGAGATGCGTCCTCGTCGGGATGGTCAGTGGTGTCGGTATAAAAGACGTTCAAATCCACACCGGGAAGAGATGCGGCTGACAGGCTTATGGCCGGTGCCTGCTCGCATTCCACACCGCCGCCGATAACGCCGATGGCAGTGCACCCGCAGAACTCGGCGTGCGGGTAGAATTCTTTGACCCATCCGGAAATATCCTGATAATTCGACCGAAAATGCGGAGAGACGAACGCGAAAACCAGGTCGGCAGCCTCCCCGTCCAGCGCATTCAGCGTCTCTGCCGACGCCGCGGAGACTGCCGCGTAGCAGTGCGAATCCCGGGACAATGCGGATACCCACTTCATTGCTGCATCCTACCGGGTAGGACAGGAAACCTCACCACAATTGACAACCGGGGTCTTGTAATTAGCTTGAGGGAGTTGGGCCAAACCGGCATAGTACAGAACCAATTATGAATCCTCCACCAATTCCTAAAAGAAAACGAAATATCGGTCTCTGGATTACGATCTGCATCCTGGGCGTTTTGCTGTTTTTCAGCATCATAATGAATCTGGCGAGTTCGGTAGGTTCCGCATTTCAGCCTGGGGAATTTGGACGGTCCGGAGGCATCGACGAATTCCCCTCACTTGTGGAACGGTGGTCCTACGGCCAGGGACGCACCAAGGCGGCGCGGATCCCCCTGCAGGGCATGATCTTTCGCCAGGAGGCGGTGGGCCTTTTCGGTCCCCGCGTCGATAAGATCCACGATCTCATCAGCCAGATTCGCATGGCGACCCATGACAGCGCGATTCGCGCAATTATTCTGGAAGTGGATTCCCCCGGCGGTGCCATTACCCCCAGCGACGAAATTTACCGAGAACTGCGCAGGTTCAAGGAGAGTGGTGAAAACCGCATTGTGATTGCATTCACCCGCGACATGATGGCCTCGGGCGGTTACTACGCCGCAATGTCGGCCGATTGGATTATTGCGGAACCGACCGCCGTCGTGGGCTCGATCGGAGTGATCATGCAGTCGATCAATTTTCAGCGACTGACCGATGACCTGGGAATAAGAGATGTCACGATCAAAAGTGGCAGCAATAAGGACTTGTTGAATCCCTTTCGCGAAGTAAATGAGGAACAGGTGGCCCTTTTGCAGACCGTAATCGATTCCATGTACACACGATTTGTAGGAATTGTTCAGGCCAGCCGCAGCATACCCGAGGACGCGCTCGCAGAACTGGCAGACGGGCGGATTTTTACCGCGGATCAAGCAATCGAAGTCGACCTGATCGACCAGGTTGGATACTGGGATGATCTCGTCCGCCAGACCGCGAAAATGCTGAAGGTTGAAGAAGTGAAGTTCGTTCGGTATCACCGGGAGACCGACTTTTTCACGATGCTGACCCAGGGCCGAGTCGGGCTGAATCCCGCGGCAGTCCTGAAATGGCAACTCCCCCAGATCATGTTTCTGTGGAAACCCTGACCGGCGCCGTGGCGCAGGATCAGACATCCCGGACATTCGAAAGCAAGGTTCTGGGACACCGGAAACTTTCCGCGACGGGGTACGAACTCGTGTTGGAGCGCCGTGGACTCTCTTTCGATCCGGGCATGCTCATCACTGTCCACGGCAAGGATGTCACCGAGGACCGAGAGTACACCATCTCCAGTGGAATAAACGACGATGCGATCTCCCTGCTGTACCGATGGATCCCCACTGGCAGGTTGACGAGCCGCCTCGTTAAGCTCAAGCCGGGCGAACGCGTACAATGGACGGGCCCCCATGGCGGCTTCACCCTGCGTGACCTGTCCCGGCGCATCGTCTTCGTCGCCACCGGCACCGGAATTGCGCCCTGCCGGTCATACGCGCGCTCCTACCCCGACCTGAACCTTGCTATCTGTCACGGCGTCCGCGTCGCGGAAGATCTTTTCTATCGCGAAGAATTCCACTCCGCCAACTACCTTCCCTGCATTTCCGGTTCAAAATCCACGGATCTGCACGCAGGCCGGGTGACGGATCGAATCAAGAACATGGAACCGGATCTGCAAGCCCACTACTACCTGTGCGGCGCCTACGAAATGATCTTCGATATCACCGCGATTCTCCAAACCGCCGGCGTACCGGAATCCCAAGTATTTACCGAACCCTATTACTACAAAAGCTAACCGAGCCGGTGTACCTCACACGCAGCACGGGTATCCGTGTAGCAACCCAGGCACGAGGCAAGGGTATCCCGTATTCAACGGATCAACCAATCACCGAAAGTCTACAAACCACTTCCTCATGCTCCAACCCGTCAATCTCGACCGTTTTTTGCGCCGATGTCTTCCCGGAGGTAATCCGCACGGACCCTTTTGGCAGATGAAGGGCCCGGGTAAGGATTCGCTCCACGGCGGCATTGGCTTTGCCTCGCTCCGGAGCCGCGCTTACCCGGATCTTGAGAATAGCTCCAAGCCAACCGGCAACGCAGTCGCGCGAAGATCCGGGAACGACCTTGATTTGCAGCTTCATGACCGCCGGAGACCGACCCCAATGTCTTCCAGTTCCGGATACAACGGTAACGCAATCGGCGCGCCCTCATTCTCCGCGGATCGATAAGCGGCTTCCATGATCTCCACGCAACGCAGGCCCTCCACCCAGGTAAGGCAGGGTGCACGATCCTCCTGAACCCAACGCACGAAGTCTCCGACCTCGCGGGAAAACGCCTCGTCGACCCCCATGTCATATCGTTCGTGCCGGACGTCCTCGTCATCCAACCGCCGCCAGTACAGGTCAATGTGATCCATCTGCGGTACCAGCTTGAATCCCCCGTTGCGGCATTCCCCCCAGGGCCCTTCCGATTCGCGAAACTTGTGGATGGGGTTGGTAATACCCGTGTTGATGCTTGCCACAGAACCGGATTGAAACCGGATTGTGGTGTGGAGGATATCGGGATACCCGTATTTTGCATCGTGCTGCGGGCCTTTCATCGCGGTCACTCTCGTTGCGTCCCCACACATGCCTCGAAACCAGTCGATAACATGGACTCCGTGGAGATGGTACAGGCCGCCGCCTGTTTCCGGATTCCCCCACCAGGTATCCCAATAGGGAAAGTCGCGGAGATCCGCATAGGTGGTGGCGGTAATCGCAAGCGGCTGTCCCAGATGCTCCTCCGCCGTCAGTTCTATCATGCGCGCCCATACCGGTCGCAGCCTGCGTTTGTGACCAACCATCAATTTTACCTGGTTCGCCTGGCAGGCGCGGACCATTCTCCAGCACTCGGGCACATTCAGGGCCATCGGCTTTTCACAGTACACATGAAAACCGGCTTCCGCGGCAGCCACCACCACTTCGGCATGCTCGGAATTGACCGTCGTCACCGCCACCGCGTCCAGCCCGCCCGCATCGATCATCTCCCGGTAATCCGTATAATGCGGAACATCGAGCGAGTGACGATTCGATATCTCTTCCTTCTTGGCGTCGGCGACATCGCACAG
>CAUZEO010000394.1:0-4498 GCA_963578625.1 Kiritimatiellia bacterium | reverse complement strand
GAGTTGTCGATCCACACATTGGAAGCGGCGGAGGCTGCATGCGGGCCGACGCGGGAATCCCGCACAACGAGGGTCCTGCCCGGCAGCGTGTTATGGCCGAGTGCCCGCTTGTCGTTGGATGGCTCTACCAGCTCTCGTGTAGATGCGAGAAGGCTCCGGTTCGAGCCGAAGTGATAAAATCGGCCTTCCGGCAGGGGGATCACCGTGCATCGAAGGCCCGACAGTTCGGGATCCTGTTGGTGCGGGTCGCGCCCGAGGGCCGGCCCAATTCCGCCGTAGAGATCCGCGACAAGTGGGCCGGTGTCACCGAATGTGTCGGCGGACTCGTTCCAACCGGACTTTCGCATCATCGAATAGAGGGCACGGCGGCTCAGTACCCATGCGCCGGTATCCAGGAAATAGTCATGAGTGGGGGCGAGACGCCGAACCTCGTCCGGATCCGGTTTCTGCAGAAAAAATTCAAGGGAAGCAGGCTGATCTTTTTTGCAAAACATCACGCCGTGATGCATTGCTTCCTCAGGCGTTGACTGCAGTCCGAAGATGCAAACATCCGTTCCGGGAATTACGGGCAGAGGCCCTCGATAGCCCAGCAGCACATCGCCGCAGGTGATCATGATCGGATAGACATCCGGTGCATGCCAGAAAAGGCGGTCATAGCATTCGATCTGCAGATCGAGAAGGCGCTGATCGGGATGGTTCCCAATTCTGTGCGGCAGTGGCGGAACAGGTATCAACGGTTTGCCGAGGACCGCGTACCCCGGAAGCCTGCGGCTTTCGCCACTCCCATGAATCAACAGCTTGCGGGACGTGTCGAGCCAGGCATCAAAAGATTGTTCTGAGGGCGATGCTTTGAACGCCTCCGCGAGCAGGTGGGCTGAACCCCCGCCGGACCCCAGGTTCCGTTCCGGAGGGTCGCTGGTAATGAATAGGTCCAATTCCGAACGAAAGCCGTATCGGCGGCAGTAGGCCGCCGATACGGCGGTAGAGAAAGCAGGTGCTGAATCAGTGTGTTCACGGTGGTTGGCATGTTTTCACTAGCCACCTTGAGTGAACTCCATGCTACGACGTCCCTATTCGATGATTAGGATCCCGGGGGGAGTCACCCAAGGATAAGGATTGGGCGCGAGACTCTCTACAAGGTAGGTTTCGAATGTTTGGCGGGGTGCCAGTTCGTAATCGACGCCGGACAATTGCTTCATGAATTTCAGCATGAAGATTCGCTGCTTCTTGGTGGGCACGTCCTCAAACATTTCAATGATTTTGACGCCATTCTCCAGCGTGTCATACCGGGCAATGTAGCGCAGCGCTTCAATGCGCACATTCGAAGCGTCGAAGGTTGGCCCGACCATGGGCATTTCCGGTGGCGGCGGGACCACTTTCTTTGTGACAAGGTCATAGGCGCGTCGGACCATATTGGTGTTGCCAAACTGCTGCAAAATCTGCAGCGAAGCAGCCCGTTTCTCGCGAATCTGCTTGTAGGAAATCTTCTTCAGGATCTCTGTCAGGTAGGGCATCGACTCGCGATCCTCTATGAAGCCGAGCGCTCGAATGGCCTGTGCCGCCGCGTTTCCGATATCGGTCCGGGAGAGTTCCCGCAGTCGATCCCGGTGTGCGGATAGCCCTTTGTTCCCGAGTTCAAGCAAAGAGGTGAGTACGGCGTTGAGTACGTCCGCGTCTTCATCCTGAAGCATGACATAGAGCCGTTCCGCAACGGAGGGATCGCCCCATTGCCCCATCCGCTTGGCCACGGCGGTCCGCAACCTGGGATCCGGGTTCTGGCGAAACGATGTCAACACCTCGAGGGCCGCATCGGAATGAATCCGAAGCAGGCTGTCCGCGGCTTCAAGGTGCACGATGTTATCCGTGGTGCCCTCGATCGTCATTTTCAGGGCTTCGGTTACATGCTCACTCGTGAACGCGCCCAGGGTGCGGCAAAGCGCAGCTTGGAGGGAGGTGTCGGGTGTATCCAGCAGAGCGATGGCCTGGTCCGTGTATTGTTCCAGGCCCAACCTCCCGATCGCCACGATCGTGGCATCGAGCACGGCTTTCGAATCGGCTGCCAGGCCCTTGCCGATTTCGCCGAACCGATCGCTATCGCCAGTAGATAGAGAGGAGAATGCCGTAGCGACAATCATCGTGTCATCCGAGGATAATCCCCACTGGAGGAGATCGTTGCGAGAGGAATTCGGCTTCTCGAGGAGTGCCCGGAACACTTCGAGGCGGGCCTGCCGATCCGGCTCCTCTTTCACGAATTTCGCAACGTTTGAAAAATCTTCGAGCAACGCAATAGCGGACAGGGCGGCGGCGCGGCGTACACGGGGATCTTCGTCCTTCATTCCGGATTCAAGGAGAGCAGGTGTCGCGGCATCCTTCAGCCCGGTCATTGCCGAAAAAACCGCGGCCCGAATGCCTCGTTCCGGACTTGCTGCCGCGCCTTGAATTCGTTCTGAGTCGATGGTCAATTCGCATTGCGCGGCCGTGGCCCATGCCTGGGCAGCCACGAGCGGGTTCGCGTCCTGCAGCAAGGTTTCGATGTAGCTGCTGTTTTCAAGGCCCTTGATGAGAGCGAAGGCTCGCAAAGCCTCCAATCGAACAACCGGATCGTCTTCCCGGCTAAAGCCACGAAGCATCTTACGCGTTTGATCGTCTTTGACTGGATGGTGAATGCGGTCGGGGCCCGGCTCCACGATCACATCATCCAGCAGATCCGCCCCGGCAATGTGGGGGGAAACGAGGAGCCCCACTAGACAAATCCAGGCAAGATTTTTGGTGAAGCTTTTCACTAGTTCTCCGGCCTCAGCAGGCGTCGGACATTGATGTACGCGAGAATGAAAAACAATCCCGAGAGGATGAGCGAAAACAGGAGATGGTCCCGCCACAGCATCTGGGTTTGGCTGAATTGATCAGAGTTGACTACCTGTACCGCGGAGACAAACGGGTTCAGGCTTAACAGCCTGTTCCTGATAACGTCAGCGAATTTTTCCGGCTGGAGATAGGGAAGCAACGTTGAAAGAACGACCACACACAACAGGCCGTATGCGGCGGCGGCGGCGGCGGATGTTCGGCGAAGGAACGAGGAACTCACCAGCCCGCTGGTCAGGCCGAGCAGAACGGTCGATAGAAGAATTGCTCCCACGGTAAGAAGCTCTTGCGGCGTATTCATCTGCATATAGACGATTACGATCCAGAGAGGCACGCTTCCGACGGCAAGAAACAGAACGAACACAAATGCGACCAGAAGCTTGCCGCTCAGAAGTTGCCAGGCTCCGATACGGGATAGTCGCAAGTCGTCGATCATGCGAAGTTCTCTCTCGCGGGTAATCCCGCCGGCGGTGAGCGGCGGGATAAGCAGCATGACAAGCCCGATTTGGAATCCGATGGCGGTGGCCTTGATCGTAGCCGGGGTGAACTGGGTGAAGTTGCCCAGCATCAGGACCATTAAAATGATCGATACGCAAAGGCAGAGATAGGCGCCTCGAAAGATCCAGATTCCGCCGCCGAACGCTTTACTCCGCAGCTCGCGGGCATAGACCGGGTTCATCCAATCCGCCAGAAGTCTTTTTCTGCGGTCAGGGTCGATGAGGTAAAAGGGGAAGCGTTTTCTCCGGCGGGAAAGTTCCGCTGGATTGTCGATGACTTTCGCGCTTCTCCGCACCGGCGGCCCGGACATCCTGTAGGCGTCAATCAGGACAATGCCGAAAAGAATCACGGACCCGGCGCACGCGTACCAAATGTACAGAACCCATGCGGGTCTGATTTCCGTGATCGTGCTTTGCGGATCGAAACCGGGAATCAGGAGGGAGGAGACTGCCGACAGCGGGCTCAAGGCGCGGAAGCTGTGCACCACCGGAATCCAGAATGAGTTGGTGCTCAATAGGATGTACGGAATCCACGGCCCGATCCCCAAGAGAAGGACAAAGGAATAGGTTCGCAGCAGAGCCGCGTAGGAACTGCTGGATCGGGCACTGATGGCGAGCCCAATGAGGCCGGAAAACAGGCTGGTGACAGCGCAGATGGCGTAAATCCGGATCGTTTCCTGAATGGAAACGGCCCCGAGGAAAAAGCCGGATACGAATACGGGAAAAGAAAAAATCACAAAGATTAGCAGCACCAGGAGAGCGGCGAGCAGCTTCCCCGCGACAATTTCCCAGGGGCGGAGACGCGACGCAAACAGCAGGTCATAGGAGTTGTTCTCCTTTTCACTCACAATGGAGGTTGCGCTGACCGCCGGGGCGTAGAGGATAACGAGTGCGACAAGGGTCAGCACAAACACCAGGACCATGGAACGCGTGGACTGCGCGGCTACAGAGAACAGCGCCTGGTCAGGCCACATCCAGATTACGACACCGGCCAGGGCCAGCAGGTACAGGGATGCCATGACCCGGGTGCGCTGGGTGCGCAGCGTGGTCGTCATTTCGCGTTTGATCAGGGAACTGAGCATTGCTATTCGCCGTCGATGTTCCGGCTGCCTGCTTTGGCTTGTTGAGTAACCTTCATG
>CAUZEO010000393.1:0-4558 GCA_963578625.1 Kiritimatiellia bacterium | reverse complement strand
GACACCGTCCCCGTTGAAATCGCACCAGCTAATGAGGCCCGAGGACTTCCATTTGTGGTACCAGGTCGGAAGATTGTCTACGGTTCGGCCATTCAGACCCGCCACGTTATCGATCATGTAGTACCGGGCGAATGCCGCGACTGCCGGCGCAGTGAGGTACAGCAGCGATATAAATAATAGCGCCCAAAACGCGCTCCATCGGGCAGCCCGGACGGACTTGACGGTGTAGAACCGAATGATCACGTGCGGAAGCCCCGCGGTGCCTGCCATCAGCGCCAGCACCACGCAGAATACGTTCAGCTTGCTCCACTTCGCGGACACGAATGCATCCGTATAACTTGCGAAACCAAAGTCCTGGTTCAGCGCGTTGAGCTTATCGAGAAGGAATGGGCGTGACGCGTCGATTGTCGAGAGCACCGTGCTGCCCAGACCGATCTGCGGGACCGGATTTCCCGTCAACTTGATGCTGATGGCAATGGCTGGAATCAGGAAAGCTGTAATCAGAACCCAGTACTGGGCGACCTGCGTCCAGGTGATCCCTTTCATACCCCCGAGCGTCGCGTAGACAAACACGATGGCCATCCCGATGAACACGCCCACCGGCAGCGGGACTTCAATGAATCGGCTGAAGACAACGCCTACTCCCTTCATCTGACCCACGATGTACGTAAAACTGACGAAGATCGCGCAAACAATCGCGACAACGCGGGCGAAGTCGGATCGGTACCGGTCCCCAATAAAATCAGGAACAGTGTAGTGGCCGAATTTCCGGAGGTACGGCGCGAGGAGCAGGGCCAGCAGGACGTATCCGCCCGTCCAACCCATGAGATAAACGCCACCGGCATATCCCATCGCGGAGACCAGGCCCGCCATGGAAATAAAAGATGCGGCACTCATCCAATCCGCGGCGGTGGCCATGCCGTTGGCAATCGCGGGCACCCCCTGCCCCGCCACGTAGAACCCCTTCGTCGTTTTTACCCGGCTCAACCAGGCGATGACGAGATAAAGCCCGAAGCTCAAGAAAACGAACAGGAGTGTCCAGCCCCTCACCTCCATGATCTACGACTCGCCTCCTTTGCGAATCCGCTCCAGATCCTTGTGATGACTATCGTCATACCGATTCATAAGAATGCAGTAGACGAGGATCAACAGCACAAAAATGATAATACTGCCCTGCTGCGCGAACCAGAAACCGAGGGGGTATCCGGTTCCGGGAAGATTGTACTCATTCAGCTTGTCCGCGACCAGCACACCAAGAAAAAGCCCGCTGAACGCCCAGATTCCAAGCAGCACCAGCGTGAGCTTGACATTGGACCTCCAGTACCGGTTCAGGGACGCGCGTATTTCCGGATCTTTAGGAACCTCCGATGAGTCACCTCGCGCCGCTTGCGTGGAATCTGGTGAAAAGTCCGTCATTGGGATTTGATCTCACCGGACAGCTTCACGCCGCGGCGGATGAACGTGGGAATATCCATGTCCTGCCCGCGGTAGAGAGAAGGTTGAGCGCCCTTGAATCTTTCCTGGGTCGTCGATTCCGGTGACAATTTCTGTTGCAGTATTCGGCGTTTTTCCTCTTCTTTGCTTCTGCTTTTTGACTGGCCACGAAGACCGGCCGGTAGCTCGGTTTGTCCCGTGTCAGTCCTTTGCCCGCGGCGAATGGGTTCGAGCGAGTCGTCATCAATCCACTGTTCAGCGGTCAGTACTGTGACGGCAAGCGAATCGCCCATGGCCGGATCGCATGCGGCACCGACGACAAGATGTGAGTCGGCCGGCACGATCTCGCGGATTCCATCCATTACTTTCTGGATATCCTGGAGCGTCAGGGCAGCCCCTCCAATAATGTTCACAAGCAAGGAAGAAGATTTCGCAAGCTGAATCCCCTGCTCCAGCAGTGGACTTTGCATCAGGTCCCGCACGGCCTGCGTCGCCTTACTCTCTCCATGCCCTGCGCCATAGCCGAACGAGCAGGTACCCGAACTTTTTTCAACCATCCGCCGGATATCGGCAATATTCAGGTTCAGGAGCCCGGGCCGGGAGAGTAGTTTCCACATGGAACGTACCATCACGCCGATCGTGGCGTCGGAAGCAGCGAAAGTCGCTTCCATCGGCATCCACTTTTCCACCGGAGACTCGAGCAGCCGGTCGTTCGGCAGCACCAACACCACGTCGGAATGCAGCCGAAGCTCTCGAAGCGAAAGCCTTGCGGCCTCCCGCCGCTCCGGCCCCTCAAATTGAAATGGAAGTGTGGCAAAGCTGATCACCACCGCACCGTTCTTGTGTGCCGTTGCCGCGAGAATCGGCGACACCCCGGAGCCGGTTCCGCCGCCCAGGGTAGTAACGAGAAATACGACGTCGAGACCACGCATCAGAACCGCAAGCTGATCCGTATCGTTCTCCCCCGCGCTCCGGCCCACCTGCAGGTCCCCTCCCGTTCCGTGGCCCCCGGCAACGCTCGCGCCCACCTGGAGGGCCCGTTCCACCGTCGAGACGGACAGTACTTGCTCGTCGGTATCTACGACCATCGATCGTGGACCGTCCTGCCATCCGCTGATCATCCGGTTCACGGCATTCACCCCGCCGCTTCCAACACCAATCAGCCCGACCTCGCCCATGCGGGAGCCTGATTTTACCGACCCTTGTTTTGGCTCAATCAAGTTACGACTCCCGCCGCCGCAGAATTGTGTTCACGATTTGCCGCCAACCCTGCGACATTGTCTCTTTCTTCGCGGTTGAAAATCCATATCGAACCATCCCCAGTGTTGCCGCAAACTCGGGCGACTCCGAGAGCGATACCAGGCCACTCACGTTCGATGGTTTGCCGATTCGGCATGGGGCGTTAAACACCTTGGAGGCGAGGCCGCAAATATCTTTCAGCTTCGCGCCCCCTCCGACCAGCACCACGCCGGCCCCCAACTGGTAACCCAGTTCTCTCTCGAGCAGTGATTCCTTTACGAGTTGCAGCGTCTCCTCCATCCGCAAATGGATAATGGTGTGCAAATCGATCAGCGGCACAATGTGATCGGTCGTGCGAACATTGGACGGCACTGGAACTTTCTTGGAACGCAGCGAAAAATCGGCCATGGCCCGTCCGTTGGTCTCTTTCAGTTGTTCTGCCTGCTGAATCGTCACCTGGAGTCCGCGAGCAACATCGTTGGTTACATGATCGCCGCCGACGGCAAGACTCCCGGCCCATGCGATTGCGTGGTGGGCATAAACCACGCAGTCCGTCGTGCCACCGCCCAAGTCTATGAGAAGCACTCCCTTTTCTTTTTCTTCGGGAGTCAGCACTGCAAGCGCCGAACACAGCCCGCCGAATGCGACATCCTCGACCACCATGGGCACCGACCGGACTACTTTCACCGTGTTTCTCAGCTGCGCGCGCATGCCGTGCACCACCAGTGTATCCGCCGATAAACGGCTGCCTTCCATCCCCATCGGGTTGGTAACCACGTGGTGTTCGTCGATGTAAAACCGCTGGCAAATCGTATGCACAACCTGCCGGTCATGTCCCAGGTTCACGGCGCGCGCTGTTTCCATGCAGCGCTCCATGTCATCGTTTCCGATTTCCCCCGCATCATCTTCCACCGGAACCGTTCCGCGATTCTTCTCACAAGATATACCCGAACCCGATAACACCAAGTGCACTTCGTGAATTTTTACCGGACCATTCTGGTCGGCAAGCTGCAGCGCCCGGCGCACGCATGAGAGCGCGTTGTCAAAATCGATTACATCCGATTTTCGAATGCCACGCGACGGTGCTTCACCGAAACCGGTGATCATGATTTGCCCGTCCTCGCGCGCTTCACCAACAACAACGCGGACTTTGCTGGTTCCGACTTCGAGGGCAGCTATCGGGGGAATGTTCATACGTCCGCGAAATCCGTTACTTCACAAATTGATTTTTTTCTACACGACAATCAAAAATCTTCCACTTCTTGCCCGCCGAATCCGCTTGTTGGATCGTCACCGCCAGATCACCCAATTGCTTCTCCAAATTTTCACGGGTAATCATTCCAATGCGATTCTCGTCGAGAAACAATTGCAGATCGATGCCGTCCTCGATCTCGATGCTTTCAATGTTGAGTACCCGCGAAAGCGGCTGACTCGCGGCGACGATTTCAAGGACATTGATGGCAGAGACGATCTGTGGGGACTCCAGTTTTTTGCGGGGTCTGAAATTGGACATGTCCGCCCCGAAGATCAGCGGCAGACCGGCATAGCTGGTACCGGGCCCGAGCACCGAACCGTCCCGATCAATGGCCCACGACTGCGCATTCCGTTTCCCGGCCAGCCTCGCGATTGCAACGCGCTCCGTCACCCAGATCTTTAGCGTGTCAGGCAGAATTCGCTGGGTCCGGGCAGTCTTGATTACCGGAACTTCCTCCAGGCGTGTTCGCACAGCCTTCAGATTGATGGCAAAAAGATTGAAGGTCTCGCCCAGTTCCGCGAATTCCCGGATTCGCCTGGCATTAATCCTGGTTCCGTCAGATCCGGCTTCGAAGTTGAGAACCGAGTACCGGGGATTCTCGACGAACAGACAACGCCCGACAAATCGGCC
>CAUZEO010000392.1:0-4583 GCA_963578625.1 Kiritimatiellia bacterium | reverse complement strand
GCAGGCAGGCAGGTGGGTGATGATTCGAGTAGGATATGCGAGTAAGAAGACGGTTGAGAAGAGTCGGCTTTGAGGGATACAAGCGTACTCGATCATCCTACTCGAAGGTCGAAGATTCGAGTAGGACAGGCGAGTAAAAAGAAGGCTCGGGAATTATCGCGCGTGAGCAAAACCGATTACACCATCCGGCTTTCTCTATCCCCTTCTTGCGTGCCTGCTGCTTGTCGTGGCGGTGGTGACGGCTTTTGAAGCGGTCCGTCACAACGAGTTTCTCGATTTCGATGACGATGAGTACGTCCACGAGAACGTCCACGTCCTGCAGGGGCTGACGCCCGAGGCGGTGCGCTGGGTGTTCACCAGCGAACATACGTGCAACTGGCATCCCGTGACGGGCATGAGCCACCTGCTCGATGTAGAATTATTCGGCACGGAGCCGCGCGGACATCATGTTCACAATCTGATTCTGCATGCCCTGAATGCGGTCTTGCTCTTCCTCTTCTTGTACAAGGCATTAGGCAATTTCGGCGTCGCCTTGTTCGTGGCATGCGTCTTCGCGGTTCATCCGCAGCGCGTGGAGTCGGTGGCGTGGATCTCGGAACGTAAAGGAGTGCTGAGCGGGCTGTTTTTCATGCTGCTGCTCCTGAGCTACCTGCAATACGCGCGGCGGCGGAGCGGGGGGTGGTATGCAGGGGTCCTGCTGTGCCTGTGCGTGGGGCTGATGGCCAAACCGATCCTGGTCACGGCGCCGTTTGTCCTGTTGCTGCTGGATTTCTGGCCGCTGCGGCGGCATGCGGCGGCTGGGGCGTACGGCGGCGACCCATGGGAACCGGGCCCCGGCGAGGGGTGGGGATTTGAGCGGGCTCGGCTGAAGACGCTGATCCTCGAGAAGTTGCCCATGTTCGCCGTGGTTGCCGTTTCCTGCACGGTGACGTTTTTCGTGCAACGGAGCGCCGGGCAGGTGCAGCAGCAATGGGAGTTTCCCTTTCATCTTCGCCTGGGAAACGCCTTCCACGCGTACGGGCAGTATCTGCTGAAGACGTTCTATCCGACGAACCTGGCCGCCTACTATCCGCATCCGGGGAATCGGCTGGAAGCCGTGGACGTGCTGGTGCCGCTGGCGGTGATCGTGTTGCTGAGCGTGGCGGCGTTGGCAACACTTCGGCGGCAGCCGTGGTTCGCGGTGGGCTGATTCTGGTTCCTGGGGATGCTGGTTCCGGTGATCGGGCTGGTGCAGGTGGGCGAGCAGGCGTATGCCGACCGCTATACGTACTTGCCCTCGATCGGCTTGTACCTGGCTGTCGGCTGCGGGCTCCGGCTGCTGCTCGGCGGGGGAAGGATGGGACAACGCGCTTTGCTCCTCATCACGCTTGCCGTGTCGGTCTGTCTGACCATCGTCTCGCGGGGAAACGTGCCGCACTGGAAGGACAACTACAGCTTGTTCGGACAAGCCGTGGCCGTAACCGAACACAATCATGTGATGGAACACAATTACGGGCTTGAACTCTACAACCGGGGGCAGAAGGAGAAGGCGGAGAAATACTTTCGAATGTCGATCGTATCCAAGCCCGAGCAGCACGGGTCGCACACGAATCTGGGGGTGATCCTGGCCGAACGCCGACAATACGACGAAGCGATCAAACACTTTCTCCTGTCTCTGCAATACAACCCGACCAACGTCAACGCCCATCTGAATCTGGCGAAGGTGTACCAACTCACGGGCCGGATTCCCGAGGCCCGGCGCCATTTTAGCATTGCCGCCGAACTGGATCCGACGAAGGTGCCGAGGCGCACAAAGGGGCGTGGCCCAGCGATTGAACCAGGGAGAGTTAACCCTAACGATGCAAAAGAATAAGGAGTCGAGTTCCGCTTGTCCCTTGTGTTGTACGGTGAACTCCACTCGTGCGCCGGATCCGTCGCTCTCACGTTTGGTGAAACAACAACTTGCTGCGGAACCCACTGGCAGAACCAAGGAATGTAGGTTGGCCTTCCAGGCCGACCGGAGCAAGTGGAGATCATATGAAAGCGAATAGAAAGCGAATCTCCAACCATTCGCCCACACATGAACTCCTCTTGCGCCGGCTCGGGCTGGAAGCCCAAGTTGCTTTTTGGCCCAAAAACTGAAAAGCTATTGCAACGTTAGGGTTAAGGATGAAGCGCGATCGAGATGAAAGCGAAGAAATCGCGGTGTCAAGCGGACCCACTCAGGTGGGGTTCTCGGTTTCCGCGAAAGGAGCCCTGGTCTCCGTGCGCCGTGGGGAGGAGGGAGAGAATCTCGTCTCGGGAACACGCGATCTGTGGGTGGCCGAGGTCGAGGAAGCAGAACTGAGATCCGGGGAGGCGGACCGTTTCGATTGGGAAGCCTGGGGTCCGGGCGTGAAGCTGAGGTGGTCGTTCAAGGCGGCGGGGGTTGAGGCCGAGGTGGATGTGACGCCGGAGGGGGAAACGGGGACGGTCAGGGCCACCTGGTCGGCGAAGTGCGCGAACGGACGCAAGGCGTGTTTTTGGGAAATCCATTTCCCGCGGTTCCGCGCCGCCGACGCGCTGACGAAAATCATGCGGCCGGCATGCTCGTACTGGCCGGAGATCCCCATCGACAAGTACAACCACACCGACTGGGATGAGACCGAGCTGAAGGCGATGACCGACAATATGATCTACGACGGCGTCCGCGATACCGACGGCTACTTCGGCGGCCTGTATCCGGGCGCCTGGATCATCGCGCCCTACTTCTCGGCCTGGAGCGAAAATGATGACGGCCTCTACATCGGCGCGCATGACCCCGACGCGTACACCAAGACGCTCCTCTGGGATCATCGCGACGTGGGCCTCACCTATCACGTCCCCGATCCGGACCTGTCCCGGGACGAGCTGGCGGTCCCGTATCCGGCGGTGATCGCCACGTTCCGCGGCGACTGGCAGAGCGGCGCCGACATCTATCGCGACTGGGCGGCCGCGTCGGCGCCGTGGTGCGCGCGCGGCACGCTGGCCGACACGGCGCCGGAGTGGGCGCGCGAGAGCGTCGCGTGGTTCTACTCGATCAGCGACCTGCCCCTACCGCTCGAAGATCTTCTGCCGGGGCTGCGCGAGTTGTTCGGACTCGAAGGGCCCATCGGCATCCACTCGCTGGCGCCTTCCGAGCAGGACCATTCCACGATGCCCGACGGCGAGACGGAGCCCTGGATGCGCGCGTACAAGCAGCGCCAGCTTCGTATCGCCGCGGAGCACGGCTTCTACTGCTTCGAATACCGCGGCGCGCATCAGGTCACGAAGGACTATCCCGGGTACGAAGCGGCCAAGCCGCACGCCTTTCGCTGGCAGGGCTGCCTGTACGAGGTCGGGCCGTACAGCGGCGGGCCCGGCTTCCGGAACCGGTGCGTTCCGGCGGGAACGCCGGGCAGCGAGCGCATCGGGACGGGACCGGACGCGTTCGGGCAGATGATCGAGCGCGAGGACTATCCGCTCGTGGAGATGTGCATGGGCACCGAGTACTGGCGGCAGCGGCTGCTCGACTCCGTGATCCCCTGCGCCAGCTACGGGCTCGTCGGCACCTACCTCGACCAGGTCGGCCACAACCGCAACGGGTCGCGATGCGACGCGGTCGGCCACGGCCATCCCGTCCGCGGCGGCGACTGGTGGGTGCGCGCGCACGAGGAGGTCCTGCGCCGCATCATCCGGCACTATCGCCTGATGGGAATCCCGCAGCCTCTGTTGTCGCACGAGAGCTTCGTCGAGCCGCTGGTCGGATTGCTCAACACGACGCTCGTGGAGGGCGATCTTCAGTTGTTGTCGTATCTTTACCATCCACTCCAGCTGATGGAATCTCACCAGGCGTACGGCGGGATGGAGGACCTGCAGGCCCTGCGAGACGCCCTGGCGCGCGATTTCCACGACGGGCGCATGCCGACCCTGGCCCTGCCGTGTTCTCTCCCGGGGGTGGACGTCGTCGCGGTGCTCCGCGACGGGGGGGACGGCGCGGACTACGAGGCGATCCGGATGATCCGTCACTGGCTCAGGGTCCGGTCCGCGTGGCTGCCGTATCTAAACCTGGGAACGATGCGGCACGCGCCCGTCCCGGCGGAAGGAAGCGGGGAAATCGTCACATCGGCTTGGGAGAGCCCGGAGGGCAGCCTGGCGCTCTTCGCGAGCAACGCGACCGGGACCCAGCAGAAGGTGATCCTCGATCTCCCTGCCGATTCGGACAAGCCGTGGCGGGCGTGGCGGAACGACCGGGCGGAAGAGATCAAGGCGCCCGCCCGTATCGAGCGGGAGCTGGACCCGGACGAGACCGTGGTCATCGAGCGATGCGGCGCCCGGGCGGGAGCGGACTGATATGAGCCGGATTACCGTTGCCAGCGTATGCTCCTTGATGGGGCTTTCTGATCCAGCGCGAAACATGCAGACGCTCGACCGCTGGTGCAGGCGGGCCCAGCAGGCCGGGGCGGATCTGGTGCTGTTCCCGGAGATGTTCATCACCGGGTACGGCGAGGACTTCATGTATGCCAACGGGTACGCCGACAAGGAGCGGTTTCTGTCGCTGGCCCAGGTCGTTCCCGGCCCCATCACGGAAGCACTGGCCGGGCTCG
>CAUZEO010000391.1:0-4595 GCA_963578625.1 Kiritimatiellia bacterium | reverse complement strand
AGACGTTGCGTGCCGGCGAAGGATATTTATCGCAGTCCAGCAAATGGTTACACTTTGGGCTGGGAATCGAAACCGAAGTGGAAAAACTCATCGTACGCTGGCCGGACGGCGGGATTCAGGAGTTGACAGACATTCATTCGGACCGCTTCTATCGAATCGTCCAGGACGTTGAGACGGCGCAAGTGTGGTCGGTTCGCAGGTCGACCGTCGCATTAACGCCGGCGAGCACGCCGGCCCCATGCACCGGCACGCAAGCGAATTTGTCGTTGAGCTCGCCGATGCCCTTGCCTGCACTAGGCTACGAATCGTTCGAGGGGAAAAAATCGTCGTTGCGAGACTTGCGAGGAAAGCCGGTCGTTGTGAATCTGTGGGCAAGTTGGTGCGCTCCTTGTCTGATTGAGCTTGCAGAACTGGCAAATCACGAGAAGGAGATCCGAGCGGCGGGACTGGAAGTGGTTGCGCTGTCAGTAGATGGACTTGGCGATGACAGGGCCAAGCCGGGTGCGGCCAAGCGAGCGCTGGAAAAAGCTAAATTTCCCTTTCGTACGGGTCAAGCGACTGCCGGACTGGTCGAAAAGATACATTTTGTCCATAGAAATCTGTTTGGCCGTCCGCAAGACTTGCCCGTGCCCACCAGTTTGTTGATCGACCCGGAGGGACGCCTGGTGGCTGTTTACCGTGGCAGGGTCAATATCGAACGACTTGTGGCCGACACCGAAATGCTCTCCCAACCAAATGAACGGGCGCTGTTTTCGGGGCGCTGGTTTACGGGACCATCGGAACAGTCCTTGTCGCCGCTGGTGGGGGAGTTATTCAAGGAAAAGTACGTTTCCGAGGCCATCGAGTTTATGGCGGATAACAATGCTCGCCTTCGAGAAGAGAAGGAATACGAGAAGCTGTTGAACAAGGCGGGTTCCGAGCGATTGAAACAAGGAAGAGTTCGGGACGCAGCCGAATATTTCCAAGACGCGATTGACATTAACCCGGACTATCTCCTGGCATTGAACAACCAGGCATGGATCATGGCCACGGACTCCGACGAAAGTCTGCGAAATGGTGCCAAGGCGGTCGAGTATGCGCTGCGGGCTGTGGAGGTTGCCCGGGATCGCGAACCCGATGTGCTGGGAACCCTGGCTGCTGCCTTTGCGGAAGCAGGACGGTTCGAGGAAGCAGTGGACACGGCCGAAGACGCAATCCGGTTGGCAGGCGAGATTGGAGCCAAAAGAATTGAAAAGGGACTCCAGCAGGAGGTCGTATTTTACCGCGCCGGGAAACCATACCGGGTGGAGTAGAACTGCCCCTTCCACCAAACATCGTGCACCGATTCTGTGCAGAGTCGCGGGACGAGAGGACCCATCGAGCTTGCTCGGCGGTGGCGTGACGTCGTAGTGCAGAATCATTCGCACCACCGAGCGAGCTCGGTGGTGCGAGACTCTATCGACTCACTTCGATGGTCGATTTTCCTTTCTTAACCGAAAATCGAATGAACTGTTCTCTTCCGAAGACTTCGGGGTTCCCCTCTACTCTCGCCCCGTCCACCCGGACCGTTGCCTCGCCCCACTCCGCGGTCCACCAGGCAATGACTTCACTGTCATGGTTGGCCGAGACTTCGAGGTCAACACGTTTGCCGTCTTCATCGACGGTTCCGGTGATCGTGCTGCTGAGCGTCGTCGGAAGTAGTGTCTGCACCGGTAGCCCACCGATTGAAATGAATCCGGCCGGGGTTTGTGTAATGCTGGTCACGCAGACGCGCTCGGGCGGCAATTTGGAAATCGTGTAGACCAAAGAGGTGTGGCCGGGTACCAGGCTGTCGCAGATCCTACTGCTGAACATAGCGTCCCAATTTCCCGGCACCGGGACCTGCTTGGGATATGTCTCGTAATCGCGGCGCAGCAATTGCCAGATGAAAGCTCGCTTTTCTGGATCGAAGCCCATCTTCCCGAGATCGACGCGAATTTCGGCATTCGTTGCACTCGCTTCGTGGTTGATGACATTTACCAGGTAGGCGGTGCCCTCCGTTGAACCATTGTTGTCGGCCCGTCGCGGCAACCGATGGGTGTACGCTTCCAGCGTACAGGCGGCGTCCCTCCACCACGCCGGTTCGAGCCCGACGTCGATCCACTCGCTCTCCCGGATCTCGTGGCACGCCCAGTGCACCGCGACCTGATATTTCCAGATCTCCGGCCAGTTTTGTTCGCCGTCCTCGGTCGGAAAATGCTCATGGTACGGATCGAGGTAACACGCCGTCGGCATCACGGCAGCACCGATGGCCTTGTCGATGTACCCGGTCTCGTTCCAGGTTTTCCGCTCACGGAACATGTCGCCCCCCATCCAGTAGAGCGGCAGGAGCGCGGCCCCCGGCGGCTGGTAGAACTTGAGGAAGGCCGCGTGGGACGCGGTCGCGCGCCAATCGTGGCCGGGGTCGGTCTTGAAGGTCTCGAAGTACCCCACGTCGAAGTACGGCTGGCCAACGTTGGAATTGAGCCATAACATTCGTCCCTCGGCATTCAGGGTCGCCTTGAGCCTCTCGAGAAACGGCAGGTAGGTCTCAAAACCGACGACTTCGCCCCGCCCCCAGTCCGCGATAATGGCCCCGACCCCGAAGTCCAGGTAGCACAGGTCGAGGTCGTAGTAGCGGACGGTGCGCAACAGCCCTTCCACCAGGTGATCCACGAATGCCGGGCTCCAGTTGGCGCGCACATAGCGGTCGCCGAAGTATCCTTCGTGCGGCGCCCCGTCGCGCTTGAGCACGGCCCACTCCGGGTGCGTCTCGAAGGCCTGGCTGTCCTTATAGATGTCGACGATGAACTCGTAGCTGTTGGCGACCAGGTTGGGAAAGAGCTCACGGAATCTGGCGCGTGCCTCCTTGATGTCCGTACACGCCCGCCTGGCTTTGACCACGCCCTGCCGGTCGTGATGCGGGTCGATCTGCTCCAGCCCGTCCCCGGCGGTGAACTCCGGCCAGCGCCGGTCGGTCGGGGCCCAGACGCTCAGGGCGAGTTCATCCGGCCGGTACAATGCCTGCATCTTCTTTCCCGCGGTCAGTTCCCGATATCTGACGGCATTGGAGCCGTCACCGACCGCTTGGCCTGCCTGCGCGCCGGTCCCGCCGCCGAGATGCCGGGCCTTGGAGTGCGGGGGCAACTCGGCGCGGATGGCCGCGAATTCCGGCAGGGACCGGTATTCCTCGTGATAGGCGAAGGCATCACCGCGGAAGAGATGAAAGCGAACCTCGGTGGAATGGGGGCTCGCCTTGAGGAATCGTCCGGCTACGCCCATGTCCCAGCCGAAGGGCGTCCAGAAGCTCGAGGGCAGCGATTGCGGAAATGTCCATTGGTCGTTTTCCTTGTAGAGATACTCGGCCAACCCGGTGCCGGTATCGGGATTGATCAGGGCGAACTGAGACCGGCCCTCATCCGACACGAACCAGGCGCGTTGCTGCAGGCTCTCGGTCACCTCGCCGGCCGGCAGAAAAACATGCCCTAGGTTGCCCATGGTGCCGATTACGATGATTCGGTGATAGTGGGCAGGCGCGCGAAAGGCTTCGTCAAACAGGCTGCGGGAGGTGACCGTAAAAAGCGTCAGCTCATCCGCGTCGGCAACCGTCTCGATCCGGCGGCAGAGGATGCGCTGCTCCCCGCCGACGCCCTCGAGAGTATAGCGCTTGCGAATCGTGAGCCTAGGCATGGCCGGATTGGTGCAGGTGAAGAGAAGGCTGTCGCCTTGCTGCTCCGCCGACACCACCTCGTCGGTGCGCTCGTCGAACCGACCTTCATTCTCTCGGGTTTGCCATTCGTATCGAAGGGTGCTGCCGACCAGCAGTCGCATCTCGCGCTCGCGATCCCACAACCCGGCGATCTGTCCCGTGCCGGGGTCAATGGCTACAGCGATCTTATCCGAGGCGACAACCCAGGAGTTGCCGCTTCGGCCGAACCCGGTGTAGCCCGGCGGGGGAGGCACGGCTTCGCCTATCGTGTTCGCCAACAGGTACGCCAACCGATCAAGTTTGCCGGCCCCGGACTCGAGTTTGAGCAGCAGCCGGTTCCAACGCACGATCGGCGCCGGTTCCGTCTCATCCAGCAGTTCGCGGATGTCGCCGGTGAGGGATGCAATCCCTGCTTCGAGGACGTCGATGCCCTGCTTCTGCTTCTCCTCTGCCGATACGCCGTCCGCGAAGGCCAGTTGCCCGGCCGTTTCATCGGTAAAGCGCGCGAGCTTCCTGCGTGCGTCGGTAAGGAAATCCCGGTTGAGCAGATTCTCCCGGCCGGTGGTGTCGATGTCGGGGAGTTTTCCGGCCATCACCAGGCGCGCGAACTGCTGCGGGTTCTGATACCCGGTATTGGCGTAGTTCAAGGGGCTCAGTTCGGTACCGCGCACGTTGCGGCTGCGGGCGGCACGGAATCCCCATACTTCGCCGATGCCGGGCGGCGCACCCAGCGCCGCGTAAGGGAAGACCATTTCGAGTGTCCAGCCGTCGGCACTTCGCCCGATGGCGGAACTGAATCCGGAGGACCAATTGACGTCCGCTTTGCCCTTCTGATGCCAAATATCGCACCAGCCGTTTCGGCTGTTGATGCCGATCTGTGCGTTCGGCA
>CAUZEO010000390.1:0-4595 GCA_963578625.1 Kiritimatiellia bacterium | reverse complement strand
AACCCCGGCGGCTCATGATCTATAGCCACTTCCTTACGTCAGCCGGGATCGGTTTCGACGTGCGCAACGGCCCGCGTCGCCTGCTTGAAGCGCCGCTGGAATTGCGGTACATGCGCGAAAAAGTTGCCGGGCGATACCAGGATCCGTTTGTTTCGCCCAGCCGGTCTTGAACGGATTTTCTCAACTCTTGTAGTTTCGCCCATCTTTGGTAGTATTTATCAAGTCACGGGCCTCATCATGACGCGTTCATTCGATTTCGAGAACTCAGACTCTATGCCAGATCCGGAATTAAGGAGCACTGGCTTGTTTCTCCGTATCCCTCGTTGATTGCGCTGCTTCTGCTGGATGAGGAGACGTATCGAATTCACGCTGTTTACGGGAGAACTGATGTTCTGAGAAGTCCCTCTTTTCCCGATCTTCAGATCGCGTTGGAGGAGGTGTTCTCCTTTCCCATCGATCCGGGAGAAGAAGTCATGGAATTGCGGAAAGCCCGTCGTCCCGATTGCCAGACTTTGTCCGGGCGTTGAGAAACCTGTACTCGTCAGCACTGGTGGGCACTGTGCTCGGGTTCCGCACACGGGTCGGATACCCGTGCTACGCCGCGGCTGTCACATTCGCACTCGCAGCAGGAAAAGTGTGAGATGAGCGCTTTAGATCAACCCGCGGTCTCTCAGCGCTTCCCACGTTATTTCGCGCGGAAATATTCCTCGCCGAATGAATTCCCGAACGTACTTCCCGATCACGTCGATCTCAAGGTTAACTGCGTCCCCGACCGACAGGTCCGCCAGTGACGTTCGCTTCATTGTTTCGGGAATCAGGTGCACCTCAAATTCTTTTTCGTACAGGGCTGCTGCCGTCAGACTCACCCCGTTGCACGCGATACATCCTTTGAAAACAATTCCCTCGAGGAGCTCGGCTTCGCAGTCGACCTGAAGGACTACGTCTTTGCCCCGGTGATCCAGGGAACGCACCTCCCCCACCCCGTCGACGTGACCGTTCATGATGTGTCCCCCAAGCTTGTCGCCATGGGAAAGCGCGCGCTCCAGGTTCAGTTTGGTTCCCACATTTTCTCCGCCGAGGTTTGTCCTTCGGAATGTTTCCGCGAGTACATCGAAAGACAACTTTGTCGGGGCAATCTCGGCAATCGTAAGACAAACCCCCTCCACCGCCACGCTTTCTCCTGTTTCGAGATCCGGCCATCGGTCGGGCACCTCGACGCAAAGGCGACCCGATTCCCCGGACTGTTCCCTCGCGATAAGAGTTCCAAGTTTCTGCACAATGCCCGTAAACATTACGAATCCTTCCGCTTTACGGGTTTTGCCACAATTCTGACATCATCCCCTAGAATTTCGGTAGTCAGAATCGACAGGTTCGGCCTCGATTCCATTCGCCAGCCGGCCCCGCCGATCCCGGCAATGGGGCCGCCGCCTCCCAGGAGACATGCACCGTAGTATAGTACGTAGTGGTCCACCAGGTCCGCGTTGATCAGTGAAGCGGCCACGTCCCCTCCCCCTTCGCACAGAACATGCAACAACCCGCGAGCCCCCAGTTTCTTCATCAGGTCCTTCATGGATACACCGTCTTTCCCGGCACGGCACGGAAGGGTCTCCGCAGTACTGCCGCGCAGCAGGCGCTGATAACGCGTAGCTGTCGAAGGCGAACATGCGAGCAGGGTCCGGGCCGCCGCGGCGTCCAGGAAGAGACGGGAGTCGGCGCGCAGCGGACCTTTTCCCGCTACGACCACGCGAAATGGCTTTCTTCCGCGCGACGGGCGCGGAAGGAGGCCGGGATCATCCGCACGGACGGTATTCGCACCGACCAGGATTGCGTCGGCAGTCCGTCGCAATCGCTGAACATCCTCTCTCGCCCCTTTTCCAGTAATCCATTTTGAGGCTCCGCCGGCATCGGCTATCCGCCCATCGAGCGTCATGGCAAGCTTGAGCGTGACGAGGGGCCCCCCGGTCGCAGTCCACTTTTTAAATGGTTCGATCAAATCCGCGGCCTCGTCCCGAAGGACACCGGTGGTAACCGAAATGCCGTGACGTTTCAGGATCCGGATGCCTCTTCCCTTGTGTTTGGGATTGGGATCATTCGTCGCGACAACAACACGGCGGATTCCTGCCGCCACGACCGCCTCGGTGCAGGGACCGGTTCGTCCTGATGTGGAACAGGGTTCCAATGTCACGTAAAGGGTTGCGCCGCGGGCACCCGTACCGGCCTCTGCAAGGGCAACTACCTCGGCATGCGGGCCGCCCGCTTTCCGGTGAAACCCCTGCCCGATCGCGCGAGGGCCCTTTACGAGGACAGCCCCGACCGGCGGATTGGGCCGGGTCATCCCCTCCCCCAGTTTCGCCTGGTCCAGTGCCAGGCGCATCCAGCGTTCATCTTCCGCGTGGCGACCGCTCAAGAATCAACGCTCCCCACCGCCTCCTCAATGCCCAACACCGCATCGACGAACGACTCGGGATCAAAAGGCACGAGATCGTCCATCTGTTCGCCCAACCCGATATATCGCACCGGGAGGTTCAATTCGCGTGCAACACCGAACAGGAAACCGGCCTTGGCGGAACCATCCAGCTTCGCAATGACAACGCCGGTGAGGGGAATGGTTTCATGAAATTGGCGGGCCTGAGTCAATGCGTTCTGCCCAATCGTCGCGTCGAGAACAATCCAAACGTCGTGGGGCGCTCCGGGCTGTCGCTTCGCCAGTGTGCGTTGCACCTTCCGCAGCTCATCCATCAGCGGCTTCCTGGTATGCATACGTCCCGCGGTGTCCACGATCAGTACATCCGATTTCCGGGACCGTGCGGTTTCCAACGCCTCGAACGCCACGGATGCGGCATCGGAGCCTGTTTCACCTCCGACCGCATCACATCCGACGCGCTCCGCCCAGATCATCAACTGGTCTGAACCCGCGGCGCGAAACGTATCCGCGGCGCCCAGCAGCGGGATTTTCCCATCCCGTTTCAGGCGATGAGCCAACTTTGCCGCCGTCGTCGTTTTCCCGGATCCGTTTACGCCGACAATGAGAATGCAATGCGGCCCTTCACCGGATTGCCATGTGGTTGACGCATCGGCCTGGAGAGATGCCAGAAGGTGCTGTCGCAGCAGGTCGCGTGGATTCTCATTTTCTTGCGTCTCTTCCAGGGCCTCAATGAGCTCGGCGGCGAGCCGAACGGGCACATCCGCCTCAAGCAGTCGCGCTTCCAGCTCTTCCAACTCCTCTTCCGCGATGCCACCGTCCTTTTTGAAAATGCGCGAGATCGACGCTGAAAACCGGGCGCGAGTTTTCGCGAGTGCTTCCTTCCACGATGCCATTTTTTTACCCCTCCGCCGCCGTCCGCGCCGGACGATCTATATTTTTTCGTACCCGATCCAGGATTCCATTCACAAAGCTTCCCGAATCGGCCCCGCCGTACACTTTCGCCAGGTCCACTGCTTCGTTGATGGTAACCACGGGGGGAATGTCGGATCGATGCATCATTTCGAAAATCGCCATGCGCATGATGTTGCGATCGACCGCCGGCATCCGCTTCAAGTCCCAGTTCTCCGCGTACTGCTGAATCATACGATCGATGTCATTCTTGTAACTCAAGACACCACGATAGAGGGCCTCGGCAAACTCCTGACTCTTAGGCGTGGGGTTGCGAGGCAACCAGAATTCGGAGAGCGATTCCTCCGGGGTGTTTGAATTAAAATCGTTCTCGAACAGGAGTTGAACCGCCCATTCGCGCGCCTCATGCCGACTACCCATGGGAGAGCCCCCGGGCGATTTTCTCGTGCACGCGCGCGACTTCGGTGGCAGCGTCGGCGAGGTAGCGGGCACGCGATTCGGGTCCCGAAACACAGCGGGCTTTGGCCTGATCGTAGGATGGGGCGGATATCACGCCATCGACAACGGGGATCTCAGACTGTCGCGAAATATCACACAAGGCAAAAGAGATCGATGAGACGATCATCTGAGCATGTGAAGTTTCTCCTTCCACTACGGCACCGAGCGCGATCAGAGCATCGAACTCACCTTTCGTTGCAAGTTTCTGCACCGCACCCGCCAATTCAAACGTCCCCGGCACCCATACTACCAGAATATCCTTAGCTTCTGCTCCGCGGGAAAGAAGGGTTTGCACCAGGTCACTCGCGAGAACGCTGGTCAGCTCGGTGTGAAACCGGCCGGCCACGATGCCGATCCGCAAACCGGCGGCGTCCAGGTGGCCGCGCAGTTCACGAACGCCCTCGATACCGCACGCAGCGTCCGAAATGGACTCAAGTTTTCCAGGTCCCGCCATAAACACCTTTCCAATCAATCAACAAGCGCCTGCGTATATTTTTGTCCCAATCCTGGTCCCGATCTTTGTCGACTAAGATCCGGACGAGGATCGGGACAAAGATGGGGCTATAAAATATGCCCCATCTTCTTCTTTTTTGTCTCCAGGTACTTTGCGTTATGCAGCGTGAACGCCGGCGGCACATCAATTCGCTCGTCGATTTCCACGCCGTACCATTGGAGCCCTTCAATCTTGTCCGGATTGTTGGTCAACAGCTGGATTTTATCCAACCCCAGATCTCGTAAAATCTGTGCGGCAATCCCGTAGTCC
>CAUZEO010000389.1:0-4618 GCA_963578625.1 Kiritimatiellia bacterium | reverse complement strand
CCGGAGATCCTTGGTTCCAACATGAATTGGCGTTGTATGCATCGAGGAATGAAGATTTCGATCGCGCCGCGGTCCTGTACGAGGATCTGCTTGCCGGCCATCCAGCGTTCTTATTCGGTGTCAGCGGCGCCTATCGGGATCTGGGGCTCTCCTTCGTTCGGGCAGGCCGACTCGACGAACTCATCGCCACGGTATCCGGCACGGTTGTCCCGCTTCTGGTTTCGCCGGGCAATGGCACCCAGCCACCGGACCGGCAAACATTGCACCAGGTCGTCTACCTTGCCAAACGGCTCCAGTACCCTGATCTGAATGCCCACGAGGCTGCATACGGGCTGGCAAAGGATCTTTTCCTGATGTGCGGCAGCGTCGGCTACGTGGCCCCGGCGGCTTTTCCACAGGCCGGAGAGATTCTGGCGGAAGCGGCGGAAGCGGCATTCGCCGCTCTCCATCATCTGCCGGTGAGCGGCAGAACCTACGAACTCTACTTGGATTCGATGGCGACCCCGGCAATGCAGGGCGCTAATCCGGAAGTGCCCTCGGGAGCGTGGCTTAACGGGATCGTGGCCGGGCAGAAGTGGGAGATAAGGGGCGTTTCCGGCATATTCACCCGGTTTCTCGAATTGTCTTTGGAGCAGTCCAGGCTCCCGGATTATCTTGAGATGTGCGAATCGGTGCCCGAGGAATCCCGCACGTTCGAGCAATGGCTGATTACAATTTCGCGGCTACGACTACAAATGGAGTGTCGCGAAGACATGGTTCTGCTGGCGCGAACCTCACTCTCCCGTCAGCCGCCGGAGGATCGCGAATACCTTCTCGCGCTTCTGGGTCAAGAGTTGCTGGATCGAGGCCGGGTGGCGGAGGGGGCTGCCTGTTTCGAGGAAGCCATGGCAGGCGCCGGCGAGTCCTCGCCCAGGATCACGACGCTGACTTTGTTGCTGGCTGAGACCTGGCAGTCCGACGGGGATGTTGCCAAAGCCGTAGAAATTCTCCTGAGGGATCCGTGGCCCGCCGAGGAAGAGAATCGAGAACTGGGAGACATACTGCGTACTCTTGTTCGGGAGGAGCACTACTGGAAAACTTCGGAGGTTCTTTTAGAAATAGGACGAACGCGGGAGGCTCTTCTCCTGTTGCACAAGGTCAAAGATCTTTGTAAGGAAACGGGGAAGGGAAGCTACTGTGGTAAAGCGGACCATCTGATTGAGACACTGGTCGCAGACGGCTCCTCCGCGGAATTGACGGTGGTGGACTAATCCACTTCGTGACTCGAAGGCGTGAACTGACAAAAACTGGAGAATAAGAATGCGAAACTCGATTCGAAACGGAATGATCCTGGTTTCCATCATGGCTGGCTCCACAGCCGCTTCAGCGAAAACGTATGCCATCGATACCTCTCATGCGGAAGTTGGTTTCTCTATTCGTCACATGGGAATCAGCAATGTGCGCGGCAGCTTCAAGACCTTCAGTGGATCCGTCACTTATGACGGAAGCGATATTACCGGATTGAAAGCCGATGTCGAAATAGAAGTTGTGAGCATCGACACCGGAAACAAGAAGCGGGACGAACACTTGAGGGGCTTGGATTTTTTTGACAGTGCGAAATTTGCCAAAATTACCTTTTCCAGCTCGGGTATAAAAAAGAGCAAGGATGACTACCTTCTCAAGGGGAAACTTTCCATGCATGGTGTGACCAAGGAAGTCTCCCTTCCGGTAGTCATTTCCGGGCCAATCGACGATCCCTATGGGAACAAGAGAATAGGGCTCAAGCTATCGGGAATCCTTAAACGGCACGATTTCGGGATAGGAGATGGCGGGGCCACCGACAAGCTGATCGGAAAAGATGTCAAACTGGACATAAATCTGGAAGGAATCAGCAAGTAAAACCTTCAAATTGTCCAATTTGTACTGATTGGCCGAGGATTTGCTTGCCCACCGTTAACATTTTCGGGGAATTGGGTTACATTCTGAGCAGGTCGGACATTTTTCGACTGAAGTGCAATCAATGGAAAATTTCATGTTTCTGAGACCGCTGATCGGGTCGTTCGTCGAGGAATCATACCTGTACTTTGTGGTGCTGAGCGCATCTGTCGTGGTGTCGATGTTGGTTGTCGTGCCACTGATGATGCTGACCCATTGGGCAGGTTCCGTCAGTTCGGTTCTTTCCTGGGGCGTGAGCGTCGCCGCGGCGATGAGTGTCGTACTCATAGCGAGGACTGGAATCGAAGCGGTCAGCTCGGGATCAAGCAAGGCACAGGAAACGAAGGCGAGATCCATGGAGATGCAGAACTTTCTGAACAACCAGTAGCGGAACAAGCCGGAGGAACCGGGTAAAGCAGGTTGAGGATACGTTCATGAGTGATATCGACGGCAAGCCCGTAGAGGCACAAAGCGAAGACGGTTCTGCGCAACCGCGTCGAATGGGACGATCCGACATCCCGCAGCCGAAGTTTCTTTCGGTTCCGGAGGCCGCGAAGATATGCGGCGTGTCCCGCAACACGGTCTACGCCTGGGTGCGCCAGGGAAAACTGGGCGCATACCAGACACCTGGCCGGACCAACCTGATTCGGCCGTCCGACCTCGTCAAGTTCATGCACCAGAACGGCATGTTCGTTCCTTCGAGCCTGGTGGAAGTCGCTCGTGTAGACGATAAGCAGAGCAGCGCACCGCCCAAGGCGATGGAGGGACACGGGCACGATCACACGGTGCTGGTTGCCGACGATGATCCGATCACTCGTAGCCTGGCGGTACGGGCGATTCATGAAAATTGTCAAGCATTTCAGGCGGAGACAGGTTACGAGGCTCTTCATTTGCTCACGATTCACACCCAGATCGACATCATTATTCTCGATCTCCGGATGCCCGGCCAGCATGGGTCGGAAACGCTTCAGGAAATCACCGTGCTGAGGCCGGATGTCGCGATTATCATCATCACCGGCTTCGCGGTGGATATTCCCCCTGAGGCCTCGGAAATGGCCATGGTCGTAACGATCATTGAAAAGCCCTTTACTATGCCTATACTTCAAAAAGCGATTGAAGATGCAGGCCGGAAACTGCTTTCCCGAATCCCGTGATCTGATTTTCCTCCCCGTTGAGTTTTCCGCGGAGAAGTCTTATCCAACCCTGATTCGGCTTGTAGCCCGAATGTGATTGGATACGATCTGCCCCAACACCAATGCAGGCCGGGAGACTCGAACTTCGGGTCCGGCCCCTAAAAGGCGAATTCCACATGCGCGAGATCGGAGTAGGATTATTGGGATTGGGTAACGTCGGTATCGGCGTAGCCAAAGGTCTGGCCGCGAATGGAGAGCTGATTGCCGGCCGTACCGGTTTTCGGTTGGCGATCCGGCGCATCGCGGTCCGGGATCCAGCGAAGGAGCGGGCTTTCCTTGTGGATCCCTCGCTTTTCACCACGGATCCGATTTCGGTGATTGAGGATGACGCGGTTGAAGTTGTGGTGGAAATGATCGGTGGTACAACCATCGCACGTGAACTTACCTTGCGCGCCCTGGAGTTGAAAAAGCCGGTCGTCACTGCAAACAAGGCGCTCCTGGCGGAATTCGGGGGGGAAATCTTCGGCCGTGCTGAAGCGGAGAACGTCGATCTCTATTTCGAATCCAGCGTAGGCGGCGGAATCCCGATCATTCGTTCCCTGCGGGAAGGTTTAATAGGAACGCACATCGACGCGATCTACGGCATTTTGAATGGCACCTGCAATTACATCCTTACTCGCATGGAACGGGAAGGCCTTGCCTTGTTGCCGGCGCTGGAGGAGGCGCAGGACTCGGGCTTTGCAGAGGCGGAACCGAGCCTGGACATCGATGGATGGGACACGGCGCACAAGGCCGTGATTCTTGCGGCTCTCGCCTACGGGTTCACGCCGTCGATGGAAGACGTGGAGGTCCATGGGATCCGGGACGTGAGCCTGGAGGATATTAAGGAGGCGCGGCGCCTGGGTTACGCGATGAAGCTTCTGGCATGCATTCGGCACCTGGATGACGGCATTTCGATCCGAGTACAGCCTACGCTTGTTCCCCAGGACAATCTTCTCGCATCTGTACACGGAGTGTTTAATGCCGTCCTCGTCGACAGCCGGGACGTGGGAGAAACCATGTACTACGGCAAAGGCGCCGGCACGGATCCCACGGCCAGCGCAGTTCTCAGCGATCTCGTCGATGTGGGACGAAATCTGATTTCCGGATCTGAACGCAGGGTCCCGGCGCTGGCACGGCACAACCAGTACGGCGGAACCCGAAGTGCCGACGATATGGTTGCGCGGTACTACCTTCGGATTCTTCTTCAAGACCAGCCGGGCATGCTGGCCCGATTGGCGCACGTGCTGGGAGATCACGGAATCAGCATCGCCTCCGTTCACCAGTCCATCGAGTCACGCGATGGCCACGTAACCGTTGTTCTGGTGACGCATCATTCCCTCGAAAGGGAATTTGCACAGGCCCTGGACGAGATTGACCGCATGAACGAAGTAGGTGGCCCAACCGTGCGATATCGCATCGAGGATTTTAATAAATCGGGCGCCGTTGACGCCTGAAACGGCCGGAAACTCATCCTGGTCCCGACTACCGGGGCGCTTGAATTTGTGCGAGTAGAGAATGAAAACAGTGAC
>CAUZEO010000388.1:0-4619 GCA_963578625.1 Kiritimatiellia bacterium | reverse complement strand
CAAATTTTTCGCCGATTGTAAAGGCAGACCGTAGGTCCGAATCGGCCGCCGTGTGAAGTACGAGAAATTGTACATGGAGACCATGACGTCCCGGCCATCGCGGACGATATAACACCAGCGCTTATCCTGACCGGCGCCCACGTCCAAGCGATGCGTTTTCAGTACTTTCCCGAGCGAGTCTTCGAAGCTGGGGTGAGGCAAACCGCCTTCGACGTGGCTGCGCACATGGGGTTGTTGGGGTCGAAGCGCCGGATCGTAGACATCTTCATAACGGGTATTCAGACAATATGCCAAGAGCCAGCATAGCCAAGTATTTCCGGATTTTGGGTAACCTACTACGTACATACCATGTTAATTCCGCGCGCTTCGGTGGGCACGCGACATCGGCCCGTGCACTCGATCAAGGACAGCAAGGATGCCCCAAGTCCGGATGCGACGCAAGCGCGCAGGATTTGCTCAGCCGCGGCATCGTCACACCTGTCTGCAGGCTTGACGAAAGGCCCGAAATTTAGTAAAAGCGGGGTTTGAAATGAAATTCACTTCCGGTCCTCGTGGTCGGTAACCTGACAGACAACCAGCATTCGAAGTAAAGCAACGCCATGAGTTTGAAAGCAAGTCTTCTATTTCAGTTAAAGCGATTCATGTCCGCCCTCGGAATTACCGCTTTCTTTTTTCCGAAGAATGCGGAATCAAAGCATGTCGTTATCGATCTCATGCATATGAGTCGATACCAGTATCCCGACTACACGACGAAGCTGTATGAGAGTTCGATGTACGCGACGAAGAGTGAGTCCCGCAATGTTTTTGTTAAGCAGTGCAGGTACTACGTCACGATGAAGGCCGCGTACCACGTTTTGGATGCCGGCGTTCCGGGTTCGTTTGCGGAGTGCGGGTGTTGGCGTGGCCAATCGGCACACATGGTGGCCACCGTTCTCAAGGATCGGAAAAGCGATCGACGGCTTTTCGTTTTCGATTCATTCGAAGGAGGGTTGTCGGACAAGACCGATGAAGACAAGGATCAGATGGCCAACGTTAATCCGGAGTATATTCGCAAAGAAAAAGAATCCTTCTCCGTCACGGTGGAGGAAGTAGCGGAAAATCTCAAGGAGTTCCCTTTCGTTTCCCTTCACAAGGGCTGGATTCCTGAGCCGTTTTCGGTTGCGGACGATGAGAAATTCGCTTTCGTTTATCTCGATTTGGATTTGTATGAACCGATAAGAGATAGCCTTGAATTTTTCTACCCCCGTCTGGCCGACGGCGGAATTATCGTCATCGACGATTACGCCGCATCTTTTTGGCCCGGCGTCCAAAAGTCGGTCGACGAATTTCTTGCGAACAACAAAACCACATTCTCCCTCGAGACCATAGGGAACATGGTTATTCTGAAATGACCGCCGTCGTTGGCCCGGTGTAGCCAGCCGCGTTCACGAGATGCCGGAGTTGTTTCGGCGCAGGACCGGCGCGGCCGGACCGGCGAGAGGCACCTCCTTGGTCCTCGGCTCTTCCAGCAGTTCTTGTTCCTTATTTTTCTGCGCAGTTTCTAAGCGGGTTCGCAATTCGGTCCTTGTGAGGCCCTGCAGCAGAATACAGAGGAAGAATAAATCCGGAAAGGTGGTGTGCACATTTCCAGAGATGACCAGGAAGGACGGAATCCGGGCCAGATACATGGACAACAGGGCCAGATGGTAACGCTCCAAAGTTGGCTCGGCCCACTTCCCGGTTGCCATGATGCTTTGCTGAATTGCGAAGGTGCCGAAGAATCCTGAAGCGGCGATCACACCGAAAATACCCAGGCCGATGATTAACCCCAGGGGGCCGTTGTGGTAGTCAACGGTGAGGACGGCGCTTTCCACGAACGCGTCTTTTCGCTCCATTGTCGCCAGCCGCTGGTAGACCTCCATCTGGTACGCATATCCTTTGCCCAGCCAGAAGTACCGGGGTATTTCCTTCATCCCTTGGCCCCACACCAGAATTCGCCAGTCGGTTGTTCCGAGCGCAGAAAGTTTCACTTTATGATCCACCGGGATTCGCGGAAGCCAGGAGATGGAGCGTTGCAGATTGTAGGGAAGGTACGGGGCGAGAACATACAGGCAGAGAGTTCCCGCGACTCCGAGGCTCGCGCACGCAATTGAATATCGTATGCGGTGGCCCGGGGATCTGAAGAAGCCGAAAATTAAAAGGATACCCAGCAGGTATACCATGTTCTGCCGATGACCACTGAGACCGCCGATTACGAGCGCCACCAGCACGAACAGAACTCGCAGATGGCTTTTCTTGCCGGTACCGGGGAATGCAAGAAGCGCGAACAGGAGGATGTACCTGCTTGTCTCGGTCGCACTCTTGTAGCGAATGAGCTCCGCCCCTGCAGCCGATGCTTCAATCGTTACACCCAGGGAGGTCTTCGGCTGGATCAGGTAGTAGAGGTGGTAGAACCGTCCGTCCGACAGGTGAAATGCAGCTTCGGCAATTCCCGGGAACAATCCCGCAACGCACATCCCGTAGAGAGCGATTTGCCATTCCCTGCGAGAGAGGTTTAGCAGGCTGGAGAAAATAAACAGGCAGAGCGGTGTCAAAATGACGATGTACCGCATTCCCCCAACCTGTTCGCCACCGAGAAATGCGAAGCCAATTCCCCGCATGTACATGGTCACGCCGACGACAACGACAAAACTGATTCCCCACCAACGTGCCATTTTCCCGTATGGATTCGTCCGTTTCGAAATGATGATGCGGGCAAGAAGAATGACGGTGAGACCAGCGCATAAAAGGGTGAACAACGACAGCGACCCGCCAAGGAGCACGCGGATGTTGGAGGCGAAAACCCAGGCCAGAAGAATCATCCATAAATTGGGGCGATTTGCCAAAAGGACGAGAGAAGGAAGGGCTGCCAGACCGAAAATGAATACGGACTTGCCCAGAGTAAACGCGAACCACGTAAAAATGGGTACCGCGACCAGCAACGCTAGGACAATTAAAATTAAAGGGACTGCGGGCATGAAGGAAGGATGAAAGCGATCATGGTAAGCCCGGTCAATATCAATCTACTCCCCGGGGTCTCCCGGACCTCGGAGACGCATGCTTGACGCGGGGCGGCGGTGTTCAATACATTCCGTACTTAATGGGCGTTGCAGGATACCTGAGAAAAGGACTTGAACCGATTCTACTGGGAACCCGCATGAGGTGGGACCTATCCAGATCGGACAAAGAGGGGATGGAGTTTCCTTCCCTCCGTAAAGTGTGCTGCTCGCTGGGGCCAAATCGAAATCTTACCACCCTGGTTGCGGGCATGATGGCCTCGCATCCTCAGTGCCGCGTTCTCAATCATGCAGGAAAGCGCATATTCCCGCTCCCTGAAGTCAATTTCCTGGTTGACTACGCGCCCGGGACCTTTGAACGTTTTATCCGGTATGCTGTCTATTTGTCCGATCGGGGAAAGCATGGACTTTACGGCGGATCCATTGAGCACTCGCACGCTTTTGAAACTTCGAAAATGCGGACACTGCACGATTCCTGGTCGCCCAGAAAGGAGCCGGCGAGCGGATTACGCGTTCTCTACTGGAAGGAATCCGCAGTGCTTACACGGTACGTGCGGGAGAATCGGGTGTCATTGAAGGACCTTGTAAAACTGGAACCCAGATTGTGCTTTCTTATGCCGGTACGCAATCCGCTGGACTGCGCTTCGTCCATCGTGAAGAAGGGGCGGGCGCGTCTTCACCTGGGTGACGTCTCAATCACCACCGTCGAGGCGGCGATCGAAGCGATCCTGCAGCAGCTCGCCTGGTTTCTCGACCTGCGAGACGCCTGCCCCGACAATTGCTTCACTTTTACGGAGCGGGATCTGAACCGGGAAACGATTGTTCAGCTTGCCGCATTTCTGGATATCAATTGCAATGAGGAATGGATGTCAGACTGTCTGAAGACGTGGGATTTAAAACCGGGCTATCAACATGCGCCCGCCCACGTCGCTCATTACCGTGTCCTGCTTGAGCGCTACTTCGATCAGCGCCCCGCGTGGCGTGAGCGCTTGTCCGAGTTCGCGCCCGATTCTTGACGTGATGCCTCAACGATCATGAGCAGCTCCCCTGTGGTATCGATCCCGCGTCGCATCAGGCGGTTGCTGCGGGGCGATCTGGGCGAGTTGATTCGTGGCGCCTCCTCCTTTGCCATCGTCCAGCTATGTGCGATGCTGGTGGGGATCGTTTATTACGTCGTTCTCGCCCGCATGTACGGAGCAAGCGCGATCGGGGCGTTGTCGCTATCCATGACGGTTGCCAACATCTTTCTGCTCCTGGGCACGGTGGGCTGCCAGCGCAGCGCTACTCGATTCGTAGCGGCGGTGCCTAAAGAACAGTCGTCGGCGCGTCGGCGCGTTTACCGCCGGATGGTGGCCATCGTCCTTCCGGCGTCGGTACTCGCTGCCGTGCTTCTGTATCTGGCATCTCCGTGGCTGTCGCGGGTCGCGTTCCGAAAGGAAGAACTTTTATTTACCCTGCCGGTGCTGGCCTTCGGGTTGCCGTTACTCGGACTCCACGCGGTAACGCGCGGCGCCCTGCTCGGGATCAAGCGTGTCGCGGAGGCTTCGGCGTTTTCATCGCTGATACCCACCACGGTGGCAACCG
>CAUZEO010000387.1:0-4629 GCA_963578625.1 Kiritimatiellia bacterium | reverse complement strand
GGGTACATGTTCTGGAGTTGGAACAAGAGCAACCTCCGGATTATCGCGGAGATTGCCGAGACCAACGGGGTGGTGGCTGACAACGAGGAGATTTTCCTGAATGGCGATTTCACGGAGCGCTTCTGGACGGAGGCGCCGCGAAGTTATGCCGTCACTCTGGAAACGGATGCGTCAGGGCTGTTATTGATCACCAATTACACCGGAACCGACAATGGCACCATTCGCGTGTTTAAACGGCCTGAAAGAGCCATGGTCCTTACGGAAATCTATTCGGGTGAGACGATACACCTCTCGCCCGATCAGCAGGTGTTTTCTCTTTTCGTTCCCACGGCACAGTGTACATTATGGAAATGGGAAGAATGATTCCGGCATCCATGAATGCCCTTTCAGCTGCTCTACTGCTGTCAGTCCCCACTGCGGTGATGAGCCAGGATGTAGTCCCCAATGGTGGCTTCGAGGATGGGGCAGCGAGCTGGAGCCTGGAGCCGGCCGCGGATTTCGCCGAGGTCCGGATCATCGAGGATCCGTTCGCGCCCGATGGCAATCGGCTTCTTCTCTTCGACCATCGCCGGACCCGAACCTCAAAGGCGGTTCACGACGGCTTCCAACTCGAACCCTACTCGTTCTACCACTTCACCTTCTGGATTAAGGCCGGGCCCGACTACAACCGGGTGGGGCCGGGTATGCAGGTAAACCTCTCCGTCAAGGGGGGCGGAACCGGAACCCGGTTCCAGGAGGCGTCCCTCTCTCCCGAGGAGTGGCGCTACATGAACATGCAGTTCGTGACCGGCCCCGACGGCAGGGCCTCCCTGGTGCTCACCCTCAACTCCACGGCAGGCCGGGTGTGGATCGATCACTTGAAGGTTTCGCTCGGAAAGCACACCGGGTATCCCCGGATTCCCCTCCGGCCCGGCAAGGCGAACTCGGACCTTTTTTACGATGAGTTTTCCGTCTCGTCGAAGATCCCTTCCCGCATCGTGCTGCGGGCGCGGGAAAACCTCCCGAAAGGGTTGTGGCAGCAGACGGGCCGTTTCTTCATCGAGTTGCCCAAAGGGGTGAGATTTCTCGGAGAGTACGGGAAGGCACATACGGGCACCGAAGAGACCATCGAGGGCGGCGGTACGCGCTATGTCTTCGATTTCAAGCACCACGAGGACAGCCCGCGGTACTATGCCGTCCACCTGTTCGCCCTGGCCGACGATTCAACGGTCGATGGAAAGCACGCGACATCATGGGTCGAATGGGAGGGCGGAAAAGAGACGCCCTACAAGGTTCCGATCAAATACATCGATATCCCGGCCGTCGCGCAACCGAAGGAAATCGTCACCGGCGTCGCGGCGGCCGGCAAGATGAAGGAAACCTATCCGGATTATTTCGGGATGCTGAAAAGGATGGGTTTCAATACCGTCGATTTCTGGAAGCGGGGACAGGGGGCGGAGTACATCGAGGATTTTCTCGCCCACGGCATCGACGTCGACGCCGAGCACTCCGGCTTCAGCGATCTTCGGGGGCTGGTCTCGGAAATCCCCGACTTTGGATCGATTACCCTGGACGGAAAGCGGAGCGGAGCGATTGACGCCTCGCACCGCGGCAAGGCGTTCGAGATCTTTCTGGATGAGCTGGAGGACCTGGTCGCCAAGGGCTTCTCCTGCATCATAATCGACGACGAACACTACGGCGATCACACCATGAACACCTGTCTCTGCCACCGCTGTAAAGACCGGTGGGGCGGGTGGCTGTCCGAGCACCGGGCCCAGTTGAAGGTTGTGGATCCACAGGTGTTCCTCGACGATCCGCTCGGATATCCGGACCACTTCGACGCCTGGTGGTTCTTTCGTGCCCACCTGGTGACCGAGTGGTACGAGGCAGCGGCAGAGCATATCGACGCCTGCATCGAAAAATACGGCTCGCGCAGCAGCGTCGAACCCTGGTTCGCCACCTACACCGGCGCCGTGGGCCTGAGCAACATCAAGGACAATTTCCTCAACGTGGCCGAGACCGGGCAGGTATTCGACCGGATCATGCCGATGTACTATTCGGGCGGCTTCGCGCTGCGCCGGGAGATCCGCAAGCTGATCCGGGCCGCTGGGCGCGAAGTGTCCTACGCATCCCTGAACATGGGCGAAGCCCGGGCCGACCGGCGCATGTGGAAGCCGGGAGAAAACCGGGCCCACATTTTGGAAACCCTCTTCGCGGGTGGCCGCGGATACATGTACTGGGCCTGGAACAAGTCGAATATCCGCATCATTGCCGAGGTGGCGGAAACCAACGGCATAGTCGCGGAGCATGAAGACTTGTTCCTGAATGGACAAAACACGGAGCGATTCTGGACCGAGCAGCCACGGACCTTTGCCACCACACTGGAAACCGGGGATGCGGGATTGCTGCTGGTTTCAAATTATACGGGGACCAAAAACACCCGGATCCGGGTGTTCAAACGACCGGACAAGGCGATGACCCTGACGGAAGTCTACACCGGGAAAACCGTGGAACTGGCTCGTAACCAGCAGGTATTCAGCCTCTTAGTGCCGTCGGCCCAATGCAGGCTCTGGAGATGGGAGAAATGATGATGCAGGATAAATTGATACTGGCGCTCCTTTTTGTAGTCACCCTGGGGACAACAATCCCTGATTCGTGGGGTGAACCGACGCGGACACTGATGCTTGCCGATTTTGAGCACCAGGAGGACCTGCAGGGTCTTCTGACGACGGGGCTATCGATCTCCTTGACCGAAGAAGACGCGGTCACCGGAAAGAGTGCGCTGGAAGTGAAGGTGAGGCCATTCGAAGTCCATAAAAACCACTGGCCTCGTGTTATTCTCGGCACGGATTTCTTCCCCGAAGCTTTTGACCTGTCGATTTATTCGAAAATCGTGGTCACGATCCGAAACGTCACCGAGGGCCTGCCGCCGGTGAAATTATCCATGACCAGCCTCTCCCACAACGATGGCGGCCGGAACTGGGATGACATGGCGTGGTACATCCCCGAGGGCGAGAGCATGCTGTGTGAGTTTCCCACCGCGGCTGTTCGACGCCACATGAATGACATTTCCTCGATCCGGATGATGATGTTTGTTCTTCCGGATAACGAGGTTGACGCGATTTATCGGATTGATTCAATCCAGGCAGTCTACGATCCGGCCGAGGGCTCTCCCGCCGAGACACTGGTTGCTCGTGCCGAGTCGGTGAAGCAGCAGCTTGCCGCAACCGCGAGGGCTGTGAACTGGGACCTGGTGCCTGACGAACTGCGCAAGGAGGTCGAACCACGGATCCCGGAATTCAACGAAAGAATTGACAAGGCGCTGGATGCCGCACGATCGGCGGAGCAGGGAACCCTGGCGGGCAGGTACAACGCCTTTAACAAAGACGTGGAGGACATTGAGCGGAAGATGGGCGCGCTCGTCCTTGCCGACAAGAAGGACTTTTTCGCCTGGGAACTCCAAAAGTATCTGAACATCTACAAAAACGAACCGCCGGACCTCGCCAGCCCGAAACTGGAATCGATCGACGTCAAAATGGCCATGGACGAGTTCCGTGATTCCGCCTTCATGGTGAGTTCCGTAGGCAAAAACCTTCGGCTGTCTGTCGAAGTCAAACCGACCCCCGGACTGCCCGCCGAATCGATTCAGGTGCGCGAGTCGCTCTACTTCAGCTTCGGCGGCGGCCGCGAGGAGCTGGGGGACGTGCTTTTCGATCTGGACGGCCCGCTCGAAGTGCCGAAGGGAGAAAGCCGCCAGGTTTGGCTGACATTCAACACGCGGTACGGCGACCTGAAACCGGGCGGCTACACGTTCGATGTCGTGCTGCGCGACCTGGACACCGGTACCGAGCAAACCGTTCCCGGGAAACTGACGGTCTGGGACTTCACCCTTCCCAGCCCCGACATCCTCGCCAACAACGGCTACGTTGAACTCTTTAACTCGGAAGTCGGCCTGAAGGTTCGTGACAAGACGGTGGCGCACATGAAGCGTTACGGTCTCAACATGGTGCTGGTCTACTGGAACTACATGCCGTTCCCCGTGGAGGTGGATGAGGACCTGAACATCACGGCCTACGATTCGACGCGTTTGAATGGTGAGGTGGAACCCGTCGTGCGGTACTTCAACGCCGCTCCCGGTGCCAGCAGTCAACGGCTCCGGTTCATTCTTCAGCTGAGCTACATCACGGACAGGCTGGTCCGCGGCACGGAGGTCCCCTATCCGAGCGATTCCTTCAAGAAGCTGTTCGCGCAATGGCTGAAGAAAGTGGAGCAGGACATGGCCTCGTGGGGAGTGAAGAAGGAGGATTTCGTCTTCTTTCTTGCCGACGAATCCAACATGGACGTCCTGCTGAACTTCGAGCTGCCTCTGGCGGAATTGATCAAGGAAATTGATCCTGAAATCCAGGTGTTCACCAACCGGGGACCCGGCATTCGTGACCGCGACGACAGCTTCCGATTCTACAAGACGTTCGACGCCATGCTCTCGCGGGGAGATCGCGACCAGCAGTACCCGTTCCTGGCCGAGTGGATCGAACGGGGCAACGAAGCGCCCGAGTTGTGGACGTACAAGGCCAGCAGCATGGCGGACCGCGTCAACAACTACTATGCCTACTACCGAGTCTCGGGTTGGATTAACTTCAAAGTCGGCAT
>CAUZEO010000386.1:0-4661 GCA_963578625.1 Kiritimatiellia bacterium | reverse complement strand
CGGACCGAAGCATCGTCATGCGCGATGGGAAAATTACAGAAGAGAAGGCGCTCGCACCCGTCATCCGTCGTGAAAAGAACGACAATGTCTTATCTTTGGCCCAACGAATCGCCGACGATTGCTATCCACACGTGGCCGACCAGTTGAAATGGGATTAGGGATGAGCGTGCGTGGTGAGCGGACCGGGTGGGATGTGGTGTTGAGTATTGGGTATTGGGTATGACGGGACCAGCAAATCCTTCGACATTCGATATTGAGCATTCGATATTCGACATTTTCGATGCCGTGCAGGCTCCTCCAGGTGGCAGAAGTCGGAAAAGGTCCAATGCAGAATACTCAATATCGAATTTACAAGTATTGAGGATCAACCAAAGAGGATGGTACCCAGGGCTCAAATCCCTGATTCCAATTAACCGATCCCCGGATCCCGCACCCCGCATCAGCATCCTGTGACAAAATGCGTCCGTACACGGACTAATCGTTCATGTTTCCGATTCAGGTAATTAGAATTCTGCTCAGCGGCATGTGGCAGGGATACCGGCGATGGATGTCGTTGTTCAATGTGCTGTCCATCGTTTTGAGCGTCACGCTCGCGACCGTGATCCTGGGTTTCGCGGAAGGGGTGCGTTCCTACGTTCATGAAATGGTGAAGAAGGAGGCGGCGGCCGGCGCGGTTCGGGTCCATCTTGGCGGCTGGCAACCGGAAGGGCAGAGCTTGTCATTCCAAGAGCGGATCAGGGACGCCGACGATTTTATCCGAAGCACCAGCCTGGCCCGTCGATATGAAGGGTTCAACCTCTGGTGGCGATCTGAAGCGCATTCGCTAAGCCTGGAGCATCCGGCGCAGGAAAGTACGCGGGGCATCTTCAGCAAAATTGGAAATACCTACCCCGAGGATCCGGAAGCTGCGCGCGTGCGTTCCCACGCGGTAGCAGGCCGATGGGTCTCGAGCGAAGAGGCGCCGGAGATTGTGCTCAGCGCGGAAGTGGCCCTGAAGTTGTCACGCCAACGACCAGGCTCGTCCTCGATGAAGGACCTGATAAACCGGAAAATTTGGATTATGCTTCCCGGAACGCGAACCCACACGCCGGCCGCGTGTGCGCAGGTTCTGGTGGTCGGAATTTTTGAGAATCTTCGCGACCAGGCATCCCTGGCCACGCCCCGGGTCATCCAGGATATGTTTGCCCGGGTGCGATCCAACGCAAACGGCGAATGGTACGAAACCTATGACCGGCTGCAATACGCTGTGCAATCCCTTGCAAATGAAAACCAATCACCCATCGCCACCGACGGGAATGGCGAACCCGTCCCCCTGATCTGCTGGCGGATCGAGGATTACGAAACGCGATGGTTTCATGCCCGCGGCTCACTACAATGTGACTTGACACCGAAAGAACCGGGTGCGGAGCTCGTGCGAACGAACTCAGCATGCGTTTCGAACCGGGGCGCTCTGGTTGCCGAAGTAGTGCCCGACGGAATAGGCAAAGCGCTCACGTCCCGTGCTCAAGCGCTGGAGGAACTGCCCGCATCGCCGAAACTGAACGTGGCGGCATTGGACGAAGAGTATCCGAACGGGTATGTCCTCTGCTCGCCACGCGTATGGAACGATCTGGGTTACGAGGCAGCGCCACGCTTTGACGTGGGTCCATGGCAAGACGACGCGCTGTACGCTTACCTGCACTTTCGTGATCTCAAATCCGCGGTACTGGCGCGCGCCGCGCTGGGCAGCCGCGGATTCAATACCTACATGCCGATCGACCGGTTCAAGGGGCTCGTCACGCTGGTGCGCCTCATCACCGCCGGGGCAGTACTGCTTCTCATTTCCGTCCTGTTTTCCGGACTGCTGGGAATCGCGATCACTCTGTACAACGAAGTGGATGCCGAGGAGGCAGAGATCGGACTTCTGAAGGCGCTGGGGGCATCCAACCGGCTTATTGCCTGGGTCTTTCTGGTCAAGGGTGGACTGATCGGCGCCTTTGGCGTATTCGCAGGCGTTCCCATGGCGCTCTTTACCGGCGGACGAATCAACCACGTCATTTCCCAGGCGGTGGCGGGCACCGTGGGAATCCAACCCGGGGCACAGGGCTTTTATCAGACCGCGCCGGTGACGATCGTGCTCGTCTGCGCCGGCGTCATTCTGCTTGCCGGGGCCGCGGCACTTCTGCCAGCGCTGCAGGCGGCGGGAAAAGATCCACAGGAGGCGTTGCGAGCCGAATGAAGGACGATTCCGAATTTCGAATTTTCGATTTCCGATATCGAAGGTGGAGATTCTACGCCCTCTTCGCAGCCCCTGCCCTGTTGCTGAGGTTGCTTTCCCCCGTTCCTGTCTGTGAGGCCGCGGAGAACAAGGATCGAATTCGGATGGAAGAACGAGCGCGACAGCACGGCGCGCTTCGCCTGGGCAGCCGAGTGACGCTTGGTCCGATTGACAAAGACAACTGGAGCCCGGATCAAAACAGGTACGTCGGATCAACCACCAAGGTCGTCGAACTTGTCCCGGATCGCGACTTTCGCGGCTGCTACGGTGTCCGCATAGCTGCCGATGGAGGGGTCTACTTCTGGCGAGTGCGAAATCTTGCCGGCCAGGGACTGCGATCGGGCGAATATCTTGACTGCATTCGCCTGGAAGGCACTGAGATTCCCATGTGCGTGATTTCTCTCGGGAAAAACCTACCGCTGCGATCGAAGCCCTCTACGGATGCCGATATCGTTGGATCCGTTCCGATGTATGAAGTAGTCGAGTCGCAACAAACCTGGTATTTGCCGCGCCAGTTGTTTGTACACAAACGGCAGAACGGTTTCCTCCTGGTGATGGAAAGTGACTTTGGTTCCCGGGAACCGTTGGGATGGGTCGCCGAATCCGACACGGTCATCTGGCCGACACGGCAGGGCTATGTAATCAATCGGGCTCGCATCCCCAGAAACCAGATTCGAGGGTATGACTCGCTTGAATCCTGGCAGGCCGGATCGGGGATAGTGTACGAGGAGAATCTCGATTCGGTTCTCACACCGGATCCCAACGCAACCAGCATGTGTGAAGGACTTCTGATCAAGCACGAAATTCACCGGGGCATGGACCTAATACAGTGCGTGATAACTCCTTCGCAGTCAGAGCGCAGGCAGGTCGCCTGGCTTCCGGTCAAAAGGAACCAGGATGATTTCCATGCGTATGTACTCATGTCCAAGCTGGATTTAATCGAACTGTCGGGTAGTTTCGCCCTCCTGTACGCCGCTTGCGAAAATGGATATGCGGACAGCATCAAGCAGGCCCTCGAGGAAGACTGGGACCTTCAGGCGAAAGCGATGACCGGTGATAAGAAGAGGGTGATCAAGTACGCGCGATTTTATCGGGAGGTTCAGAAAATCTATCCCGCCCTGAGCCGACGGCTTGCACTCCCCCCGGGAGAGTCTACCGAGCGCGAGTTCAAGGAAGTCGGGAATCGGGCAGAGCTATCCGTGTCGAAGGTGCAGAGACAGATTGATTTGATGACACGGGATGAACGCGATTGGATTTGGGTAAAGGTATCAGACTTGTGAACGGCCATCATCAGAATCAGGTTGTGACGCATAATGGCACCGGAAGTGTAAAAGATCCTAACCGTTACCGCATCCTGCTTGTCAGGAGTGGTGGCGAGCCTGCTGACGGCAGCAGGGTCGGCCAACGCGATCCCTTTTGAAGGGAACTCGATCGGGGAATGGGTCAACCCGGACCATGACGGGAATGATTCCGGGTCATTTTCGAGGGATGATAATGGCACGGCGGCCAATTCAGTGCACCTTTTCAGTTGGGGGTATCCGGACCCGAGCATCCTGGCGTTCGACAGAGTCGGCAGTGACGATCTCGACGCCCAACCCGGCTGGACCACGGAGGCCGGTGAAACGTTTCAAATCGGAACGATCTGGTATCACAATGGCATCAACGGAAGCAGCACCGCCGATGGTGTCACCGGAATCGACCTGAGCCTTCAGTTGGAAATCACGAATCCCGATCTTGGATTGACCGACGATTTTACCTTCGAATTAGGCATGCTCAATACCCCGAACAGATGGTGGAAGATTCCGGACTACGTGTTTGAGGAAGACTTTTTCTCTGACACAACATTGGTGATAGACGACGCTGTGTACTCGTTGCGGCTCCTGGGATTTCGAGATGCTGGAGGATTACAAACGGAAGGTTATTCCGACTATCTAAAGAGCAACGAAGGACGCACTCGCCGGGCAGGGCTGTACGCCTAGATCGATCAGGTAGCCCGGCGTGATGGTCCGCCAAACCAAATCCCCGAATCCTCCGTATCCTCGGCGTTCCTTCTCTTTGGCGCGCTGTTTACGATGTCCGCTATCCGGCGCCGCCGGAATCGCGAACCGGCACAAGTGGCGGGGGCCGAAGGCGGCGGGTATGCCGTGTGCGGAGCCCAACCAGAACCCAAGCTCCTCCCCTCGTGCCGCTTCGGTGGTTCCGGGCCTGGGCTCCGCTACACGGGTCGGACACCCGTGCTACGGAAGAAACAGGCTTGCAAAATGCTCCCACAATTTATTTTGTACAGGAATGAAGGGAATCATACTTGCCGGCGGGTCAGGTACGCGCCTCTATCCGATCACCAAGGCCATCAGCAAACAGATCGTACCGGTGTACGACAAGCCGATGATCTATTATCCCCTAT
>CAUZEO010000385.1:0-4666 GCA_963578625.1 Kiritimatiellia bacterium | reverse complement strand
ATCGCGGCCACTACGCCCCGGGCGACAGCTACTTCAACTTGGGCTTCCGGGCTGTTTTGCCCCCAGGTCAGTAGGCGAGATGGACGTCCGCACGGCCTTGTAGCGTACCGCTCGGTACTTGCCCCACCACGGGACGGCTCACGGCCGATCACGGGCTACGCAGCGGCGCAGAGGCCCGCAACGCGAGATGATGAGGATCCGTTGACCGCAAGGATTGTGAAACTGGCCAGCTGCTATGGCCGCTACGGCTCCTGCCGCAGGACAGGACCCGATGTGCATGCTCACTTCTTATGGAGTGCCCCCCCGTTCATTCCTTCGGCCAGATGGTCAGAATTTTCCTTCCTTTTGCCGCCTGTACCGGTCCCGGCAGGACGGGCCCGGCACCTGTAGTACTGCCCAGATAATCACCGTCAATGCCCTTGACGGCTTCCACCTGCGGCCAGGCGGTGGCGTCAACCGTCAATTCGTATCCGGGGTTCAGCTCGGGCAGGTGATGGTCCGAGGAAGGCCAGGAGAAGGGACCGTGCCATCCATTCCAGGTGAACTGGTCCATTCGTGAGGACAGCGTCGGCAGAGGGAAGTCACGGTGGCTATTTCCGGAAGAGCCGGCGATGGCATTAAATGCGGCGAAGCCGCAGAGTCCTAAGGTCCATCGATCGGCGCTCTTCCAGTGGTCGAAGTCGGGCCAGAGATTCCCGGGCACGTTGTTCGCCGTCAGCAGATCAATCGCCAGTTTGACCATGTCAGCCGAAGGTAGGGCTGTGTCCCCTGCAAAAACCCCTTCGAGCTGGAACAGTTGGTCACTCGCGGCGATGAGATTGCCGGAAATAATGTTATGGGTATCCTCTGCCGGCAGGGGAACCCGAATGGCTTTTCCTTCCGCACTTCCGATGAAGACGTTGTTCTTCACTGCAAAATCCCTGGAAGGGCCGAACTGCCGGCCCATGTAGTCGCCCTGCTGACCGCTGTAGTTGATCATGCAGCCCCAGCGGCCGCTGTGGATCACCAGATTGTGGATGAATCTCTGTCCTATCGAATTGCGGCTGGAAAGCCCGTCGATTCGTGAGAAGGCAATGATATTGTGGTCAACCAGGTTTGGGCGCGTGTTGATCTCGAGGTCCACGCCATAAGCGTTGTTCAGGACGAGGTTTCCCGTTATTCGAGCATCGTCATTATTGTTGTCCAGCCAGATGCCCGCGGACCATCCCCAGTTGTCCCGCACAAGATTATTTCGAATTATTGCTTTCCTGGTCAGATGAAGCTTAATGCCGGCGGCCTCCTCCCACCCCAGACCTTCCTGCTCCACGTTTCCCCTGAGCAGCCTGCGGTTATTCTGTTCAATAACGTTGCCTTCGATCAGCAGATCATCGGCTTTGATGGCTATGATGCCGCTGAGACCGTTACGAGAAATGACATTGTTCCGGATGATGTGTCCCCGTGACGGGCTGGGCTGAAGGACGTGACTGCTCAACTCTCCCCATTTCCAGGTTTCGTCCGGCCCCCGGGGCTTTTCGTAGATTGCCGGTATCGCTTCCGGCGCCCACTCCCCCTCCTCCGTGAGATCATGCTCGTACGACCAGTAGATGGCAAACTCGGCTCCAACGTCCATGCCGACGGTCGCCGCATACCGGATCACGTTATCTTCGATAATCCAGTGATGGCCACTGCGGACCGAGAGCATACCGGCCTGTGGAAAAGGTCCCTGGTTCGCGGCATGTTCTATAATGAACCCGCGGACCTGAATATAGCCCAGCCCGCGATATTCCGGAACGAAAACCTGCTCGCGGACGGTCACTTCGACCGACCCTTTGGTGAATTTTTTGAAATTCACATACAGAGTCTGCCCGTCGCGCGACACAAGACAGCTGCCGCGCTTCGTTCGAAGTTCGGCAATCGTCCTGGCCTGTATGAGCGGCTTTCCCTTCACGTACACCTCACCTATTACCGGCGTGGAAAACCCTTCCGGATCCAGAACCTTGTACCTCGCGGCTGGTCCGCCGGTTGGCCCTATCCTGATGGGGATGCGAAACGGGTTGTAGATAGCCGGCCTTCCATCTTCACGCTTCAGCCGGCGATTCTCTTCAAAGAAGCCCGCGGGGAACCTCGCCTTGACCAGATCATCTCCCCCTCGCTTGTCCGCGTAAGCGGGCTCCCACGTGGGCGAAAAAACGCTCGACCCGCGCAGGATAACCCTCTCACCCGGCGCCGCCTGATAGGTGATCATCCTCTCCGGGCCGGTTCCGCCTCTTACCGGCCTCACGCATTCGCGGTAGATTCCCTCGTGGACTATCATCGTGTCCCCGGGCCGGACGGTTCTCGCTGCCTGGGAGATAGTCAGAAAAGGCTCGTCTCGAGAGCCGGGATTTCTGTCCGATGCATTTGCTGTCTGAGCAACGTGATACACCAGCCGGGACCTCTCCGCACCCGATGCCTGAAGCGCTCCGAGGCCCGCGACACTCAACAATACCAGTACGGTCATAATCGGTTTCCCTATCTTCATTTCCAGTCTCCAATCTCCCCTCGACAATACCATTCTGACTGCCTTGCTGTTTCTCCCATAACGAGCGCCTTGATCATTTCCAGTGTTTCTTCCGGAGGGAACGGCTGTTTCCCTGTCTCGATCATCCCGGCCGCGCCGGTGCGGGTGGAGCTGGTGCAGAATAGTCGCTTCTGCCGTCAGATAAAGCCTTGCCGGGAAAAACAAAGAGTATCTTCGTCTTTGCCGGGATCAAAGTTCAGTGATAATGATATTTCTTCATTATCTGTTTTGGAAGAAGCCGTTTCAGGGAATGGGGTCAGTCCGTGGATTTTCGTGGTGACGGGATTCGGATCAGAATTCATGGTCGGGTTTGATGGCACGAAAGCCTCGAATTGAGTATGCGGGCGGGGTCTATCACGTGATGTCGCGGGGGAATCGTCGCGGGGCCCTATCTATGAAGACGATCAGGACCGGGAGGCGCATCTGGAGGCGTTGGGGCAGGCGTATGAGCGGTTGGGTGGTACATGCCTATGTGCTGATGAGCAACCACTACCACCTGCTGCTGGAGACCCCGGAGCCGAACCTGGTGGCCGGTATGAAATGGTTCCAGGGCGTCTTCACCAATCGGTACAACCAGCGTCACGGGTAGAACAGTGCTTTGTTCCGAAAAGAAACTGTAGGATGAGAAATCGGGCTCCAAACAATCATTGTCTCGATCGTAGTCTCTTCAGATCTTCGTCTCGATCGTTGTCCCGATCACGTCGAATCGGATTGACAACGATCGTGACGATGATCGTGACGATGATCTTCGTCGACATGATAAGAAACAACGAGGATCGTGACGATGATAAGAACCGACCGAGGATCGAGACGAGGATCGTGACGATGATAGGAACTGACGAGGATCGAGACGAGGACAAGATGATCAAAGCAGTTCATTATCAGATTACAGATCCCGGTACCCGGTGGATCAAGGATGCCGAAATCGCGGTCGACTCGGATGGTCCGCTCGATGCCGACCGGGTCCTTACCCCGAATGTGATCAAAGTGGAGGGGGGATACCGGATGTATTATCACGGTTTCGGACCGGAACGACCGAATCCCGACTCAAAGGGGTACATTCTGAGCGCCTTTTCCACCGACGGCGGGAATTGGAAAAAGGAGCCGGGTGTGCGGTTGGATGCCGGGGGCGAGGGGGCGGAACATTATATATGGGCTCCCGACGTGATCCCGTTGCCGGGCGGCGGCTACCGGATGTATGTCGAGGGGCGGACCGAGCAGGCGGCAGGCGGGGCCCGCAGCGCCATCGTCAGCGCCCGCTCGGACGACGGGCTCGTCTGGGAACGCGAACCCGGTGTTCGCCTGGGTAGCGAGCACGCCTCCTATGGAGCCCCGAGATGCCTCTATCTCGATCCGGGGCCGGACGGCCAATCCTCACGTTTCCGCCTCTATGTCAGCACGTCGCCGTTTCCCAGCGGTGCCCCGCGCAATATCGTGAGTGCGGTGTCCGATGACGGCCTGCAGTTCGAATTGGAACCGGGTGTCCGAATCCCGCAGGAAACCGAGATGGAGTCCTACCAGGTCTATGCACCGGAAGTCTTGCGCCTGGGCGATGGGGGATATCGGATCTATTACGCCGGATGGGTGGCCGCCCCGGAGGTTCCGGCGGGATCGAAGTTTCACGGGCGAATCTTCAGCGCCACCTCGCGCGATGGACTCGATTGGCGCAAAGACCCCGGCATCTGCATCGACAACGGGGGACGCTGGGACGCCGCCAAGGCATCCGAACCTTGCGTGATCGACCTGCCCGATGGCCGCTTCCGCATGTTCTACGAAGCCTGTGATCTGAAAGGCCGCTGGCGCATCGCCAGCGCGACTTCTGGGTCCCGTGCAGAACATTCTGCAGATTCTGGAATCGCCCAGAATGGGGACCGATGAAGCGGGTCGGTATCCTTGGCCATGACGTGATGCAATACCCCCTCATAGCTCCTGCGTCGGCCATCTGGCTTGTCATCCCCGTCCACACATTCGCCGTCGAGCTACACGTAGGCGAAGCCAGGCTGGTCTACACGGACGACGAGATCCCGATTCGGTACGATGGTTCTCTTTCGACGCTCCGGAACGATAGCGGCCAGATGCTGTTTTTCCATTCCTTCGGATGCAGGATCAGGAACAACGAACACCGGC
>CAUZEO010000384.1:0-4685 GCA_963578625.1 Kiritimatiellia bacterium | reverse complement strand
CGGGGACGAACCCTCCTGGAACCGGGCGGTTCGGATTCGTACCGCATTGCGGTGCGGTTTGCCGAGCCCGACAATTGGCTCGACACCCTCGAGCCCTACCGCGAGTTCTTCAAGGAAACCTACGGGGAAGTGTCGTATGAAGCGGATCTACGGCCTGTGTATGCCGTGGGAACGGCCCAGGCGGATCTGCCGTCCGCCGACAACCCTCGAGGCTACTTTCCGGACACCCGCCTGGACCTCGTGGGCTGGCGTCCTCTCGTCGAACGCGTCAAGCGCCAGGGAATCGGCAATGGGTTTGAGCGAGTCCACGTCTGGAGTCCGTCCGGGCTCTACCGCGTGGGAGACAACTACCCGCCGGAATTCATGACCGAGTGGCTGCCGAAACTCGTGGAGACGCTGCCGGTGCTTCACGAATTGAGGGATCAGGGAATGACCCTCGGCGCGTGGTGGGGCCGAGCCGGCGAAGTCTCAGGCGGGTGGAATACGGGTTCGATGTGGGTCCTGAATCCCGACGATCCCAAGGATATCGAATTTGCATTTGCCGAAGCCAAACTGGCCGAAGAACGCGGGTTTATCGAAATCGGTTTGGACGGATGGCGATTCATCCCCCTGTGGGACCGACTCGAATATATGAAGCGGATGAAGGAAAACTTTCCCACCCTTCGGTTTATTTCCGAAGGCAACGATCCCGACATCGGGCATGTCCTCGCGCCCGGCTACTGCGGTCAGGATTGCGGGCCGCCGCTTCTTGCGGACTGGCTGAACCCGGGGCACGAGAGCTGGAGGCAGTTACACCCGAGAAAATTCACGACATCGGAACAGGTCCAGCAGTATATCGATTGGGGACTCGTGCCGGTAATTTTCGGGAGGGCCATGAAACTTGATAAGTGAAGACGGAGGAGTCATGGTTTATGGAGTCACGATCACCGCGGAGGGTGTGCCCCCTGCCTCCGGCACAAGAATCTCGAGCACCGATTCACTCGTCGCGTTTATCTCCAGTTCGACACTCCGTCCGCCCATTTCAAAAAACGTCGCGACCTTTACCTCGCCGAAGCCTAAAGCCTGTCGATCCAGCTCCAGGGAAAACGCAGCCTTCTCGGCCCGGTGGTCAAGCAGCGTGATCGTTGCCGAGTTGCCCGTATCACCGCGAAAGACACGAGCTTCCACGTCCTCGGGCAGATCCCCCAGCCCGAGCGCATCGCGGAACGATGAGTTGTAGAGCTCCCCCTTGATGCGCTTTCGCAAGTCGATCAGGCGTTTCAAGTGTTTTCCGTAATCGCCTTCCCGATCCAGGGGATGAGCGATCGCATCAAAGCGGAGTCCCATCAGAAAGACGCGGTTCATGGTGTCGATCCGGGTGGGGTCGGGCAGATCGTCATAGAACCGGGTCACCCACGACATGCCGTTACAGGATCCGCTGAACAGCAGATGCTTTGGAAATGTGTAGGTATAGATCTCGGGATGGGGCAGGTCTGCGAAGCCGGCAAATTCCGAGCCGAGCGCATGGGTCTGATACTGCATGATGGCATCGTTCGGAAATTCCGTGGCCAACGCCAGATCCACCTGGGCCTCCGCGCTCTCCCTCAGTAACTTCACCATACCGATACACGCACTGCCGGTCCCGTGCGGCGAACCATCTCCATGATCGCGGCTGAAACAGATGCGTGAGGCGCCAAGCATTCCCACCGGCAGACTGTCCATGTAAAACGCATCGACTCCATATTCCTTGACATACTTGTCCACGATCCACTTTCGAAAGTACTCCCGCCATCCGTCGGCTTCGGGACACATGCCCGCGTACTTTTCCTCAGGGTCGTCCGCGTTCATGAATGTGCCTTGGATGGCATGTCCGTCGGCGAACACGGAGGCATATTTTCTGTACTCGTTCTGCCAGTCGGGCAGGAGGGTGTCCGGTGACGTTTCCTCGCGCCATTTTTCAACCGGCGCCGGCAACTCGGCATCAAATGTGTAGTTATTGACATAAAAGCCGACGTGACCGCCCGCCTCGCGAATCTGCCGCACGGACTTCGTAAGTTCCGCTTCACCGCCACGCTCCGGATCGGGAAGGTAGAAGCAGTAGTAGCCGGCCTTCCCTTCCTTTCTCAACTGCACCATCTGGCCCCAGAGTTGGATGTAGTCGAGGCCGAGCCACTGCGCAGTCTCGAATATCTCGGGCAAGTCGCTGAAATGATAGTTGGGTCCGCCGCTGCCGAACCACCCGTCACAATCCTTCAGCCAGGCCGGCGGCCGGCATTCCTTGAGCCAGGCGCGCGAGTCCTCGCGATACCGGTCGGCGGCCCAGTGCCAGTCGCCTTCGTGAATGCCTACTTGAAACCGCTGTGACAACCATTGTTCTCCCGGCTCAAGAAATGCGAGGGTTCGGATTTCCATGGTGAGTGTTCTACGCGCATGGTCGGGGACGGAGACGAGATCGATCTGTTCGAATTTCGGGTCATAGCTGGCCAGGTACAGCCCGCTGTCAACCCTCCCTTTCTTCTTATCATCCTTGTAGAGATCCAACCATGGCATGGAAGCCCAGCCGGGATAGGTGAGAGCGTAGGTGGGCCATCCCCGCCCTGCGCGGAAGGTGTAACGGGACGGGTTGGGAATCAATTCGCCCTGCACGAACGGACGCGCCAGGTAGTTTCGCGTCGGGTTGGTGCCGATGCAAAGCCGGTCCAACACGGGGAAGGCCACCCGGTAGACTCGAAGTTTGCCCGCCCGGTCATCGGAAGGTTCGTTTTCAACCCGCACCGTCCACTCCGAGAGGCAAGAGTTCTCCGGCAGCCGGACGGTGTAGGCCAGGGAGATGCCTCCCTGGAGGAGGTAGCGGAACGTAATGCTCTGGTTGTCCTGACCCTCCGCGGTCTCTACCGCCGGGTTGGATTCGGTCTGACCTCGCAGTCGAATCAAATCGCCCGGCTTTTCGTCAACAAGTTCCGGCAATGCCATGGAAAACCCGGCGAACTGTTCCTCCTCGTAATCCTTGAAATGGAACGGCCCGTCGGCCGGATACGCGTAGACGGTAAACGGGGGTTCCGGCTCGTCTTTCCCGAACGTAATGCTGCTGAGCGGATCCGGATGAACGTAGTGGGTACCGGTCGGCTTGTTGTAGATCTCCCGGACCCGCCCCTGTTCATCGAAGCCGAGCCGGAGAAATTCGTTTTCAAGAACGTGTGGCATAGAGACCTCCGCGAGACAGTTGCATGCAAGAACAACGGCGAAAAACGCCGGCAGACAGGATTGGTTCATCCCTGTTACCCAAGCAGATTCCTTCTACATTGTCACTATCGAGAAGAGAACGGGGGAACAGCTCGAGGGCTGTTTTTGGGCATTCGCCTGATACTACAATCTGCCGAAATCGTTGTTGTTTGCGACGATTTCATCAACCACGGAGAAGATTCCCAAGCCTTGCGCTTGGGAGTCTCAGGTTGCGAAGCCCCTAAAGAAAGACAACAGACCCGGAAGTCAGAGAAACGTCGGTTGCCTATATTACCGCGAAGTCCGCCACCAACTTTTCTGGAACCGCCACCTTTTACGATTCCAGCAGCGAGGCTCTCCGATACTCCCGAGCCATGGATCCTGCTGGAAATACGTGGGACCCGATCCCACTTACCATCGATCCGGGAACAAACGAGTTCTACTCCTCACTCAAGGGGTCGTGGCAGGAAATCCCGCAGTGACCTACGTCGGCAACCTCCCCTCTCGCTATTCGCCCTGGCCCCACGCCGGCTTGACCCTCGTATCCGTCGTGACGATTCTGAATCCCTTCGGATCAACGAACGTCAGCCTGATAATCACCGGCGTGCCCGCGGCAAAATTCTTTTCTTCCCTGTCCAGCGGCACCGTGATCATTCCCCGGCTGTTCGGCGGGATGTCCGGATGCAGAATGTGCCACAGCCTGACATCTCGGCCCTGGCTGTTTCCTCCGCCCTCGGTAGCGCGCGCGTAGACTTTGCACTCTCGCAGATTCGTGAAACTCATCTGGTTATCCAGTTCGAACGATACCGTCTCTCCGGGCTCATCGATCTTGACTTCCTTCGGAGCTTTGACGGGGGCAAAGGCTGTCCTTACGATCCACCAGATCGGCTTGGGTGTTAGCCACGGAGTCACAATCCCGTAGGAAGATCGCTCCCCGAATTGGGTCCAACCCCATTGATCGCCAACCGCCGCATCCTTCCAATTGAAATAAGCGCCTCCGAGGCAAGTGGGATCCGCTTCCATATAACCCCACTCCCGGTTAAGACGCTGCCGGAACGAGGACATCATATCGAGAGTCTCGGCGACTCGCCACGACTCGGCATCTTCTATATAAGAAAGGTAGCCTGCCTCGTGCAGATCCGGATGGCCGTTGAAAAGGTGGTATTCGCTGGAAAACCAGACCCCTGTCCATTGCCCCTTCACCAGCTCTTCCCTGGTGCTGGATTGTATCGCCTTTTTTGCTTCCCACGAGGTGCAGAACTTCAGCGTGTCGGTCTCGTTGAAATTACGGATCGTCTTGAACGAATAGTGAATGTCGGCGATATCGCCGAGGTCGACGGAAAGTAAACCTCTCAGCCCGGCGGAGGGTCCCGGAGGCGGAAACATGGTATAGCGAGTGGGGTCAAGCGCCTTAATGTACCGGTCGAACAAGTGGCTGTGTCGCACATAGATTTCGCGATTTTTCTCCTCGGACACGAGGTTCT
>CAUZEO010000383.1:0-4735 GCA_963578625.1 Kiritimatiellia bacterium | reverse complement strand
ATCGGCGACGGCCACGACTTCCGCGCCATCGACAATCTCCACGCAACGCAAGTGCTCGCGTCCCATGGTGCCGGTCCCGATGATTCCGTAGCGTAAGCTCTTCATTCGCTGCAGGGTAGGCAAATTGCCTTCGATAAACAAGCAGGACGGGTCCCGGACAAACCGGAACTCTACGCGAGTTCCGCGACGCAAAAGCCTGTTTCCCCGGACGGTGAATTGCTACTGGTAAGGACAGACTGAAAATAGTTCTTTACTCAATCCATTGCAGGAATGAACGTACCCGAACAAGACCAAAAGCCGACACCTTAGAAAACACGGATTCCAAATGAACGACGGGGAGGTTTACCAGAAACTGATCGGGGATTTCGTGCCTCCCCGGGTGTTCGACGCCCACGCCCACCTCTTCCGGTCGCAAGATGTCTACGGCGGAGCCCCGAGCCAGTCCAGCTCCCTGCCACAAATCGCCGGTTACGCGGATTGGCAAAGCGCCCAGCAGTCGGTGTTGGGCAAAAATGCGCCAGGAGACGGGTTGTTTTTCGCTTTTCCCGGCATTGACATGAACCTGGTGGCTTCGAACGAATTCGTCCGAAACGAGATCCAGGCACATCCGCAAAGCCGTGCCTTGATGATGATTCGTCCCGATTTGAGTCCGGATGACCTCCACTTCGACGGCGCATGGGCCGGCTTCAAGGTCTACCACTGCTTCAGCGGCATCGAGCAAACGCAGGATGCCCTCATCGAGCAGTACCTTCCGGACTGGGCCTGGGAGATTGCACACGAGCGGGAGTGGGTCATCATGCTGCACATGGTACGACAGCGGTCTCTCGCCGATCCGGCGAATTCCGACTACATCCTGGATCGATGCCGGCGATATCCCCATGCCCGGCTCATCCTTGCCCATGCCGGACGCGGATTCGCGGGTCATCATACCGCCGAAGGCGTTGCGCGATTGCGTGGCCTGGACAACGTCTATTTCGACACCTCGGTGGTTTGCGAACCGGTGGCCCTGTTTCATATCCTCAAGACCTTCGGCGCGGGACGCCTGCTCTACGGAAGCGACTTCCCGGTTTCACAATGGCGAGGAAAGGCGATCACGATCGGCGACGGCTTCTACTGGATCTACGAACATGATGTCGACTGGTCCGACTGGCCGCTTGGCAAACCGACGCTGGTCGGTATCGAATCGCTGCATGCAATAAAGCAGGCTGCACAAATGCTGGAACTGCGCGACGCAGATATCGAACGGATATTCTACCACAATGCGGTCGAACTGCTCGGGGCATAGACCCACTATTATTGGGGACAGACCCGTTGTTGGTTACGACGATCAGAGGCGAACTTGTTTAAGCGTTCAGGTTTCGGATTCCAGGAAAATGGTTCTCTTGTTTTCGAGAACAACTCAGTCAACTGTGAAAACTCCGGCCCCGAACATCGACAACCGAAAACCGCGACCGGAGGCCGAACTGAACACTGGAACCTGTACTCTCAAACAAGTTGACCCGTTTATACGACAATCATGAGCATCCTGAATGTCACCTGTGGACCGGCGGCGCTGGATCAGCCTCGCGGCCAATCGGACCGCCGCTACGGTGGGGGAACGCACTTCCAGGTCGGCCCTGCCACTGCGGCGGTCTGTTGCAGCCTGCGCGTGGAGGGGATGCCGGTGGGGGACTTCGAAGACGGCAGCGATGTATTCGTCTTCGATACCCTTGAGAATTTAGCGATCGCCACCGCGGTGCCCGTATCTCGGAATGAAAAAATAACGGATCCGGCGAGCGGCCGTCCTCGCATTATTATCAAGTATCCTATCGTGGGAGGATTCGTGCCGTTCGGCGCGAAAAGATCTGATGGCACACTCCACCCCCACGCCGGCACCGGGTTCGGTATCGGCCAGGCGCTCGACTTCCCCATGCTGGAGGGGGGGTATTACGCCAAGGAGCACAAGGACACCGAAATGGTTCGGTTGACGGATGTAACCCAGTTCGCTTTCGACGGCGCAGAGTTTCAGGTAGCGGAGTGTGAGCGGCATGGGGCCGGCAATCTCCTTGAGGCATCAGACTCCGGTTGGTTTCTTATCTCGCCGGGCCTCCGACCAGGCATCGCCGACGGCGACGACTTGCTCTGTACTGCATTCGCCACCCGGAGCGACTCGACCGAATACCTTCCCCTGCCCGCGGCGAGCGGGGTGGCGCGGTGGCGGCGACAGTCCGGGAGGTGGCAACCGGTTGACTTCATCCCTGTCGCGCACACCGGGAATGCCATCGATGAAAAAGACAAACGGCCGCCCACCTGGGCCGAGCCCAGCCTGATTTGCGACACCGACGGCAGCCTGTTGTTCACCGCGCGAGGCGCCTATGGCGACCTTGACCACGTAATTCGCATCTGGCGTTCCACCGACAATGGAGAAAACTGGGAGGTCGTCATCAACCGCGAACGGGCGCGCGGCCAGGCACCAATTACAATCAATCAGGCCGCCGACGGAACGCCTTACGTGGTCGCAAACCGCCTGGGCTACGAGCGGGATTGGCTGGCACTTTGGCCACTCAGCGATGACCGGAAATCATTGAAAGACCCGATCGACGTACGCAACGCAACGGCAGAGTTCGGACCACCCCCCAGCGGCATGGTGTGGTTCATGGACCATGCCAGCGGTGAGACCGTCCGCCTGGCCGATGGTCGTTGGCATCACTTGCTGAGCTATCGAATCATGGACCGGGGCGAACACGGCGGCGGTGCCCCTCCGCCTCAGACCGGCCTCTACCTGGAGGAGGTTGCTTCCGCCGGCGAGCCGTTGGCGGGCTGGCGATTTGGTTGAACAAACGGGAACATCGAAACACATTTTCATTTGAACCAAAATTTGGCACACTACAATCATGCGCTTGGATACGGACCGTGTGGCGCCCCTTTGCCGGGAGCGGGGAACGAGTTTGAGCGAAGGTTTGCGGGCAGGCGGCATCAGCCGGAACGCGTACTACACCCTCGCGCGGATGCAATCCGGTTCTTTGTGCGCGACATTCAGCATCGATTACCGTTCGAAAACGGAGCATTCGATCGCGTCGTGAGCGGGCTCGTGCTGGAGCACATCGAGGACCTGGCGAATTTTTTTGCCGAAATCAACCGGGTGCTGAAAGCCAATGGACGCGCGGTCCTGTCGGCGATGCACCCCGCCATGTTTCTCAGAAGAAGCCAGCCGCGGTTCACGGATCCGGACTCCGGCGAGATCGTTCAACCCGGCAGCGACTTGCAGTTACTGTATCTTGACGAACATTCGCCGAGTGCGGATTTCGCCGCGCGATACCCCCGGCGCGAAAAATACGTCGATTGGCCAATGCTCGCAGTGCTCGATTTTGCGAAACAGGTTGTTCCACGTGAGCGCCGATGATTCGTAGGCACTTCGCGTGGTTATTCGTTTTCGGTGTTTTATGGATAGGATGAACCAGGGATCGAAACTCGTAACCCGCGGTTTTGAGGCGTTCCGCCGCGGGACAATGGGCAATGCCGGGCAGAATCTTTACGTCTCACACGCCGGGGTGCTGCAGCGGATCTTTCAATTCGATCTGAATCAGAACGGCTACCTGGACCTGGTGTTCTGCAACAGCCAAAACCATTGGGAACGCCCGCCGTCGTATGTTTATCCTGCTCCCCTGACAGATCCGACGCATCGAGTCCTCCTTCCCGCCGAGGGCGCGCGGTCGGGGGCGGTGGCGGACCTCTCTGGAAACGGGTATGACGATCTCATCGTGGGCAATCATTACGGCGGCGTGACGTTGAGGCAGAATTGCTCAATCTATTTCGGATCGCCGGAGGGGTTGAGCGAACGATACCGGCAGGAATTGCCCGCGCCCCTCTGTACAAGCGTCGCGGCGGGCGATTTCAACGGCAACGGCAAGACAGACATCGCATTCCTTACCGGCGGACGAGTGCGGATCTTCTATCAGACGTCCATCGGATTCGAACCGAAACGGTACGTCGATCTCGGGATTGAGGCCGATCAAGTCGGTGCCGCCGATCTGGACGAGGATGGCAGTGCGGAATTACTCGTGCGCGCCAAGTCCGGGGAGGTCAGGGTCCATTGGGGCGGACCGGATGGAATAAACTCTAAGTTGTTCTCGGTCGTGCCGATTGATGTGGATCCTGCATCGGAGGAAGAGGACGCGGAAAGCGCGTTTGTGGAATACGTCGAAGATGCTTCGCCACTGGTGAAGGCGATCTGTCTCGACGGGGCGCGGCACCTGTACGTTGCGCGGAAATCTGCAGCGTACCTGGTACCGGTCGATGCCGCCTCCCGGGAGTTTGGATCACCCCGGATATTCGTCTGCGGTCAAAATCTTTCCGTTGCTGCCGGCAACATCAAAGGCAACGGCTATACCGATCTACTCTTTGCCTGCCGGGAGGAGATGGAAGGAGAGGAATACTCGTGGGTATACTGGGGCGGACCGGACGGCTACTCCGAGCGACACCGGACGCGCCTGGCAAGCTTCAGGGCATGTGACGCCGCCCTGGGCGATCTTGATGGCGACGGACTGGACGAAATTGTCATCAGTCAAAGCAAGACCCTGGATTCTTTCACCTCGGAGTCACTCATCTACCATGCCACTCCCGATGGGGTCGACCCGCAGCCCGTCCGGCTCGTGTCCGAGGATGCGCGCCGGGTTTTTCTGGTTCGCGCATCGGACGCTGCATTGCCCCAGGTCGTGCTCATCAATCACTTCAGCCGCGGGGTTTGCGGCGACGT
>CAUZEO010000382.1:0-4748 GCA_963578625.1 Kiritimatiellia bacterium | reverse complement strand
AAGCTGCTGGCGCAGCACGGTGCAAAAATTGCCGTCAATGATGTGGACGAGAAATCGGCCGCGGCAGCATGCCGGGAGCTAACCGGGGCGGGTCACCAGGCGATCGCCGTGCCCGGCGATGTGAACGACCCCGAAGCCGTCGACCAGGCGATCAACACCATCCTCGAAGAGTTCGATACGATTGATATCCTGGTCAATAACGCGGCAGCGCCGGCTGATTTCATTCCCTTTGAATCTTCAACCATCGAAATCCAGAGTGACGAATTGACCACCATGATGGGAACCTTTCATTGTACTCGGTCTGTATTGCCGACCATGATCGGGAACAGGGGAGGGCGCATCATCAGCATCACATCGATCGCGGGCCGGTTGGGTCAGCCGGGCCGGGCGATCTATAGTGCGGCAAAAGCCGGGATCGAGAAATTTTCACAGGCGCTCAGCGCAGAGGTTGGCCGGTACGGAATCACCGTGAACTGTGTCAGTCCCGGCCCCACGATGAGTCCCCGGTTCAAGGCTCGGTCCGAGGAAATACGGGAGAAAAGCCGGTGTGCGGTCAGCCTCGCCCGGTTTGTAGAGCCGGAAGAGGTGGCCCAGGCTGTGTTGTTTCTGGCGAGCGACATGGCGAACGCCATCACCGGAGGTGTCATCGACGTAGATGCCGGGTTCGGCGGGTTCATGCCCGATCAGAGCGGCGACAGTGAAGGGAGTAGATAATGACAGCAATGCGCATCGTAGCAACCGCACCTATCGATCAAGTAGCGATCGATATTCTCCAGGAAGTCGCGCCAGTGGAAACCTCTCCGGGTCCTGACGAAGAGTCGATGCTCAAATACCTCGACAGCACTATCGGGATCGTATGCCGCGGAGAGGGCATCGTGACAAGGCGCATGATTGAAGCATGCCCAACACTACAAGTCATTGGACGACCCGGTGTTGGGTACGACAGTGTTGATGTGAAAGCGGCCACGGAGCGAAACATTCCGTTGGTCTATGCTCCCGTCGGCGGTTTTGCTGTTGCCGAAGGAGCGCTGGCATTGCTGCTGACGCTGATAAAGAAAATCCCGCTGTGCGACGACGCCGTGAAGAGCGGTCAATGGCAAAAGCGTTACGAGTTCAAGTCCGGAGATATGACGGAGCATACGCTGGGCATTGTGGGTCTGGGCCGGATTGGATCGCAGTTGGCCAGGCTGGTTCAGAATTTTTCGATGACCGTGCTCGCGTACGATCCCATCGTTACCCCGGACGAAGCGAAAGAACTGGGGATCGAACTGGTTGAGCTCGATGAACTGATCCGCAAGTCCGACTTCATTTCTCTTCATGTCCCGTTGACCGGCCAGACGAAGGGGATGATCAACCGCGAAAGCATTGCCACGATGAAAAAGGGAGCAATCCTGGTGAACCTCGCGCGAGGCGGTGTGGTTGAGAACCTCGATGTCCTGGCCGATGGATTGGCGAGTGGCCAGTTGGCGGGAGTAGGACTGGATGTTTTTCCCGTGGAACCCCCGGATATTTCCCATCGGATATTCAAGGATCCCCGCTGCGTCTGCGCCCCCCATCTCCTAGGGACAAGCGAACTGGCCATGGAACGAATATTCAGGACCATGGCGACCGGAATGGTGGCGGTGCTCCAAGGCAATCTACCCGAGTATTGCGTGAATCCCAACGTATTCGAATCGTAATTGCCCGGCGCTGGACTGGTCGGGCATGGAGATTTGGACGGAGTAGTTCAGGCCGGTTCGGAGACCGGGATGCGTCGGCGCATGCTTTGTGGCACCGGCTGCTCCTGGAGGTCCGGCCGCCCGTCGGCGGAAGACTTCTGGTCCGTCCCGGCATCCCGACTCTTTTTCCTGTTGCAATCGGTAACAGCGACGCCCATGTGCAGGGTTCGGCGGGCGCGACGTTTACGTACGTCCGGATGAACAGCGTGACCCGCGAGAACTTGATGATTGCGCTCGTCACGGGTAGGGCCGTGGCGAGCAACGGCCCACTTCTTTTCGGGCATATCAATGACGCGGGAATCGGTGATGTCGCCACCGGGATCGGTGAGGGCGTGGAGATGGAGATCACGCTGCAGACCACGGCCGAGTTCGCTCCGGTCGGCGACGCAAAAGCACGACCGCGAAAAATCACCCGGAGCACTTGGATCCAAACGAATAAATTGAACCACGAAAGACAAGAAACCGAGGCTTCGCAAGCAAACGGATTTTCAACAGAAGGAAACGAAGAGACCGGAGGGAAATTTTGGTCACTCCGTGTGCTCGGGGGTAGAACTCGGCTGTATGAGGCCTTACGCGCCATTCCGGCCTGATCGATTACAACAGGAGGTAGCGATATGAATGAGGCAGAAAAACGATTGGGCCATTGCCTATTGCGGAATGAACTCCGCGCTACCGGCGTGCGAGCCGAATGCAATCCGTATGGTTCTTCGTGCGGTTCCTACGCTAAAAACAGCAGTACGTACGCGACGGCGAACACGATTTGCAATGCGGCGTAGGGTACCGCGAGTTTGACGAAAGCGGCAAAGGACATGGGGAGCTTATACTTATGAATGATGGTGATTGCCACCAAGGTGGAGGCGCTGCCGATCGGAGTCAGGTTTCCACCCAGGTTGGCCCCGAACACAACCGACCACCACAAGGCTGAATCGCCGGCGGTACCCTGGGCAACCAGGATTTTCGCGAGCATGGCTGCCAGTGGAATGTTATCGGTGACAGAGCTGAAAGCGGCGGAGCTAATTAAAAGCGCTGCCGTGCCAAACAGGTTTTCCCCTTCGCCGATAATGAACGTAATCCCTTTCCCGATCAGTTCAAGTACCATGGCGTGCTCCATCACATTAATCACAACGAACAGGGCGACAAAGAAAATGATCAGATCCCAGTCCACCGCTTTATAGAATTGCTCGACTTCAGATTTGTAGCGAATCAGCATGATGACTGCGAAGCCAATTGCCACGAACCCCATGCCCAGTTCTTTCGCCACCGGGAGTACGGACGTCGTGGCGATCGTTAGAATAAATGCCACCAGCATGAATGCGCCGAACCAGAAAAAAGCTCTGCCTTCGATTCCGTCGTTTTCATCGAAGCTCTTGATCAGGAACGCCGCCTCCTCTTTTTCCTCGGCGGTTGACAGTTTCTGAATGCGAAAAAGTCTGGCGCCCAGGAAAATGGTAGCGATGGTGGTGACCAGCACGTAGGGGCTGGCGGCCAGGAAAAACCGCAGGAAACTGATCCCGGCGGCATTACCCACGATGATGTTGGGGACCGAACTGATCAGGGTCAACATGCCGCCGATATTTGTGAGCAAACCCTCGAGGAATAGAAATCCCAGTAACTTGTCCGACCGGTTCAGCTTCTTCAGGGACACGCCGGTTAATGAGCCCACAATAATCATTGCGGTTACATTGTTTAACACGGCGGAGAAAAGCACCGTCATCAGCCCGTAGTACCAGAGTAGTTTCAAGGGGTCGCCGCGAGAGGCTTTCGTCAGTTTTACGGCGATCCAGGTGAAGAGTCCGGATCGTGAAGTGACATCCACGAAAACGCTGGATCCCAAAATAATTGCAATGACACCCCAGTCTACTCCTGGAATATATACAGGGATGCTGATCGGGTGCCCGTTGGGGAGAGTGATGTCGCCAAAGGGGAGTAAATGCATTGCGGTGGCGAGGAGTAACGAGATCACCGCAAAGATGCCGACGATGAGTGATTTTTTGGCGTGGAGCTTTTCTTCCAGCGCCAGGCTGACAATCATCGCCACCAGGACCGCCGCGAAAAGCAGGGTGGTGCTTTGGCTTACAGGATGGGCAAGGGGATCTATCGTCATATTCCTGAAATCGGTTGCATCATGCTACATCATCAAGAGTGGAACCTGGCGGATTTCGATCGCCAGCGGATACGTCAGGCCATGCATGGCAAGTTGTTCGTCATGCTTGCCGTGCATCACCAGTAAATCGATTTTCAAATTTGCGATGGCGTCCTGGTAATGCTGCAGGTGCTTTCCGAATTCGATGATGGGGTGTATTTGGACGCTGGGTTTAAGCAGGGCTAGTTGTGTGCTGCAAGATTCGATATACGCCGTGGGTTGCTCCAGCAATTTATCCGCGATTTCCCTTCGAGCAGAGTCTGTATCAATGTCGGGAATTTTGCCGATGGCCTCCATATACCGGTCAAAGATAACTGAATCTTCGAGGTGGGCCAGGTAGAGCCGGCTTTGTTCGGTGCAAAACCGCAGGGCGGTGTTTACCAACAGGTGATCTTCCGTCAAGTGATCTGTCATTGCCATGACCGCATTGGTGTCTTCAAACGCATGAGGATTGGCATAGTCGGCTTTGGGGTGAGGAATAATCAGAACCGGCGCCGTGGTTTTTTGAATCAAAACGTCAAGGTGCGAACCTAGGCTGTGGGGGTGTTTCCACGTTTCGCTGTGTAAATTTCGATAGGTGCAGATGAGCTCCGGCTGAGCCTTGTCGACCGATTCCAGTAGCTCTTGCGTGCTGTAATAGTCATCCGCCGTGAGTAACAGCCATTCAATATTGCTGCCCAGTACGGCCAGGCACCGGGTTATCGTGGAGAGTAGATTCCGGCTGTCTTCGCCGGCAAGATCGGTGATTAGCAGCGCTTTTCGATAACTGATTTCCTGATAAGTATATACGGATTTAATTGCGGAGCGAAACACGCTCTCGAACTGGTCGATGTGGGACATGATATTCCTTTCCCCTCAGGTCTTGAGAAATGCCGAATGTCCGAATT
>CAUZEO010000381.1:0-4759 GCA_963578625.1 Kiritimatiellia bacterium | reverse complement strand
AGACCCAGCGCGGCGGGGCCCATTAAGGTCAAGACCCGTACGACCTGGGGATCACGAAACGAGCACGAAAATCCAGGGCGGTATCCGACGCGCCATAGCGCGGGGACCTGAACCGCCAACTGCACGACTCCCGCCAGAACGACTGCCCATGCGACATAGGTGATCGACTCCTCCAGCGGACCGGTTGCCGGCTTAACGAAAATCAGGAGCGCCCCGATCCAGAACAGGTTCAGCAACATCGGCGTCGCCGCGGGAACCGCAAACTTGGAGAAGGAATTCAGAATCCCCATCGACAGGGCGGCGAGACAGATGAAAATCATGTAGGGAAACATGATTCGCGCAAGAGAAAGAATGACGGCGGTTTTCGAGCCCGGCTCCGCCAGCAACACCCCGGCATGCGCGAGGAGCATCCCCGCCACGCAGATGCACGTAAGCAGAATAAAGAGGAGCGAGAAGATGCTACGGGCAAGATCCCACGCGGACGCGTCGCCTGCCTCTTTCCGTAAAGTGACAAATACCGGCACAAAAGCCGCGGAGAGGGCGCCCTCGCCGAAAAGCCGGCGAAAAAGATTGGGAATGGTGAAGGCGACCGCGAAACTGGACATGGCAAGGGACGTATGGAAAACCCCCGCCATCAAGATATCCCGCACAAGCCCCAGGATGCGGCTCAGGGTAGTGAACCCGCCGATGACGATTGCGGATCGAATGGTGTGTCCTAATTCCATCTATCGGAGCCGGCCGGCTAACCGGTCTGCGATGCCTTGGTTATTGATTTTCGTTTACGACCTGGTAAATGATGCTCACACATTGGCACCAACCTTGAATAAGACATTTACCAACACGCTGTAAACACCCCGATGGCCTTGCTCATCGAAATCATCGCCCGCCTCGTTGCTGCCCTCCCTCGGGCCCTGGCCCTCTGGCTGGGCAGATTCGGCGGCTGGATTGCCTGCCACGTGGTCCGACACCGGAGAAAACTACTCGTTCAAACGCTTGCCGAATGCCTCCCGGAGAAAAGCGAAAACGACCGGCGCCGAATTGCGACGCAGATGTACCTGCACCTGGGTATGACATTCGTCGATCAGCTTCGAGTTCTTGTGAGTGGCATGCGTGAATTCCACGACGTGATCGAAATTCGTAACCCGGATTTGCTTGAAAAGGCCGCGGCCGACAGCAAAGGCGCCCTTTTATTGATGGCTCATCTTGGGAATTGGGAACTGAGCGGCTTTATCACGACCATGACGGATTGTCCAATTGCGGTGGTTGTTAAGAGATTCAGGAATGCAGCGGTCGACCGGTTCGTAACACGATCCAGGGAAAGGATGGGCGCGACAACACTTTCCGTGGGAACCTCCTTTCAAGAGTGCAACCGCAGGCTGAGGCGGGGGGAGTTTATGTTCATGATTTTGGATCAGAACATGATTGCGGACGAGGGCATCTTCGTGGATTTCTTTGGAAAACCGGCCTGTACCACGCCGGGCCTGGCGCTTCTATCGGCCCATACCGGATCTCCGGTTTATCCCATATTCATGATCCGACGTCCGGATTTCGGCTACATCATGACTATTCACCCGCCCATTGCGCCGCCCGCGGACAAGACCAAGGAATCCCTGCGCGAATACACCCAGATCTATACCTCAATCATTGAAGAAATGATTCGAGAGCACCCCGAACAGTGGATCTGGCTACACAAGAGGTGGCGCACGAAACCGAGTTGACACACATCCCGCGGTCGGCTCGCGATCGGGTTCATGCTAACTCGTGAGCGAACTCGCGAACCTAATCGACGGAGAATTCTGTTTGCAATAGAACCGAAAACCAAACTGCAATACCCAGTCCAAAACCAAAATCGTCCGGGAGCCTGACCCCGGATAGGGCTAAGATAAGATTGTTCGCAAATTATTAAGGAAGCTCAGCGGAGCAAATCCAAAGCAATTCTCCCAAACGACGATATTTCAGCACTGTTCCAACCCGGCCCTTTCGCCGTGCTGGTGGTGGCACAATCAAAAGTGTAGTTTAGGGAAGTGAATGTGTTGTTTGTTGCGCAGGAATTGGATCGATCGGAAGCTCGGATGATCTGTGGATTGGCGGCGCGGGGTGTTCGGCCCGTGCTTATGATCTCGGCGAACCATGCACGGCAGGCACCCGCTGTCGACTCGATGCAGGTAATCCCCGGTCGCCTGGAGAAGAGAATCGAACTCAGCACGATGCGGGCTATTCGGCGCGTCATTCGCGAAAAAGACATTGCCCTTGTGCACTGCCTGCGCAGCAATTGCCCGGTTTCGAACGTGCTGCAGGCAGTCCGGGGACTCCCTACCCCGATTATATGCTACCGTGGAACCATGGGAAATCTGAGCCGGTGGAATCCCGGGGCATGGCTGACCTACCTGAACCGTCGAATCAAACGCATCATTTGCGTGTCGAACGCGGTAGCCTCGTCCCTGCAGGAACTCGGGGTGCCCGCTGAACGACTGGTCACAATCTACAAAGGTCACGACCCACAATGGTATGAAACCCGGCAACGACCCGGCTTGTCCGAGTTCGACATTCCGGAGGGGAGTTTCGTCGTAGGCTGCGCCGCAAACATGCGTCCGCTGAAAGGCGCGGATGTACTGATCCGATCGGCAGACCACCTCCAATCGAAGAGATCGGTTCACTTCTTATTGATCGGCGAGGTTCGGGATCCGAAAATCCATAGCCTGGTCCGGCATCCCCCGTACTCCAGGATCGTACACCTGGCAGGATTCCGCACGGATGCGACGTCGCTACTGGGTGCATGTGATGTCGCAGTCATGCCCTCGCTCCGCCGCGAAGGACTTCCTCGCGCTATCATCGAAGCCATGAGCCAGGAAGTGCCGGCCATTGTTACAAACGTCGGCGGGATGCCGGAACTCGTGGAAGATCAACGCTGCGGCATGGTCGTGCCTCCGAACGATCCGTCGGCCCTGGGCGCGGCTATTTCCCGCCTTGCCGAGAACGAGGCGGAAAGGATCCAGTTGGGAAGGGCGGCGCGCGCGCGGATCGAAACGAAATTCAGCATCGAAAAAACGACTGATGAAACTTTCGACCTCTACCGCCAACTGCTATCCTAGTTCGATCAAAGTTGGATCCAACTTCTCGAACGACACCGCCACTCGTGCTCGAGCCAGTGGGTCGGACGAAACCGCGACCACGACCTCGCCGGGTTCCCCGGAACTTCGGATAAAGGCGCGCCCCAGTCCGCGGTCGATCGGAATCACGTCGTCCGCACGGTAGCACCTGGCCTGCCCGGGACCGTCGACCGTAATATGGGCCTCTCCATTGTAGTCCAGCGCCGGGCGTCCTTGCGCATCCACAGCCTGGACATCTATCCAGGCGATTTCATCAAGATCCCACCGAGGTTTCGGAGTCATTGCGAGAAATGCGGTTTCCCGGCCCCACGGCTCAAGGTGAAACAGAATGGGCTGACCCTCCCACTCCCCCTCGGCAACCAGCGTTTCACCCGAAAAATCCACGCGACACACTGCGTGCGGATTCGCCCTCAGCGTGGCCTTTTCCTCGCCCGCCGTCTTGATTGAAATCTCTCCACAATTGGAAAAGACGTGGAGTTCCCGAGCGGTTCTCTCGGCGATCTCGCTCCAGTCTCCGGCGACGGCGAGGCAAGGACGATCCTCGTTCACAGCCTGCATCAGAAATGCAGAGAGTTTGGGTATGCGCCAGGCGTCCACAATGCCGGAGTGTCTTACATACCTCTTCTTGCGCAGCGTGGCATAGTCGTTGTAGCACCAGAGAGCATATCCCGCCAAACAAGCCCGGTCCCCGATCAGGGACCAGTCCCGAAGAACCATTTCGACTTGCGCGACCTGCTCTTCAAAAGCGCCACGCGGCGTGGGATGGCTGCTGCACTCGCTGATAACAACAGACCCTCTCTTGCTTTCGCGCTCCGCCTCCTCGATCTCTTTGATTTCATAGTTGAGACCCAAAACGTCGGGTATGCTCAGCGTATCGTGCCGACGGCCGCGATAGAGGTGATTTTCCGCATAGACGGTCGGTCTTGTGTCGTCGAGTTTCAGACAAACATCACCCAGTTCGACATACGCTTTCCGGTGACGACTCTCATTCCCCAAACCCCACAAAATTACGCTGGGATGATGCCGATCACGCCGCACCAAGTCCCGCATCTGGGTTTTAGCGTTCTTCAGCCATCCGCCGCCCCGGACGCTCTTCCAGGTAGCGATCTCCGCGTATACCAGAATCCCCAATTCATCACACGCATCCAGAAAGGCGGGGTGTTGCGGATAGTGAGACAGGCGGACAAAATTGCATCCATATTCATGAAGCAACTCGGCGTCCAACCGATGGAGTCCGGTCGTCATGGCACTGCCCATGCCGGGTATGCTTTCGTGCCGATTGCAACCCCGAAGCATCAAGCGGGTCCCATTCAGGTAAAAGCCGTCCCTCGTAAACTCCGCAGTGCGAATTCCGGTTCTGAACGACACGCGATCGACGACGCTCTCTTCCACCAATTCCACATCGATTGCATACAATTCGGGGCTGGAGGGGTGCCATAGTACCGGGTCGTCCAACACTTTTCCGGTGAGTTCCACGGGTAGCCGTCCACCGGGTGGCACCTCGACGGCTCCGGATTCGAACTGCAACTCTTTCCCGCCTTGCGGTGTAACGATCCGCCACCGCGCGCGCACTTTCCGCGGCAAATTCGTTTGATTCACGACGGCACACAGCAGATCGGCCTGCGCCCGGTTCGAAGTGATCTCACGAA
>CAUZEO010000380.1:0-4802 GCA_963578625.1 Kiritimatiellia bacterium | reverse complement strand
TGGCAACGGACCGTGTCCTGTGCCTGGTATCCATGGAACATAAATCGAGTTCTTCATCACCGAGCACCATCGACGTCCACTGCGAGAGGGCGACGTCATGGGCTTCAACGGTCTTTCTAATGCTATTGCGGCCAGCCTTGTTTTCAACATCGGCGATTGAGATGGCGCCAAAAAACCCTTCGTCCGCTATCCGCGCGACCGCGTCGGGGATGATCCCTTTTTCCTTTCGGAAGGCAAAATGGGTCTCGCAAAGAAGAAGTCCGGGAACCGGAGGTTCGCATACATTCATGGTCCATACTCATACTCAATTCATTGTGGTCAACGCAACAATATGTCCCCGGCTACGGGCAAGATGCCCGTGCCGCTAGATTCAGTTGGGATCGAACGATGCCTGAATAGGCGGGCATCAGGATAACCCGGCGAATAGATCTCCCGAAATCGCCGAACTTCGCGATGAATTCGTGGAAGATTTTCTTGAGGTAGATCGACGGTAATCCTATAATCCAAGTTCACACAGTGTGTTGGGGTACACAATCGAGAGGCCCGCACCATGAGTTATCCACGCAAGCCCTCCGAGCGGCAGTTCGAATTCCAGCACGGTTTTCTCTGCGCAGCGCTCTTTCACTCGTATGTCTTTTCGTGCTGTTCACCGTCTCGAACTCACACGCGCAGACGATCAATCTGGACGGTACGGACAAGTTGTATTCACACGTTCGTTACAGCTCAGTCACCGGCGATGTAACCGCGATCGAAAAGACGCGCAATCTTCGGGACGGTTGGGGCTTGCTTTCGGCCATGACCGAAGACCCGCTGAATCCGGGCGTGTTTTTATTCCCGGATCCCGAGGCGCTCTATTTCGGTATGAATCACCACCGCGCGGTCTCGGCCGCCGATCCGGCGATGCTGAACTGGATGGCCACGTATCCGGTCTCTTATATCGATTTCTAGGAAACTGATCTCCTGCCACTGTTCGAGTGGACGCCCTATCCGACGGCTCCCGACAGTTACCCGTTGGACGTATATCCGACGATCGACAATCGTGAAGGCGCTTTTGTCCCGCTGCCCGAGCCGTTGCTGACCATCACCCACATTTCGGCCGAGTCGCCGGTCTATTCTTTCGACGGCCTGTACCCGGAGCTTTTGCCGCATCGAATCTGTGCCTACTCTGTCGGCGCGCGCTTCAGGGACCGGCTCATCCGGGGCAGGACCATCCTGATCGAAGGGTTCGGGCCGTCCAAATGGGGATGTCGAAGGCCGCTGGTGGGGGCGTTTCCCGAATTGCGATTCGCAAGAGAGAGGCAGGCGCTATTCCAGACACCCTGCGCCCTCGATCGCCCACACATCCTCAACCATACCGTCTTTTGCGATCCACATCTTCCGGTACAGGTGATGGGTTGTGCACCCGTGGCGGGGGACCAGCTTGAGCTTCTCTCCCACCCGGCCGATCATGCCGTCGATCGGAATGTGCTCCTCCGCACAATATCGCGGCGCCGCTTCCGGGTGTCCTTCCACGACCGGAAATCCCATGTCGCATCCTACACCCTTGAGTCCAACATCCGTCACCACAAAATCGTCATGCGCTGAAATGATCGTCGCCAGGACCCATCGCGCGATTTTGAATTCGGGCCGAACTTCGTTGTACAAGGCGTCCATCAGGGCGTAGGTGCCGCACTGGACCTCGTCTATGCCTTCGATATTTCCGGTCAGGTCATACGTTCCGGTTCCTCCCGAAGAGACCAGGCAGGGCGATAGCCCTTCCGCTTCCAGCGTTCGCCGTGTCTCCACCAGGGGCGCCAGGCTTTCCCGGTTGTGCGCTTCCCGCCCTTTCTGATCCGTAACGTATACAAGGTGTCCTTCGAAGCCCTGCAAGCCGTCGAAGCGCACTCCGTCGGTGTCCGCGATCTGCCGGGCCAGGGTAAGCGTTGGATCCCCCGGCAGGACGCCGCAGCGTCGCATCCCTACGTCGACTTCGACCAGCACTGGAACAGAAACGTTCAGATCACGACCCGCCGCGCCCAACGTCTCGACCTGTTCCCGTGAATCCACCGCGCATCGAACGAGGGTCTTCCGGTTCAATTCCGCCAGGCGGCGTGCCTTGTCCCGCCCAACGACCTGGTTTGCGATCAGAACATCATCCATCCCTCCGTCGACAAGTTGCTCCGCCTCGGAAAGCTTTGCGCAGGTAATCCCCGAGCAACTCCCGGCAGCCAGTTGCTGCCTCGCCAGTTCCACGCATTTGTGGGATTTGAAATGTGGTCGAATTCGGCAGGTTCGATCAGAAAAATAATCCGCCAGCAAAGCCAGGTTAAAGTCCAACGCATCGCGATCGACCACCAGGGCGGGCGTTGCCAGGGCGTCGACCGGCTGTCCGATCATTTTTTTATTGGATAGCGCGCTCAACTAAGGCCCCACCCGACCGGTGCTTCATCGTCGTGATTGATCACAATGCTTTTCCTTTTTAAGTAGGCCATCATCCCTTCGACACCAAGCTCTACGCCGGTGCCACTCAACTTGTGCGGAGGCACCGATATCTGGGGATAGCCGGTCAGCATGGTATTGACCCAGGTGATTCCCGTGTCCAGGGCCTTGGAGACGCGTAGAGCACGCGAGCCATCCTTTGTCCACACCGAGCCGGAGAGGCCGTAGGCTACGGAGTTGGCGATGGAGATCGCTTCCGCTTCGTCCTTGAATCGCACTACGCTGAGCACGGGCCCGAATATCTCTTCGTCATGAACCTTCATCCCGCGAGTGACCTGGGAGAGAATGGTGGGCTCGATCCAGAGGCCGTCTTTGAAAGGCTCCTGCATCACCGGCCGGCCGCCGCCACAGAGGACTTTGCACCCGTTGCCGTGAATCTCATCCAGGTATCCCAAGGCGATGTCGTATTGGTTTCGAGTAATCATCGGGCCGACAAGGGTGTCCTCCTCCTCGGGATTACCCACTTTGATCTTCTTGATCTTGTCGACCAGGATAGATTCAAAGTCTGCGCCGATCGTTTTGTCGACCAGGAGCCGTGAACAGGAAACGCATAGTTGGCCTGCGTTGACGAACGCACTCAACAGCACCGCCTCCGCGGCTCTTTCCAGATCTGCGTCCGCGAATACAAGAATGGCGTTCTTGCCGCCGCACTCCAGGTTTACCATCTTCATCTGTTCCGCGGCGCGCTTCTGTATGTGCTGTCCGACTTCGGTCGAACCCGTGAAGGATATTTTCTTTACGGCCGGGTTCATGATCAGCGCTTCCCCGGTCGTGGACCCACTGCCCAGAACCACGTTGACGATTCCGTCCGGAATGCCCGCTTCGGTGCACAACTTCGCGAACGCGAGGGTCCCCAGCGGCGTTTCCTGGGACGGTTTCAGGATGATCGCGTTTCCGGTAGCGATCGCCGGTGCAACCTTGAGGGCGGCGTTAACGAACGGATAGTTCCAGGGCAGGATGCCCGCCACCACGCCGTACGGTTCATGGATCTGCATCAGCACTTCGTTGGGAGAGCCGGACTTGATGGACCCTTCCACCTTGTCCGCTGCTCCGGCATAAAAACGGATGATCGCTGAAGTCAGAGGAATTTCCCCGGTCCGTAGTTGGGTGATCGGCTTGCCGGTGTCCGCGAGTTCCAGGGCTACCATCGCCTCGGCCTGCTCCTCCACCAGGTCGGCAAGTTTCAAGAGCATGTGCCCGCGCTCGGCGGCGGCCAGCGCCTGCCAATCCTTGGACTGAAAAGCTCGGGCGCTGGAGTCTACAATTCGTTCGACGGCACTCTCGTCGCAACTGGGTTCCTGTCCGATCACCTGTCCGGTGGCGGGATTGATCACGTCAAACGGATCCGAATCAATGTCCGTCCATTCTTTTCCGTCCAGAATGGGTGCAATGGTTTGGGTTGTCATTTTGTGCTCCTTGGTTGCTGGTTTTGCTGTTGGTTTATCGCCATCGGTTGACTGAAACACAAGGCAAAATAAAATCCCCACCCGCAACCCGGTTGAGACGGAACCTTCGGCTTTCGGGCGGGAAAGTTCAGATCTCCGGGCCTCCGGCTCAGATGGGGGGCCGGGGATCTCAAACACACTAAGATATAAATTTGCCGCCGGCGGTTCCCGCCGTATTGAGAATGAACAGGTCATGAAACAACCCTGTTGGAGCGACAGCTTCAGCCCGCGACATTCGGGTCAGATCATGATCTCTGGCACGGGGTTCGATTTGGCTCGCGAGTAGGCTTTCCCTAATTCGCGAACCTACTCTCGAGCCTAATTGGGACCGCGTGGAACAAGAGAAGACCACACCGGAGCGAAAGCTCCCGTCACATGGAAGTGGTGATCTTTGAGGAGGGTCCGGAATTGACTTATATATAGAGATGACGTCTAATGACCATCCGCCACTGATCATAAAGGACCCACGATGAGCCAGACTCAACCAGCCATTGATCCGGAAGAAGAAATCGGATTCATGAATTTTGATAGCACGGATTTTCGGACCATGACTCGGCCCGAGCAGATCCGCCATCTCGAGGTCGAGGGCTATGTCGTGTTGCCCGAGATTCTGGACCCGGATTATATTGCCCGGATCAAACGGGAGTTGGCGGAGGCGGAGATGGGTCACACCAGCTACAGCGTCAACCAGACTCGGTCGGCAGCTCAGCCTCAATGGCTGAGTACGGCTGTCGCGGAGTTGATCGGTTATCCCCCCATGATTGAATTTCTCACCGATCTGCTCGGCCCGGAAATGGTGTTCACTCGCGGTTTTTTTCAGCGTACCCTCCCGGGCTCGCCCGGCATTTCTCTTCACACGGACGGACAGCCGCACGGTTC
>CAUZEO010000379.1:0-4817 GCA_963578625.1 Kiritimatiellia bacterium | reverse complement strand
ATTCGACGCACGGATTTCGAAATTCATTCGTCATTGGGTATTTCGCCATTCGTCATTTCGCACCCGTGTATGCCTCTTTGTGGCCATCCTCTTTCCGCTCGAGGTGTTCGCAGAGGAATCCGGGCTTTGTCTCACGGAACTGGAGCGGGTTCCGGTTTTATATAACGGGCGGAAGATGCCGCTCGACTCTTTTGCGCGGGCTGTTCTGCTCCAATTTTCAGGCCGCCAGAAGATCGGGGACGAATCCGCGGTTTCGTGGCTCGCCCGGACCTTCTTTGCACCGGACTCGCTGAGCCCGGATCAGATTTTCCTGATCAATCATCCGCACGTTCTGCAATCGCTGGCGGTTGAGCCGAGAAAACGCCGGCGGTATTCGCTGGCCGATCTTCATGCAGGATTGCCGAAATTGCAGGAACATGCGGCCAAGGCATCCCGTCTGGAAGAGGAGTTGCGATCTCCGGTTGAGAAGGAATTGATCAGGATCTACGGCAATGTTGGAATGTTTCTTCAACTCCAGAGTTCATTCTCATTCACATTTCCGCACCGGGACCTCGTGGTACAGGATGACGGGTTGCGGAAGGAGATGGGGTTTGAGACCGAGCAGGACCGCTCCTTTCTCGATATCTATGGGAAAGCCGCCTTGCTGCAGCCCTACTTGACGTCCGCGCAGGACATGAACGATGAACGTGCCTGGACTGCAAAAGAGCGCGAAGCCTTCCGGCTGGCCGGAATTCTTTTCACCCAGTCACGCGCCCACCGCAATCTGGCGTTTACCCTGATACCCGTCGATCCGCATGGTGAGGAGGTCTGGGTGTCGGGGTGGGACGCATTAAGCCTGAATATTCCTGACGGTGCTCTCCGCAAGGCCTTGTTAGAACTGGGGACCGCCGCCGCCGGATACAATGCAGGGGACCAGGTCGCGTTTGACATGGCAATTCGATCCTACCGGATGTTCGCGGAGAGCCGCATCGGTACCGACCGGGCACTTCAGTACATGGAGATGGAAGTTCGCATGAATCGGTGGAACCTCTTCGGACGGGCCGCCTCCACCTATGCGTTCGCCTTCCTGCTCGCGCTTTTCGCGCTCCTGATCCCGAGGCGGCCCCTGCGGATTGCGGGTACCGGCCTGATCCTGTTCGCGCTCATTTTGCATGGTTCGGGCATCGGCATGCGGATGGCGGTCATGGGGCGTCCGCCGGTCACCAATTTGTACGCCACTTTTCTGTTCGTCGGGTTCCTTTGTGTGGTTCTCGGGCTGGTCGTCGAGTGGATCCAGCAAAACGGACTGGGCCTGACGGTATCCAGCTTTTCGGGATTCAGCCTCCTGCTTGTTGCGCAGCGCTTCTTTCTGGACGGAGACACCATGCACCAGATGGTCGCGGTGCTGGATTCGAACTTCTGGCTTTCCACCCACGTGATCGCGGTGACGACCGGCTACGCGGGTTGTTTTCTTGCCGGTGTGGTTGGGCATTGTTACCTGCTGGCGCTGGCCTTTGCCCCCGGAAACAAGGAACGCCTCGCATCCATGTACCGCGCGATGATGGGAATCCTTGCGTTCGGCCTCATCTTCGCTTTCCTGGGCACCATGCTGGGCGGAGTGTGGGCGGACCACTCCTGGGGACGGTTCTGGGGGTGGGATCCGAAGGAAAACGGGGCACTGCTCATCGTCTTGTGGTCCGCCATCCTGTTTCACGCCCGAATGGGAGGAATGATTCGTGAGCGGGGAATGGCCGCGGGCTGCGTGCTCGGCGTGATCGTAGTGGTCACCGCCTGGCTCGGCGTAAATCTTCTCAGCGTAGGGTTGCACTCCTACGGGTTCACCTCGGGGTTGGCGGCCGGCTACTACTCGGTCATTCTCTTCGAACTTCTTTTCGTCGCCATCCTCGTTCCCCTTGCCGGCGGCCCTACCAAATCAAAAGGGCCTCCCGTTCCATCCGATTGATCTCTTCATCCGTTATCGTGGCCTTTTCCAAGTTGTTATCGACCCGGTCCCGGTCGTACTGCGACCGCGCCTGATCGATTTGCAGACGGCGATATTCTTCGCTGCCATCGTGGGCTGCGACATAGAATTCTTTCGTTTGCTCGCGCCGCGCACCGCGGGCTGCGTCGAGCTCCTCTAGGGTATCGATACGCTGATCCCCCATCCAGAATTCAACCCGCCTGCGCTTGTCTGACCGAGGTTCTTCTTCCTTCTTCACCGTCGTCTCCTCTTCTTCGGGCGCACCCCTGGCGCTACGGTCTGCCCGGCCTGAGAAAAGCACGATGAGGAGGGTCGAAATAACCGCCGCCGCTGCCATTCCCTTTACCACGGACCGCACGAATAGAGCTCTTGCCGATGGACTGGAATTTAATTTCATGTTCTGGATGTTCTCCTGTTCGTTCCGACTACGCGCCCGGCTCTTCGGACCATCCGACGATCTCAATGTGATTATCCATCGGCGGATAGTGGGGCGGCGCGGTTTTGCCGAACCGGTTGTCCCACCAGTAGTCCTTCGTAAACCCTGAAACCATTCCGTAGGCTCCGCTGGTCCCGACTGCGCCACGGACTTGCTGCACGATGCTTCCGTACACCATCAAGTCGCCGGATACCGGCCTGGAATTGTAATTGAGGACGCCGAATTTTCCATCGTTGAACGGGGAAATGGCCCCGGTCGCCATGATGCCCGCATGCACATTCAGGTTGTCCGGCGCCGCGGAGCTGATCCAGACGTCATCCTTGGAGATCAGTCCAAGTTTGTCGTCCGACTCGCCGGGCTGCGCCCGCTGCGCCGGCGGCAGATGGTCGTCCGACGGATCGTTCGAATAGTAGAGGTGATCCCGGATGTAAATATCGTTCTCCGCAAAGATGGTCATCTGGCCGTCCAGCGTTCCGCCATTCATCATGACATACCCTCGCTCGGATGAACTTCTCGCGCCGGGTGCATCGGCGACGTACAATAATTTCTCTGCGCCGATCGACACCACCTCATCGACGAGGCCTTCGTGCGCATTGTTGATGATCATGTTGTTTCCGTCGATCTCAACATACGTGAGCCCCTCCACGTACATCCCATCGGGGTTCGCGGGATTCTGCGCGAGGGACTTTCGTTCGTCCCAGGGGACGCTTGCCATCGATCCTTGCTCGTTGTTCATATCGAATCCCTCGTTGAAACTCGCGCCCGCGGTCGTCGCGACCGCCGGGTCCGATTCATGGGAAGGCGAGCCGCTGCCGCCCACGACTTCCAGCAGTTGGAACTTGTCCTCCATGGAGGTGAGGCGCCCATTGAAAATGGGGCCGTCCCCATCGACCGTTTTCATGTAGACGCGATCGTTGGTGTGGATATGACCTTCCAGGACGTCGCCCCCCGCGAAGTAGATGACCCCGTTTACCTCACTCCACCAGCCGAACTTCGCAAATGTCGCGACATACACTTTCGCGATATTCACCACCCGGCTCACGTCATTTACGATGCCGGTGGAAGCGATCGAATAGGAGCGAACGCCGGTTTTGGAAATGAGGTAATCGTACTCCCCGTACCCCAGGTTGCCACTCCCGGAGACCGTTTGGGCGAAGAGATAGGCGTCCTGGTCAATGATGTATTGCGCCGCCCGCTCCACGCCGCCTTCCGCGATATGCAACGCCTGCTCCATCGCGTACTGCCGATCCGTGATTCGCGCGTTGTTCAGTGTATATGTTAACGCGCCACCGACGAGGATGCCGCCAATCAGCATGAAGCCCATCACCAGCAGCAGGGCCGAACCTTCTTTTCCCGAATCCCTGTTCATCATATCCTCACAGTGCCTGTCCCCGGACATCAGTTTCTGAACCGGACGAACGTGCTCATGGTCGCATCCGCCTGATTTCGTCCTCCGATTTCCCTCACGGAGATTTGGATACGGCACCCGTTATTCTGAAATGTCGCGCTCGACGTCGTTACGTTGTCGCAAAAGATGAAACCGTGCTGATTGCTGATGATCCCGTTCGCCGGATTGTAGTCCACGAACTCGTTGCTGTTTGTGCCGAAGAACTGGATCTGCCAGCGCCCGTTGATGCCGCCGCTGTAGAGGATGGCCTCGCTGATGTCGGCTTCGCGAACGCCCGCATTGGTGGAGCCGGCGCCGTACACGATCTTGGTCAGCGCATTGCTGACCTTGGAGGATGCTCTGAGGTTCAGGGAGGTCGCAAACCATGTGTTCTGAAGCACTAAAAATACACTGAGACTTCCCACCACCACCGCGAGGAGGACGGTCGAAGCAATGCCGACTTCCACCAATGTGAAACCTGCTTTTGAATCGGTTGAATCGGGAGGCCGATTTTTCATCAGTTAATCGAATTGGAAATGGTTGTAACGAGCTGCAGTTCATTGATTGCAGCCGGATCCGTGGTTTTTGCCCAGCCCACTTTCACTGCCAGGTCTTTTATGTTTGTATTCACACCCGAGACCACGATGGTGTACTCCGTCGCGAAACTGGTGCTTCCTTCGATGACGTTGGTGTAAGGCCAGGTGCCTGGCGGCAGGTTGCGGAAGCCCAAGGTTCGGATGATCTCCATGTTCTCCCTCGCCGTATGCAGGGCGTACTGCCGGTTTTTCAATTCTTTGACCCACCCGACCGCGGTGCCCATTGCGACAATGGCCGATCCCAGGCCGATGCCGATCAAGGCAAGGGCAATCATGACTTCGGCGAGTGTAAATCCGGCCCGGGTGGATTTGATGAGAGTGCTGTTGGTTTTCTGCTTCATGTTACGACAGGTGAGGTCGCAATCGAGCAGACCATATGCCACAAACGACGCATAATGACTTATTAATATGGGTGTTCTGCGGAATAAGTTAGATCTG
>CAUZEO010000378.1:0-4843 GCA_963578625.1 Kiritimatiellia bacterium | reverse complement strand
ACCAGGAGTTCTGGCTGGATACCTGGATCACCAAAATGTTCATCGAATGGCTTCGTGGCGGTCCGCCGCCGCCGAACTCAATCGACGACAACATTCAGTGCGCGGCGATGCTCTACGCTGCAATCGAATCCTCTCACTCCGGGAAAATCGTCGATGTGCAGGAATTTCTGCGGCGCAGCCTGTAACGCGTGAAGCGGAGCCCAGGCGCGGAACCATCGCCGTGGCACGGGATACCCGTGCTACTGAAAACCTCACCGGGTTGCAGCGGTTCGCAGGGCTGGGATGTTGCCGATCCAGGTGCAGATCGCGCAGGCGAGCAGGCCAAGCATCGCAAGGGCAAAGGATGACTCGTACAACTCGCTCTCCGGCATCAGGCGCCACACCATGGCGCAGAACAAGGTAGACGCATACACGTAGGCAAGGATTCCGCCGAACACGTATCGCCCCCGTCTCGATTCATTGGTGAATGTCAGGGCCGCGGGAATCGAGGCGGCGGCGATCCCGCCGCCGGCAAGCATCAAGTCGCCGGCGTGGGTGAACGAACCCACCAAGGCCAACCCGATGCCCACGATCAACCCTCCGCCCACCACGATGCCTTCCAAGGCCTCGCTTCGCTTGAGCGCGATTCGGGCGGAGCGATCCGTCAGGATCAGAAAATGGCCAAGCCCCCCGGCAACCCAGACCCAGAAGACGAAAGCCAGGTACACAATCATGAGCACAGTGGCGGCCGCGGGATGTACCGCTGCCAGCGCCACTCTGCCGAATCGATACGCAAGATAAAACCCGATGATGATCGCCCACTGCGCGCCCCGCTGGAACCGTTGCATGAAAAAACAATATTTCAGGTACTGGCGGAACAAGGGGGACCGGGCTTTGAAAGACTCGATCAGCCCCGTACGCGCCTGGTCGAATTCCGAATCGATGCGAAGCGCTTCCCTAAAATGTTCTTCCGCCGTCCTGTAGTCGGAGCGCTGGAGCGCGGACCAGCCGGCATTAAAATGCGCGAAAGGATCTTCCGGGTTGTCGCGCAACAGTTTTCCGACCGCATCCGCGTTCTCACTCATCTTTCCTTGCAGGCGCAGCACCGAGGCAAGAATGTGTCCGGACTCGCGGTCATCCGGATCCAGCGATAACGCTTTTCGCGCTTCCTTTTCGGCCTCCGCCCATTTTTGCTGGACCAGGTATCCGCGGGCCTTCGACTGGTACCCAAGTGCGCTCTCGGGAGAGAGTCGAATGGCTTCGTCGGCCGCTTCCAGTGCCTCTTTTCCGCGGTCGAGGAATGCGAGGGAGATGCCCTTTACGGAGTGAAACTCAGAGATGCCGGGATCCAGAGAGATCGCCTGGTTGATGGAGTAGAGCGCTTCCTTGCGGCGGCCCTCCATATTAATCTGGCAAACCGCAAGTTCGAAAAAGGCATACCCGTCTTCCGGATCGGCGGCAACCGCCTCCTTCAAGAAGATCTCCGCGTCTTCAAGCCGGCCTTGCGCCCGTAGAAGCAGACCCCGTTTCAGCTTTTCTTGCGCAACGCCGTCGATCACTTTTTCAATCCAAGAAACTCGAGAACATCGTCATAGAATCCGCTCTGGTTGGAGTAGAGCGCATAGTTTTTTGCGCTCTCGAACCATTTTCGGGTGGATGGCTTGGTCTGCTTCGCCGCTTTCATCAGTTGCTTCGGTGTCACGGGTTCGATTTTTCCCGACTTCATCGCTTCGGTCAGGGCGTCCTCGATCGCCTGGTCGAAGACGGCCTTGATGTCGGCGCCGGAAAAGTCCTTCATCTTCGCGGCGAGTGTTTGGGGATCCAGATCGCACACGGGTTTCCCCTCCGCCATGATCTTCATGATCGCCTCTTTCGCCGGTTGGTCGGGCGGCGGGACAAAAATAATCCGGTCAAATCTGCCCGGCCGTAAAAACGCGGAGTCAAGGTGCCACGGCGCATTGGTCGCTCCCAGCACGAGGACCCCGTCATTGTCCCCGTTGTCTCCATCCAATTCGGCCAGAAATTGATTGATCAATGTCCGACTGGAGGAGGTGCGCATATCCTTGCGATCGGCGGCCAGGGCATCCACTTCATCGAAAAACAGAACCGCCGGCGCGTGAGCGCGCGCAAACTCGAAAATCTCGTGAAGGCGTTTTTCACTGCCGCCGATCCACATGTCCAGGATCTGATGCAGCCCCAACGAGATATATTTCGCGTCCATCTCTCCCGCGGTCGCCTTGCTGATGAGCGTTTTCCCGCATCCGGGCGGACCGTACAGCAGCACTCCTCCCCCTGCCTTCTTTCCGTAGGCTTCAAACAGCTCCTTGTTCTGCAGGGGATAGAGAATCTTCATGCGGATGTTTTCTTTAACATCCTCCATTCCTCCGACTTTCGAAAAATCAGAGTTCGGGTCCGCGCTGTACTCGATATCGATGTCGTCGAATGGGCGGGCCGGCTCGAATTCACCGGTCTCGTCCGGATCCATTTGCGCCTCAACGAAACCGTCGCCGACGGGCAAAGGAGTCGGCACGACAGGATCAGTCGCACCCGTGCCGCCGGCTTCATTTATTCTTTTCAATAGCTCGGCGTCCGCCAGGGACGACTTCTGTGAAACGGCCTGCTCGTAATATGCGAGGGCCTCAACTACCGAACCTTCTTGCAGTGCCAGGCGTGCTCGCAACATCCAGGCGGGCGCATGGTTCGGGGCGTCGCCGCAAATCTGATCGAGTCGAACCACCGCTTCCGAGATCCGTCCCTGGAGATTCACGACGTTCACAACACCCAAACGTGCGTCGATGTTGGCCGGATCGATCCGAATTGCTTCCTCGTACTGCTCCCGGGACTCTTCCAACTGAAAATGCTCAAGAAATGCGCTGGCCAGCATCAGACGCAATGGCACATTCTCGGGAGACGCGGCGAGCGCCTGCTTTAATGACTCTAAATCACTCATACTCGCAGGAACCTAGATGGAAACCCTTTCTTTTTCAAGCGCAAGGGTGGCGGCCGGAACCAGGAGGACAGGGGCTGCGCACCTGTCCAAGAGATGAACGTGAGGAATTTCCAATATCGAATGCTCAATTTCGAAGGTCCAAGGAAAGAGGAAATTCCACCTTTGAAATTGGACATTGAGAATTCGATATTCGATATTTTTGTCCATTTTCGCCTACCCTCAGCCGGGGCAGGTGCGCAACCCCTGCCCTACTGCATTGTCACGGGGGCAGGCGGAAAGGTAGGATCCAATACACACCATGAAAACCACCATCATTCACACCCCGGCCTCCAGGCTTCGGTTCGGCGCGGCCCGGGTTGATATTACGCCGCCGGTCGGAATGAATCACCGATTCTGGGGTTCTGCTACACACGATCAATCCACCGGTATTCATCGCCCGCTCGTGGCTGATGCTCTGATTTTCGAGCCCCTCACGGGAGGCCCGAAAAATCGTTTCGTTCGAGTTCAGTGCGATTTGCTCGGCATCACAGGTGAATTTTTCGAGTTGCTTCAGGCCGTCGTTTCGGATGCTGCCGGCGTTGAGAAAAGGCGAGTCTCCATTACCCATTCGCACACGCATGGAGCCGGGGCAGTGGATTCGCGCAGGAAATCGGATCCGGGCGGGGATCTTATTGAGCCGTACATGGATGATCTCCGGACGAACATCGCATCTGCCTGCCGGAAAGCGGCGTCGGTCATACACCCGGTAACGATCGAGTACGCGACGGGCCAATGCGACATGGGCAACCACCGTGATTGCTGGGACGATGAGAACGAAATCCATGTATGCGGTTTTAATCCGGACATCACGGACTCTACGCCATTGCGGGTCGCGCGGGTGACGGATCACCAGGATTCTGTGTCCTGGATTCTGGTACACTATGCCTGCCATCCAACGACTCTGGCCTGGGAAAACACGAAAGTCAGTCCAGATTACCCTGGGGCGCTCCGGGAAGCCGTCGAGCACAATACCAGCGTACCTTGCACCTTTCTCCTGGGCGCCTGCGGAGAAGTAGGCCCGCGCGTGGGGTATGTCGGCGACGTCGAGATTGCCGATCGGAACGGCCGGCAGGTCGCATTTTCAACGCTAGCAACGCTCGAAGGGATGCCGCCCGCCGGGCACGACTTTGCATATGCCGGACCCGTCATCTCCGGGGCGAACCTCGGGACCTGGAATCATCTTCCCTGCGCCGAGAACCGTAGCCGGCAAACCGAATTCTTTGCCGCCGATTCGGCCGCGGTAGATCTTCCACTGAGGAAGCGCCCCGACGAAAAATCCTTGCGTCGTGAATCGGGCGACTGGGAAGAGAAGATCAACAAGGCCCGGGCGGCCGGTGACGATAAACAAGTTCAGATCGGCCGCGCCATGCAGGAGCGAGCGAATCGATGGATCGCGAGACTCAAAGACTTCCCCGCCGGGGATTCCTACCCGCTTGAATACACGGTACTGATCGCGGGTGATGCCATCTGGATCACCGTGGAAGGCGAGCCGTATTCGTTGCTCCAATCGGAATTACAAAATCGATTCCCGGGAAAATTCGTCATCGTCTCGCCGGTGGACCGATCCTACCAGGTGGCCTATCTCCTTCCCCGGGACAAGTACGGAACCGGACTGTACCAGGAAGAACCATCGTCACTGGGTCCGGGATGCCTCGAGTTATTGATCGAAGCGATCGCCGACAAGATAATCGAAATGTCGGCCAAGCAGCACGGGGATCCCGTGTAGCGGAGCCCAACCGGAACCCCAGGCTCCGTGGGCCACGGGCAGGATGCCCATGCCACGATCGTCGACGAAAATCCCAACGGCGGCGCTGGTCGGTCCGCGCGATCAATTCGGCTACCGCAACCCTCGCTCCAGAGCCAGCACGCGCCTGC
>CAUZEO010000377.1:0-4854 GCA_963578625.1 Kiritimatiellia bacterium | reverse complement strand
CGATATCGTAGATCTGCAGATGCAGGCCGGCGTCCGGCGTGTCCCATGTTGTGTCACAGCGCCGGTCCGTTACTCTCAAGGCAAAGTCGGACTCATTAATTTCAGCCCGCAGAATATCGTTTTCCAAACAGATCATGGCACCCACTATCGTACAACCTGACCATATCATTACCCAGATCGCAAGTGCGTAGAGCACGGCAACCAGCGTAGCGCGGAATTAATTCTGCTGTCTGCGATGTCCTGAATCATTGTACTGGCCTCGTTGCACCTCGCCGAATCCCCGCCCGCAAGGAGCGGATATTTTCAACCATGCGACTGCTACGATCTCATTTTTTTGCATCGTTTAGGTGAAGTCCGCAACTCCAAACGCGGACTGAACTCCGCGCTACGATTACATCTAGTTCTTTACGCACATCCTCGCTCCGTGGTAAGAACGCTAGATCTATGTCAAAGCCCAAAAATGTGCTCCTGTTCGGGGGAGGCGGCGTTCACGACTATGCCGCCATTTGCCCGGTGCTGAAAAACTACCTGGAGATTGGACCCTCCTTTTCCGTCGAATACGTCGTAGAGGAGTACGACGTGTTTTTGAAGGACCGTATCGCTTCTTACGATTTGATTGTAATTTATCATACCGGAGGCGCCCTCACTCCGGACCAATCTCAAGGTTTGACGCAACATGTGTCACAAGGCTGTGGGTTTGTTGGGGTGCATTCCGCGGCCGATTCGTTCCGTTCTTCGCGTGACTACATTGCCATGCTGGGTGGAGAACTTTCTGCTCATCCGTGCATGCGCCAATTCATTGTCAGCTTGAATGATCCCGTTCCCGGTATCGTCAGCCACATCACCCACCCGGTGACCCGCGATATGAAAGGCTATACGGTGGAGGACTGGGAGGATTGGCCGATTTTTGAATACCTCGTCGAGGACGAGCAGTACTTCCTTGACTGCGATCCGCGCGTGGATGTTATCGCGTCCACGATATTTAAAGGAAAGAGTCATCCGGTCGCATGGACGAAATCATGGGGGAAGGGGCGAGTGATGTATACCTGCCTTGGACACAACATGCAGGCCATTCAGCCGCCCGTATTTAAAGACCTGTTTACGAATGGTTGCCGCTGGGCTGCCGGCCTGATTCCCAATGAGACGGAAAAGCGAGGCGCATAATGCCCAAAATCCTGAGAGAAATGTTTTTTGAATACGCCGTTCAGACTGCTTAGGTTTCTCCGCTGGAAGGGGTAGTGTTTTTGTGGTATGTTATTGGAATGCGCCTGCCATCCAGAGAATCAGGAAACAATGTAGTCAAATTCCGGCGCTGCGCTTTCCGGCCGGTCTCCGAATCGGCTGCATTTACCCTCATTGAGCTGCTGGTGGTGATTGCCATCATTGCCATACTTGCCGCGATGCTGGTACCTGCCGTCCAGCAAGCGATGGAGTCAGCCAGGACGACTTATTGTCTGAATAATTTCAGGCAGATCGGGGTCGCCTTTGGCGGTTATTCAAACGACCATGACGACCACGTTATACCTATTTGGGTGCAGGACCTACCTTACGCGTGGTCGAGGGGTGGGCTCACCTGGATAAAAAATATTACGGGGATTGGTAGCATTTATCATAAACCTTCCGAGTATCTGCCTACGCCCACGAATGCGGACTTCGAGGAAGGCAATTACGTCCTGGTGTGTCCTTCCCGCCCGCGACGCAACGCCAGTGGAGACCTGACCGCCGACTTTCAATCCGGCCACGACAACGCCCACTACGTTTACAACGGTCACCTCGGGTGGGGCGGATGGGGCGGCGGAAAATTGTTTTCCGCGATCAATGTGAACTATCTAAGTTTACCCGACAATCCCCGCGGCATGAGATTTCATCAACTTGAGCGGACGTCCGACGTCTTCATCCTGTGCCACAATGGAACCGGCGAGGCCTTCGGTCAGTTTACCGGAGGAGCCTGGAACGTATCGAGCAACGGCAGAGAACCCACCCTAACCCCGGATGACCGCATTGCCGGATATCCGCACCAGGAAGTCACTCCCCTTCTCTACTTGGACGGTCATGCCGCAAACTTCGGGGCGATTCTGCCGCCGGCTTGGATCAAAACGGATCCCGGTTTTCCATGGTACTGGCCGAAGTAGCATGCCCGTAGTGAATGTTGGTGTGATCGGCACTGGGAACGCCGCCAGACAATTTCATGTTCCCACACCCGGGCGTTCCGAAAAGTTCAAATTGCTGGCCTGCGCGGACGCCATCGCCGGCAGCGCAAAGACGTTTTCCGAAGAGTATTCGATCGATGCCTGCGACACCCCGGAGGAGCTTGTCCGGAATGATGAGATCGACCTGGTCGTCATTGCAACAAAACCGCCAACCACTCATCGAGATCTGGCATTGCTTGCAATCGAGCATGGAAAGCATGTCGTCGTCGAGAAGCCCATGGCGGAAACATCCGGCGAATGCACCGAGATGATTGATGCCGCCCGAGCTGCCGGAACCGTCTTGTCCGTGCATCATAACCGGCGGTGGGACGTCGACTTTCTCAACGCCCGGGACGCATTGCTGCAGGGCGTTCTTGGTGAATTGAAACTATTGCGAAACGACTACTCCGCTGGATATGAGGGAAGCGTCTACGACTGGGGCATTCATATTATTGATCAGACAATGATGCTGAGTGAAGGCATGGCTTTTGTCGGGATCAGCGCCACCATGGCAAAGCCAAACCGTGACAACCCGACGGAAGGCGAGGGTTTTTTTTCGGCAAACCTGGTTCGCGAAGACGGCGCACTCTACCAAATGGGGATGCTGCCGGTCATTCAAGGAAACGCGTTCCGACCCGGACGCATGACCCCGCGATTCATGTTGGCAGGCACCAAAGGCGTGATGATACAGGACTGGTGCCAGACGCCGATGGACGGCTTCGGCGCCGGCGTCCGGTTTGAAGCGGCCGAGGAAGGTTCCGCCGGTTTCGGCAATTCGCCGTCCCTGCAGGCAAGTCTTGCGATACCTGAATTTTACGATGAATTACATGGGGCGATCACGAAAGGAAGGGAGTGCCCCGTGACGGGTGAAAGCGCTCGACGTTCCGTCAGAGCCTGGGAGCTTGTCTGCCGGGCAGCGGTGGAGCGGCGGTCGATTGATATTGAATTTTGATTGCAACAGGTTTTAGCTAAACTCGAATTATGAATGTAACGCACGAAGGCAACGTAGTTCGCGCCGAACATCCCGCCGCCGTCTTGTGCTGGGATCTGGCGCGGGGCGGAGTCCTGGTCTATCTCCATAACCGTCGATCCGACGTGACCCTGATCGACGCCCGCGGGGGCGGACCCGGGCCCGATCTTGTGTTCTCCGTCAGTGCCGCCCTCGAAGATGAGCCGCACGATCTTTCCTTGAGTGCCATGGGAACTGCCGAGGCGGAAATCCTCTGCACATCGGATGGCAGCCGCATCAAGGTGCGATTGACCGCGCGCGGACAGGAACTGAAGGTCGTTCGGGAGATCAGTCTCGACGCGGACAGTGATTGGATCGAAGAGCGTTTGTTCCTGGAGAATACCGATGAGCGGGACCTGCTGATCGACAGGCACCCCGCCTGGGACCAGGCAGGCGGGGCGGTTGCCGGGGATCTATACGATCATCGGATCGAGCCGGGAGGCGTTGATTATCGGCTGGCCGGGTTGCGTCTTGGCGAAAATTGGGCCGAGGACGAGTACGTCATGCCTGCTTGCGGCTATCCGTTCTTTTATAACCGCGGGCGATTTGCAGAGATGGGCGAGGTGACCATCAACATGGTCGCCGGACATCATGGCGCAGTCTTCCCAGGGGTTATGGCCTACCATGATCAAAAGCAATCAGGCTTGCTCTACGCCTGCCTCAGTGAGCGCAGCATGCGATACATTCACGTCGCGGGCGACGAACCAACACAGACAGGCACCCTGGCGATGCGAATCTGGTGGGCACGCTGGCTCAGTCCCGGCGAACGGCAGGAAGTCGCCACGTTCTACCTGGTCCCGTTTGCCGGCGAGTACGGGCGCATGCTTGACAGGTTCCGCCATTGGCTGGCGGACGAACATGGAATCCACGGTCCCACCCGGCAGTCATCGCGTATCGATGAAATGTTCGTCGGAATTCTGCCCAACCCCCTCTCGAGCGTGCTCGGGGATTTTCGACTGCTCAAGCCGTACCTCGACGTGATGAAGGAAATCGGATGTACCGTGTACTGGCAGAACGACAACTGGCTGGACGCGGCCGACGTGGTGGAGGGCGCGCTGTTGAGCCGCTGCATGCCCATTCTGCGGCATGGCCGCTACGACACGACGGATCGCTTCGGAGGCGAAGAGGCTCATCGCGACCTCCGCGACTATGTTCACGCGCAGGGCATGATGTACATGATCTGGATCACGGGGAGCGGTTCCACGACCTTCACGTCCTTGTACAAGGAACATCGCGAGGCCTTCATCACCCTTCGCCGCCCGATCGAAAACGCCATGGACTCGCATCCCCAGTGGCCCGGATTCGATTTCTCTCTGGGCTGGGAGGATGACTGGGTGTACCACCCGTTCGGGGGTCCAACCGTCGGCCCGGACCATACGCATCCCCGCTGGAGGGAGTTCTGGCTGAAGAACCAGGAGTACTGGATCGCCAACGGCGTGGACGGGATCTTCTTCGACAGCTTCAATCCCATGCCTCCGAATTACGCCCTGCGGCCCTGGCCGGGACAGATCAGCCTGGAACTGAACAATCTGCAGCGGGATGCGCGTCGGCGGAACCAGGAGATCAACCCCGACTTCTTTTCGATGACGGAAGGTGGCGGATACCTGTTGGCCACCGTAAACGATTTTACCCATACCTGGCATGGGTGCACACCGC
>CAUZEO010000376.1:0-4878 GCA_963578625.1 Kiritimatiellia bacterium | reverse complement strand
AAGAAACGGTTACCGGATCACCGGTATCGATTCCATCGACCTGCACCGTACTGGCTACCTGGCCTATCGGTGTGTCCACCACCATGCGCCCGCCGTCTCGCGACAACACGGTACCCTGCAAAAAATTGGTCTCCCCGATGAAGCCCGCCACGAAACGGCTCGCCGGACGCAAATACACCTCTTTGGGCCGTCCGCAATGCTGAATTTTTCCTTCATCCAGGACCGCGATTCGGTCGGCGATTGAGAGCGCTTCTTTCTGATCGTGGGTGACGTAGACGGCGGTGAGATCCGCCTCCTTGCATATTCGACGAATCTCCGAGCGCATTTCGAGCCGGAGTTTGGCGTCGAGATTGGAGAGTGGCTCGTCAAGCAGCAGACATTTCGGATGTACCACCAGGGCCCGTGCCAGGGCGACGCGCTGTTGCTGGCCGCCCGATAACTGGTTGGGCTTGTAGAGGGCACGGTCGGTCATCTTTACCATTTCAAGAGCATCGGTAACCCGGCGGTCAATTTCCGTTTTTGCGATTTTTCGCATCTCGAGCCCGAACGCCACGTTCTGCGTCACGCTCATGTGCGGCCAAAGCGCGTAACTCTGAAAAACCATTCCGGTATCGCGTTCATGCGGCGAAAGATGGGTGACGTCCTGATCTCCGATGTGAATTGTACCGGCGTCAAGATCGCTAAATCCCGCGATGCACCGAAGCAATGTCGTCTTGCCACATCCGCTGGGTCCGAGCAGGAAAAAAAGTTCGCCCGGTTCAATCACCAGATCGATCCCGTCCACCGCCCGGGTGGACCCGAATACCTTCGTCAAATTTTTCAGAGTAATGCTGACTGCCATGGGATCACACCCCGATCTCTTGGATTCTCGGGTTTACGCTACCGTCTTTGTCGACGAAGATTAGAGCGAAGACAACGACAAAGAATCCGGGCCTCGTCGCCGACGATGTGAATTCCGAATTTCGAAATTGTGGATACGGAGCCACCAGACCGGCCGCATTGGGAATGGCGATCATATGGCCGGAGGAATCGAAAATGCGGGATTCGTCTCTGTTGCCCCTTGACGGCTGATCGAAACTAATCTAATTTACTCAAAAACAATCAACTATGATCAAATCTGCGAACCATAGAGAGCTGGCGCATGAGCGGCAGCAGCGAATTCAAGGCCTGGTGCGTGAAAGAGGCATCGTCCGGGTGGACGAAATCTGCACCGCGCTGGGCGTTTCTCCGGCGACGGTCCGGAGGGATCTTGAAGCGCTCGAACAGCAGGGAAGAATCCGAAGGGTACACGGGGGCGCCCTTTCGACCGAGTCCCGTCTCGACGAGCCGTTTTTCGATGACAAAACCGCACTTGCATCGACCCAGAAGCAGCGGATCGCGCGGCGTGCCTTCTCCCTGATTCGCGAGAGGGAGACGATCTATCTAGACGGAGGCAGCACGGTATTGGAATTGGCCCGCCTGGTACGGGACAGGGCCGACCTAGTCGTAGTCACCAATTCACTCAGAGCGGCGCTCGAACTTTCTGGCGCTAAACCCCGGTTGATTCTCATTGGAGGAGAGCTTCGGCGTCGAAGCCAGAGCCTGGTGGGAACGTTAACCCGGCCGGTTCTTCGAGAGCTTCACGTGGACAAAGCGTTCATGGGGACCATGGGCTTCTCCGCGGCAAGCGGAATGACGACCACGGATCCGAACGAGGCCTTCACAAAAATGATGGTGATGGAAAACTCGGAAACGGTGGTGCTCCTCGCGGACAGCTCGAAAGAGGGCAGTATTTCGTTCTCCCGGGCCGGAGAACTCTCCGACATAGATATCCTCATCACGGACAGCGCTATTCCTATCGCGATAAGAAAGGAACTCAAGGGCCTCGGCATCGAAGTCATTGTGACGAAATAGATCCGTGCGGGGCACGGGGTCGATCAAGGGAAGTTCTTGATTGGTTTGCGATGAGAATTTTTTGTCCGACCCGGTATTATTCGTATTCCGGATCGGCTGTTGAACAACGAACACTGAAAATAAGAGCTTATGTCTACTCCTGTCATCATGCCCCGCCAGGGGCAATCCGTTGAAAGCTGCATCCTGGTTGAGTGGCTTGCACAGCCCGGGGATACGGTCGATAAGGGTCAGATCCTCGCAAACATCGAAACGGACAAAGCCGTGTTCGAGTTGGAATCTCCTGAAGCCGGAACTTTGCTCAACGTCTTCTTTCAGGAAGGCGATGACGTACCGGTATTGACGACAATCGCGGCGATCGGCGAGCCCGGAGAAGAGGCGGAAGCACCGCGACCCGACGAGCCACCTGCGCCTGAAAAACAGGAGAAACCGCAGGCTCCAACTTCTCAAGCAGCGAAAGAAGTCGGCGACCAACCCGTCGGAAAAACGCCGGCACATACCGATGCCGTCGCGGTCAGCCCCCGAGCGCGTCGTGCTGCCGAGAAAGCCGGGGTTGACCCGGCGACCCTGACCGGTTCCGGACCGCGGGGACGGGTTCTTGAACGGGACGTCCTGCAAGCGGCATCCCAACCGGAACCGACCGCGGCGCCTGCAACCCCGGTCGCGGATCCCGGACTGGTCGCGCGCGACCCGGAGGAAATTCCGATTCGGGGGATTCGCAAAGTCGTTGCCCGCCGAATGCATGAATCGCTCGCCACCACCGCGCAACTAACCTTATCGAGAACCGCGGAGGTGACATCTATTCTGGCGTTCCGGACAAAAATGAAAGCGAAGGCGGAAAAGCTCGGCATCCCCGCGTTCACCATTAATGACATTATTTCCTATTTCGTACTACGGACGCTTCGCCGCCACCGGGATGTGAATGCGCATTTTCTTGGCGATCGTATCGTTCGCTATGCCGGCGTAAACCTTGGAATCGCTGTCGATACCGAGCGCGGTCTGCTGGTGCCGGTGGTACACGACGCCGACGCGATGTCGCTACCCGAGCTATCCCAGGCAATTCGCGCGGTCGCGGAACGGTGCAGGGACGGCTCCATCCGGCCGGCGGATATGTCGGGAGGCACATTCACGCTGACAAATCTCGGAGCTCTCGGGATCGAGTCCTTTACCCCGGTTCTGAATCCACCGGAAGTTGCGATCCTCGGAGTCGGTGGAATACGGCTCAATCCGGTGAGACGGGACGGGAACGTCGAATTTGTCGATTCCATCCATCTCAGCCTGACCATCAACCATCAGGCAGTGGACGGCGCGCCGGGCGCGAGGTACTTGAAAGATCTTGCGGAATCGCTCGCAGAACCGGAATTGGCGATGATGATGTGATGCGGAGTCAAGAGATCGGGGTCAACGGATTTTGAACGGAAGGAAACGAAGAGAACGGAGAAAAAATTCGGTCTTGGGGTAAATCCGTAAAGCAGCGGAAGTCACCGAGACTTACGACCGGCGACAGGCCAGCCCGACAAAGCCACAAAACAGCCCCCGGAACGGCAGGACTCCAACCAAAAACATGAACCACGAGATACACGAAACACAGGACTCCAGATTTTACGAGGAATTTGCGGATGCCGAAAGCACATATTGTTGAGCCGAGTGTCGAGAGGAAGGCGGGCTTCATTCAGTCGCCGAAAATCCCCTTGAACCAGTATGCAGGTACGATCGAACAAGAGCTCGACCGGTACGGGAAAGAATCGCTTCTCTCGATTTGCGCGGACATGATTCTGATCCGCGAATTCGAAACAATGCTCCAGACCATTAAGACGGAAGAGGTTTACCAGGGCGTCGAATATGAACACAAGGGGCCGGCCCACCTTTCGATCGGCCAGGAAGCGGCGGCAGTCGGCCAGGCGCTGAACCTGTCGGTCGAAGATCACATCTTCGGATCGCATCGTTCTCACGGTGAAATCCTGGCGAAAGGAATGTCGGCGATTCGGAAGCTCGACGACGACGCGCTGCTGGAAATCATGCAGGGGTTCCTTGGCGGGAAATGCCTCTCGGTCGTGGAGAAGGGACACGATGGTTCGGTCCGGGAGTTGGCGGTGGATTTTCTCGCCTACGGGGCGCTGGCGGAGATCTTCGGGCGTCGCACCGGCTTCAACCAGGGTCTTGGGGGATCCATGCATGCATTCTTTCCTCCCTTCGGCATTTTCCCGAATAACGCGATCGTGGGAGGGTCCGCGGATATCGCAGCGGGGGCGGCCCTGTTCAAGCGGGTGAATCAGAAGAACGGGATAGTGATCGCAAACATCGGGGATGCTGCCATGGGATGCGGACCGACATGGGAGGCAATGAACTTTGCCGGAATGGGCCAGTTTCACCAGTTCTGGGAAGGTGCGCATCGAGGGGGCCTGCCGGTCGTGTTCAACTTCATGAACAATTTTTACGGTATGGGAGGCCAGACTTCCGGCGAAACGATGGCATTTGACTATTTGGTCCGGGTGGGCGCCGGCATCAACGCGGACGCCATGCACGCGGAACGTGTCGATGGGTATAACCCTCTGGCGGTAGCGGATGCCATTCGCCGCAAACGAAAAGTTTTAGAGGAAGGACAGGGGCCGATCCTGCTCGAAACGGTAACCTACCGTTACTCGGGCCACTCTCCGTCCGACGCATCGTCTTATCGAATGAAAGAAGAGGTTGCGCTGTGGCAGAAGGAAGACCCGATTGACTGGTACCAGGGCGAGTTGATCCGGACCTGCATCGCGGACGAGGCGGACATCACGGCATTTCAGGAACAGGCCGTTCGAATTGTCACCAAAGCCTGCCGGCTCGCGAGCGACCTGGAGTTATCCCCCCGGATCGGCGGCGAAGAGATAGGCGCCGTCATGTTCTCCAATGCGCCGAAAGCGTCTTACGACACGACGCGGACGCCCGAAACCCTGATGCCGATGCAGGAAAACCCGAGGATCAAAGCCCTGGCGCGAAAATCGCGTG
>CAUZEO010000375.1:0-4904 GCA_963578625.1 Kiritimatiellia bacterium | reverse complement strand
CTGGATCCCATCATCTCATCCATTGAACCTTTTGAGCGTGCGGAACAAGTCTATCAGGATCTATCCGAAGGCAAGGCGGGAGGGTTGGGAATCGTTTTTCGGCATCCCTCTCCCGATCAGGAACGCGAGTCCGCCGGCACGGCTGCCACGACCATCGCCCCTTCGAAGCCCGTAGATGGAGAGGTTCGAATCGGCGTGATTGGCGCCGGAAATTACGCGCGAAGCATGTTGCTGCCGCACCTGGTATCGGACAGCGACGCGCGCCTGGTAGAAGTCAGCACCGCCACCAGCCTCTCCGCCGAAGACGCGGCGCGGAAGTTTGGGTTTGAGCGAAAAGGAACTTCCTATCGCGAACTCTTGTCGCGCGATGATATCTCGGCGGTTCTCATCGCCACCCGGCATGCTGCGCATGCGGAAATGTGCGCTTCCGCGCTTCAAAGCGGGAAGGCAGTATTCGTAGAAAAGCCCCTCGCCATTGATCTCGCCGGCGTAGAAAAGGTACGTTCGGCTGTCGCCGATTCCGACAACGACCGGCTGCTTGTCGGATTCAACCGGAGATATGCACCGCTCCTTGTCGAGATGAAGAATCGACTGGCAGGGCGAACCTATCCCCTCACCATGCTGTTTCGCGTTCACGCGGGTCAGATGGAATCATCATCGTGGTACCTGGATCCGTCACAAGGCACGCGGTTTATCGGTGAGGCGGGTCATTTTCTGGATGTATTTTCGTTCCTGACCGATGCCAGGCCGACGAAGGCGTTTTCTCTCAGCCTTCGACCGGAATCATCCACGCCCGACGATCTCGAGAACATTAGTTCCACGATTCAATATGACGACGGTTCGGCCGCCACACTCCAATATCTTACGCAGGGCGGGTCGAAAACCCCGAAGGAAGTACTGGAGGTGCTCGGCGGCGGACAGACCTTGCAGTTACAAAACTTTACCGCTGTTCAGATCTATACGAACCGCGGAAAGGAACGCATCCGAAAAGGAGGCGCCGACAAGGGGCAGTCAAACCAGATGAAAGCGTTTGTACATGCGGTCAAATCCGGCGGCGCCATGCCAATTTCCGTTGACTGCCTTCTCGACACTACGCTTGCCACGTTGGCCTGTGCGGAATCAATGAGGCGAGGCGCTCCAGTCGAACTCGCGGAGTTCTGGAACGCCCAAGCTGATGCCTGACCTGGCGTGGTATATACGGCGGGCCTCTGCAATGCCCCCGCAAGAGCTCCTTCATCGCGCCCTGTTCGTTCAGCAAAAATGGCGCTGGAAGCGAAGCCTGGCGAAGCGCCGTCCTGCGCGTCCACCTCGCGATCCTATCGCCAACGCGGCCCCAATCATAACCGAGAGCGCGCGGAACCACGCCACCGCCGAGAAACTCGTCAGAGAAGCGGACCTCTACCTTGACCGGCGATGGCTCTTTTTCGAAGCGGAAGGCATTGAAGAGGAAACCATAGACTGGCATCGCGATCCGCTCAGCGGGGTATCGGCCCCGCGGACCTTCGGCTTCGATATCAATCATCGCGACGAACGAATCGTGGGCAACATCAAGAACACCTGGGAGAAGAACAGGCATCACCATCTGACGGTCCTCGCGGCGGCGTTCGCGATGACCGGGGAAGAAAAATATGCGGACGAAACGCACCGCCAATTGACGTCGTGGGTTGCGGAGAACCCGTTTTTAATTGGCGTCAACTGGACCCATCCACTGGAGCAAGGGATCAGGCTCATTGCATGGATCTGGTGTGAGCGGCTGCTGCGCGGATCGACCCGTCACGAAGATCTTTTCGGAGTGAAGGGTGTGCTCTGGGAATCGATTTTCCATCATCAGGACTTCATCGTTCGGACCTATTCGCGGGAATCCTCCGCCAACAACCATTTGATCGGAGAGATGGCAGGCTTATATGCGGCCAGTAGCGCATGGCCCTATTTTCTCGAATCCTCCCAATGGAGAAGCCTGGCGCACCGTGTTCTGGAGAACGAAATCGTAGCCCAGACATTTCCCAGCGGGCTCAACCGTGAAATGGCGTTTTCGTATCACCTTTTTACCTTGGAGTTTTTTCTGTTGGCGCTGGACGAAGCCCGTCGATCCAAGAACGAATTTTCGGAACAATTCCGTGACGGAGTGCGGCGGATGGCGGAAGCGCTTCCAGCAGTGACTGATTATGGTGGAAATCTTCCGCGCTACGGGGACGGCGATGAAGGGATGGCGCTGCAATTACAGAGCAGGTACGTTCCCCGGCACACTTGGCTTCTTACCCTGGGTTCCGAATTGACCGGCGCCCGGGTGAAAGCACCGACACCTCCTCCTCTTACCGCGGTCCTGATGGGATACAGCGCGACGGGATGCCCGGAGGGGGAATCCGACGCCGGCACGACAGCATTCACCGACGCCGGTATTTACGTTCTCACGTCCCGCCGGAATACGAAGGGAGAAGTCTTTGTCATTGCGGACGCGGGCCCCCACGGATTTCTTTCCATCGCGGCGCACGCGCACGCCGACGCCCTTTCCTTTACTCTCTCCGCCGCGGGGATCCCTTTTTTGGTGGATCCGGGCACGTACGCATACCACACGAAGCCGCAGTGGCGAAATTACTTCAGGGGAACCCGGGCTCACAACACGGTGACGGTGGACCAGAGGGACCAGTCGGAGTCGGCGGGGTCCTTTCTTTGGACCCGAATGGCGAATACCGTGGTGGAATCCTGGTCGGATGACGGCCAGCTCTGCGCCCTGACCGCGCACCACGACGGTTTTTCTGATCTCGGAATTACGCACCGGCGCTCATTCGAGCTTCAGGATAACCTGCTTCAAGTGACGGATGAGATCGATGGTCCAGGAATGCACGAGATCGCAGGTTATTTTCACTTTGCTCCAGAATGTGAGGTCACTGTGCGGGAACCCGGACTGGTGAGCGCGCGCCGGGCCGGCGTGACACTGGACTTAACATTCTCATCCATTTTTGATATAGATGTGGCGCTCGGAGCACCGGACGCCGGCTGGTATTCACCTGTGTTCGGAGTGCGAGAGCCGGGCAATACAGTGCGAGGGCGCGCTTTGTGCCGCCTCCCGGTAACGTGGGCTACGATGATCGCGGTACATCATGAAGGTTAGTATTTTTGGACTTGGATACGTGGGGGCAGTCAGCGCGGCCTGCCTGGCCCGCGACGGCCGGTACGTTATTGGTGTCGACGTGAATCCGGATAAAGTTCGTATGGTCTCTTCCGGGCAAGCTCCGATCATGGAGCTCGGACTCTCCGAACTCCTCGCTGCCGGAATCCAGAGCGGGACCATAAGTGCAACCACCGACGCTCCCCAAGCCATTCACAATTCCGACGTTTCTCTCATCACGGTTGGAACACCCAGCAAACCGGATGGTGAACTGGATCTATCCGCCGTCTTCGGCGTATGCGAGAGCATCGGCCGCGCCGTGGCGAAGAAGAGCACCGCGCACTCAGTGATCATTCGGAGCACCGTTCCTGCCGGGACCATGAGCGCCTGTCGTGAGATCCTGGAAAAACATGCCGGCGGCACACCGGTACATGTCGCCTGCAATCCGGAGTTTCTCCGGGAAGGTTCCGCCATCAGGGATTACGATTCCCCCGCATTCACCATCATCGGAACCAACGACCCTTCGGCCGAGCAGGCAGTACGCGATCTGTACTCCGGCATTGACGCGCCTTTCCTGGTGCTCGCGCCGGAACAGGCGGAATTGATTAAAGCGTCGGCAAACGCATGGCACGCGACGAAGATTACCTTTGCGAACGAAATCGGGCGCCTGGCGAAAAACCTCGGCGTGGACGGTCGTGTCGTAATGAACGTTTTGAAAGAGGACACGAAGCTCAATGTGTCGAAGGCCTACATGTCGCCTGGATTCGCTTACGGCGGATCCTGCCTACCCAAGGATGTGCGCGGGCTGCTTTCACAGGCGGCCACGGCGAACGTCAATCTGCCTCTGCTGCAGGCGCTTGAAGTGTCCAACAGGTGCCACATCGACGCCGCGGAAAAAATGGTGGCTGCGACGAGCCGGTCACCGGTGGGAATCGTGGGCCTGGCGTTCAAACCCGGAACGGACGACTTGCGGGAAAGTCCCGCTGTAGAGTTGGTGCAGCGACTCCTGGCAAAGAAGAAGGAACTTATTATTTTCGACGAAGACGTATACGCGGCCACACTAACGGGCACGAATAAACAGTTTATAGAAACCCAGCTACCTCAATTAGCGGAGCTATTGATTTCCGATCCGGAATCTTTCTCTCAGAAAGCGGGAGCCCTGGTGTTTACCCACGCGTCGCCCAGGTTGCGCACCCTGATTCGCCCCCGGGACGATGCCACCCCAATCATAGATCTTGCCGGCCTGTTTTCAGCGCCGCCGGAAAACGGAAATTATGAAGGATCGGGCTGGTAAAAAAGAACGTGGCGTTCTCATCATCGTTGAGAACCTCCCGGTGCCGTTCGACCGCCGCGTGTGGATGGAGTCCACAACCCTGCGCGCGAAAGGGTACGAGGTCTCCGTTATTTGTCCCACCAACAGCCAGTACAGTTCGCTATACGAAGAGATTGACGGCATTCACATTTACCGTCATCCACTGCCTCCGGAAGTGAGTTCGGCGACCGGGTACCTGAGAGAGTATTGCGTTGCTCTCTGGCATCAATGGAGATTGGCGGGGCTAATTCGCAGGAAACACGGCTTCGACCTTATCCATGCGTGCAATCCGCCCGATCTAATTTTCCTGGTAGCACTCTGGTTCAAGGTGTTCCATCGAAAGAAGTTTCTGTTCGATCACCACGACCTGTGTCCGGAATTATACGAGTCAAAATTTGAACGACGCGGAATTTTTCACGGGCTCCTGTTGATCGCTGAATGGTGTACATTCAAGCTTGCCGACACCGTCATCAGCACCAACAC
>CAUZEO010000374.1:0-4933 GCA_963578625.1 Kiritimatiellia bacterium | reverse complement strand
CCGGGATGCGAGACAGATGCTGGTGGCATGGACGGTGGAAGGTGAAGAAGACTGGAAGATTCCGGTGACTTGCTCCAGTGCGGAAACCATGGACTTGATGGGCGTCTATCGCACGCTCGAAGTTCCGGGCAATACGCTCAATCTGGCACTGACCGAATCTCCGGTGTTCATCACACCTGCGGATGGAACCCGGTTGGCGGATGCCTGGATCCAGGCGGTGACTCGCTACCGGGAGGTGATTCCCGGGCAGGAGGGGAAAGAGCTGACCGCCCGGATTCGCAATCTCTCGTCGAAGTCGTTGAAAGGCGAAGTCATGGCAGAGGTCCCGGAGGGTTTGTCGCTCGAGCCCGCGACGCAATCTGTCGAGGTTCCGCCGGGCGGAGAAGAAGTGCTCACGTTCGAGCTATCCGTGGCGGCCGATTGTGAGGCGAAGAACCATTTTCTGATTCTGCGCCTGGTCGGCACGCTGCCCGATGCCCTGGCGGTGACCCCGATGATGATCAGCGTGGTGCATCCGGATGTGAATCTGGCCGCACTGAAGGTCGACGAGGCGCCGGTACTGGATGGGGAACTCGACGACCCGGCCTGGCAGGATGCGGCGGTGACGGAACAGTTTGCCGAAGGCTCCGGGTTCGCAGCTTCGCGTGGGCATCGCCTGCGGCTCATCTACACGGACGAGGCCCTCTACCTGGGGGCGCGATTCGACAAGGCGCCGGGCGATGTTCTGCGCGCCGACCATACCGAACGCGACGACGGGTACCTATGGATGGATGAGGGGATCGAAGTCTTTCTGGATCCCAATCTGGACCGCGCCAACTATTTCCAATTCATTAGCAATTTGAATGGGGTTCAATCGGACTATCAATACAACGACGTGCATAGGAAGAAACGCGAATACGGCAAGGCCCGGGAGTGGAACGGCGTTTGGTCCGTGGCCACCGAGGAAGCTGACGATCACTGGATTGCGGAAATACGGATTCCCTGGAGCACGGTGGGTGTTCTCCCCGGCGCGACGCACAGGATCGGGCTGCATGTCTCACACTCCAGTGGGATTTCCGGGGAACCAAAAAAGTACTCGTTTACCCTCGGCGGGATCCCAAATCACGCCGTGGAAGCGTATCTACCCGTCGATTTTGATCTATAAGGGATCACACCCTCGAAGATCCACGTACCCCTCTCTCAATCCGTCCCTGGAGCCGCGAACGTAATAGACCGGCAGGACCGGGTGTTGTCCAAACGTGTGTTCTTCCTGGTCGATTTCGGTGGTGAGGGCATTGCCGTATCGGATGGTATATCCGGCCCGGCGCCGATCGCTGTGGTTCGGACCGCTTCCGTGAATGATGAAGGAGTCGTGGATCGAGAATTCTCCCGCGTGCAGGCAGATCGGCACGGCGGCCGATTCCATGTCCGGCGTCACGTCCACTTCCAGCCGCAGCATGACATTCGTTTCCTTCTCCAGGTACCGCGTCTTCAACACTTCGTACCCTTCGTGTGAACGGGGAATGACCTGCATGCACGAATTCCCCTCGTCCACATCGTCGAGCGCCAGCCAGACCGTGAGGACATCCGTTCCGTGGATCGACTTCCAATAGGTGTTGTCCTGGTGCCACGGGGAACGGATTTTGTCGTTCGGCCGTTTCAGGAGAACGCTGGAGAAAAACAGGACAATCTCGGGACCGAGTATGGTTTCCACGGCATCGAGAATGCGCGGATGGCAGCAGAGCGTCCGCCATTCCTCGGAGTAGTAATGCGGTTCGCCCTTCCACTCACCAGCCTCCATCGTCGCTTCCAGCAGATTGGAATATCGCCCAACGTCCCCGGCCGGGATCCCGTTGCGAAAAACGCAATAGCCGAGTGAGGCGAAACGCGCCGGATCCTCGTTGCAGGGAGATTTTTCCATGGTGAGTTCAGCATGCCTAAAGCGAACGGCAAGCGCCAGCGCAAAGCCTGTTTGCAATCCCCTGCGCCTGGAATGGAAGGTGCGCGTGCCCGTTTGGCGTACCCAGGGGCGCCCCCGCCGAATTTGTTGGGTGGGGGGATGATTTTGCACTACAACCACAAGGGGAAAATATCATCTACTCTCCAAAGCGAGGAAGCATGACTGCAAGGATAAACCTGGGAATTGTCGGAGCCTGCGGTCGGGGGGCGGCGTTTCGGGTGGCTTGTGGGGCGCACGCCGATCGGGTTGCCGTTCGGGCCGTGTGCGATGTGAACCTGGATGAGCTGGAGTCTGCGCGGCAGCGTTTGGGCGCGGAGGTTGCGTTCGCGGACTACGGGCAGATGCTCGACGAGGGCGGCGTGGACGCGGTGATTGTCGGCACCCCGATGCCGTTTCACGTGCCGCAGTCCATTGCCGCGCTGAACCGGGGCATTCACGTGCTGAGCGAGATCCCGGCCGGTGTGAACATCCAGGAATGCATGGACCTGGTCGCGGCCTGCCGGAACAGCGATGCCACCTACATGATGGGGGAGAACCTCACGTACCTTCGCTCCAATGTCCTGGTCCGTGAAATGGTGCGGCGCGGCGAGTTCGGCGAGGTGTACTACGCCGAGGGCGAGTACGTCCACGAACTCAAGCAGCTGAACGAACAGACGCGCTGGCGCAGGACGTGGCAGACCGGCATCGATGGCGTCACCTATCCGACGCACAGCCTGGGCCCCATCCTGCAATGGTTCGAGGGGCAGCGGGTGATTTCCGTTTGCTGCGCGGGCAGCGGGCATCATTATCTCGACCCGCGGGGAGATGACTACGAGAACCAGGACAGTTGCGTCATGCTCTGCAAGATGAGTGCGGGAGGACTGGTCAAGATCCGCGTGGATATGCTCAGCGACCGTCCGCACAATATGAGGCGGTATGTTCTGCAGGGAACCCGCGGCGCCTATGAGTCTCATCGCCGGGAGAAGGAAAGCCACCTGGTGTTTCTGCGCAGCCGGCATTCCGAAGATGTGCTGAACACGGATTCACACGAGTTCGATCCCGATGACGCCTGGGAAGAACTGGATGTTCTGGAGGACGAATTCCTGCCGGATTGGTACCGGGATGACCAGGATATCGCCCTGAAAGCGGGTCACGGTGGCGGGGACTACTTCGAAATCCTGGATTTTATTGATGCCATCGAGGGAAAACGCCCATGCCCTGTTGGCATCCACGAAGCCCTGGACATGACATTGCCGGGGCTGGTCAGCCAGCAGTCCATTCTGCAGGGTGGCGAGTGGTTGCCCGTCCCCGATTCACGCAGGTGGGTCGACCCCGCGTACCAGGTACAACTGATGATGAGATGGCCGGCCGGATGTCCCGCGCCGCACGTCGACGTTCCCAAGGGGTATCGTCTTCGGCCGTACAGCGAGCGCGACGAATGCAGCTACCTGGCGCTTATGCACGCGGTTGGATTCACGTCCTTTTCGGTGCAGTCGATCCATGACTTGCTTGAACGCGCGCTGCCACGCGGCTTTTTTGTGGTTGAGCATGAGCCGGATGGCCGCGTGGTCGCCGCGGCGACGGCAACCCACCATCCATGGCCCGGCCTGCCCCACGGGGGAGAGGTGAGCTTTGTCGGCACCCTCCCGGATCACCAAGGTCGCCGCCTCGGACGCGCTGTCAGTGCGGAAGTCGTACGTCGCTTTCTTGACGCCGGCTACGAAAACATCTACCTGCGGACCGACGACTATCGCCTGCCTGCAATCAAGCTCTACTTGAAACTCGGCTTCGAGCCCTGGCTGACCGACGAGGGCATCTCCGAGAGATGGTCCAAAGTCAAACAGGTCCTCCAATGACCCAATCAAAAACCAAAAACTACGCAGAGTCTGTTCATCCTGACATTAGCCTCCTCGAGTTCATGGCCCGGATACGTCCTGGAAATGGACGACGGCATGTTCGGATCGGACAGTTGGCCGACGGCGGACGCGGCGCCTGCCGGAACCGGCGCCGGACTACCGTTCATTGATGTGGGCGCCGCCGCCGAATCCACCCGCGGCTATCGAGGAAGAGTTTACATCCCATGAGCTTTTCATGAGCTCAGCGGGATTTTCACAAGCATTACATCGGCTGCGCCCAGTTCAACTGTTTCGGGCATGATGATCCGCAATCGAAGACCATCCTGCTGTGCCCGGGAATCGAGAGTGTGGCCGGAGACGGCGACGACGGCGCCGCGAGCCGTGGTTCGGTCCGGCAGTTGAACGGCGAGCGTCTTTACTTTTACCCGGCCCCACTTGACCGCCACCGAGTTGGTTTGCGTGGCGTCGTCCTGCTGCTGGGTCAGCGTTCCCCATCCTTCGGCCGCGGTGAAGGCGGCTCGAAAGTCTTGTGGTGAGATCCGCGGCGCAAACCCGAGATAACACTTCGGCCCGTCATATTCGAATCCGCCGTTTTTCAATAACCGTGTGATCTTTACGTATCCCCATTTGCGATTCTTCAGCGAGTAACGCCGAACCGCCGCTCTCAGCCGTTTTTTCCATGCATTCGGTTCTTTCGCCGCATACCGATACGTCGGGCGATGTAACTTGAGGTATCGGCAGACTTTTCGTCCGGAGCATCGGACCCAGGCTACAAGGCCCTCAGCCTCCTGCCTCTTATGCCCCGTTTTTTCAAGTGCTTCCTGGATGATCTCCATACCAGGCACCTGATCCGCTACGATCCTTTTCAGACGCGTGTTTTCCGCTTCCAGTTTCTTCAAAGGTTTCGCCTGTTTCACATCCAACAGGCCAAACTCCTTCTTCCAACGGTGAAAGGTCTGCTCGGAGATGTTGTTCTCCGCACAGATCTCCCGGATCGTTCGTTCTCCGTCCGCCGGTCTCAATATGCGGATTTTTTCGTCCGGCGTTTGCCTTTCATTCGTCTGACTCCTTTGGCGAAGGTCCTCAGACGAACATCGTTCATGGACCAGCTTTCCGAGGCCCAACCATAGTGTGAGCCGGTTCACGTTGACAGCATCGA
>CAUZEO010000373.1:0-4939 GCA_963578625.1 Kiritimatiellia bacterium | reverse complement strand
TCTGGCGGATGGCCATGTAGGAGGGTTGATAGCGGTAGATCAATGTCCGGCGCTCGTGTGACCCGGACCATGGTATGGCGCCGTGAGTGAGGGTTTCAGAGAAGACGATGGCCGCGCCTGCTCTCGCGGAGATCTGGTGGACCCGTTCGCGGTCCATTTCCAGCCTGCGCAAGGCCAGAGGGACTTCGTAGTTGGCCTTGTGACTGCCGGGGATACAACAGAACCCTCCTTCGCCGGGCCCGATATCCGCAAGCTGGTACGAAATGGCCATCAGGCCGTTGGCCATGCGACCGTCCTCGAACCGGGAGAAGAAGACCGGCGTCATGCTCGGGTGGTGAGGGACTCCACCGCCATGCAGGATCTGACCCTCGCTGCCGGCCACCTGAGTGATCCCCTGGAAGCTGTTGAAGCAGAATTCGTCGCCGATCGTGGCGATCATCCATTTCATGGCCGCCGGCAGGGCCAGCAGGCCGCGGAACGGCCGGCACCAGGGCTCCGGCCAGAAAAAGACGTCGCTGAACTCACCCCGGCCTTGATCCCCCCGTAACCCTATGGATGGACTCCCGCCGTCGTCGTCGGACCGTCCGTCCAGGGAGCAGTCCCGTTTGGAGATACGGTCCCGGTTGCTATCGAGGGCAGCATTCAGTGAAGCCACCTGCTCCGCAGACAGCGCATCTTCGACCACCAGGTACCCGTTGAGATCAAAGAGATACTTTTCGTATTCGGTCATAGTGGATAAAGCGGCCTGCCAATCTACAATGGGTGCGTCCCCTGTCAACCCATCCCACGGTCCCATCGGGCTTGTGCTCGGTGGAGCGACGGATTCTGCACTATCAGCCCTTGCGAAGAACACGCCAAGTTGCAAGAATGTGCACTGATGGAGACTCGCCCATTATACACATCTGCGAACGGCTCGAATCCCGCCCACCCACTTAACTGGTCCTAGAGATGTTTAAAACAATCATTTTGCAAGAGCCCTGGAGCACCCAACCTGACGAAGTGAACCGATATGCCGAGGAGGCGGAAAAATTCGGCGCCACGCACCTGATTGTGAATATGCTCCCGGATTCGTTTCACCCGACCCTCCTCGAGCAACCGGAAAACCGGTACCTCCGATTCGCCACCTGGGGACCCTCCCTGGATCAATTCGTTTCCAGTCGTCTGAATCGTGACATCTACCCGGAGCAACTGCTGATTCGGAACCGGAAAGCTCTCCAGCAGCTGGTCGAAATCGTGAGATCTCATGGCCTGAAGCCCATGCTCCTTTGCGGCGAACCCAGGTTTCAACCGGAGCGGTTTTACAGGAAGCATCCACATCTCCGGGGTCCACGAGTGGACAATACGAACGCATCGCTGGAGCCCCTGTACGCACCCTGTACGGATCTGCCCGAGGTCCAGGAGCACTATCGCGAGCTGATGACCGGGATGATGAAACTCGTTCCTGACCTGGAGGGGATGATTTTTTACAGCGGCGATAGCGGCACGGGGTTTTGCCACTCGGAAGGACTCTACCCAGGCGCGAACGGTCCAAAATTCTGCCGGGATATTCCGGCAGCGGAAAGAATGTCGAATTTTCTCATCCTGCTCTTGGAATCGGCACAAGCGGTGTTCCCGGATTTTCGCATTTTCCTCTTTCATTACATCGGCGGCAGGGAGCGCAAAGAAATCCTGGAAAATACGCCCGCGGAGATCACCGGGATCGCCGCGGGCCACTTTGTGGCCGGTGGGTTTGAAGATTGCTATGCCATGTATCAGTACGGGATGAAAATCGACGACGTGGGGTACGACCGCGCTCGTGAAGAGCGAAAAGATCTGATGAAAAGCAGCATCGCCTCCCTGAAGGGCCTTGGGAAGACCCCGGTAGCCACCAGCCAGGGACCATTGGAGGAGTGGGTCTTCCCCCTGCGGACGGTCCCGTATCCCTTCCAGGCCGCCGAGATCATGGACATCCTCGGTGAAATGGATACCGATGAGATCCTGTTGTACGGCTCCTTCTCCGATCCTGTCATGGTACCGTACGAAGCGAACCGGTGCGTCACCCAGCGTTATCTCCAACAGGCAGGGGAAGACATCGAGACAGCGGTTCGGTCGGTGGCCGAGAGCTGGGTAACCTCCACGCACTGCGACGCACTGGTAGAGGCCTGGCGCCTTTGCGATCGGGCGTACCGGGAGCGTCCCCTCTGGAGGCACAGCTTCGGAATGCAACTATCCTTGACGATGGGTCCGATGGTGCCGGACCCCTCGTTACTCACGAAAGAGGAAAAGGATTACTATTGTTCCGCCGCGGATTCCGCCGCGGACGGGATTCCGGGTTTCGATGACCTCAGCAAGTTGCGGCAGGATGAGGCCTATCGAACCTGGATGCTTCGCCGCTACGAGACCCATGCATTCCCCGCGCTGGAAGAAGCCGAAACGAAGCTGGCCGATGAAGCCGATAAAGCAACGGGCGATACCCGTGCCTGCCTGGAAAGCCAGAGACGACAAATCGGTTCATTCCGGTGGTACCTGCGCTCGCAGTATAACTGGCTGGAGGCAGGTCGTTGGTTTGCACCTGGAGACGGCACGCCCACGTTCGATCGAAACATGGGAGAGATCATTGATGATGAGATTCGTAACTCGCAGCGCCTCGAGGAACTGGTTGATGGCTATGCAGAAGAGCTTTTCAGAAATACCGGCGAACACTTTCGGAACGTGTATGAAAGTAATGAACGTCTTATGAGTGCGCTCGGGCAGCGAATTCAACTCATGAAGTCTCACAGGAATGACAAGTTCAATCATTCGGGAGCATGATATGTCCACCTTGCAAAATCAGAAATCGGAAATCGGAAATCAAAAATTGAAAAATGATGACTTCGAATTCCGCGAGGATGGAGATCACGCGGGCATCTACCACAACGGCGAAAAGATCCTCCGGTTGGAGACGCACGACCGGTTGACGATCAAGGATCAGTGCATGGAGCCCGGCGCCGGTCCGGAGCTGGCCTGGCTTCAACCCTTCGCATTCTTCGGGTACAAACATTCGATCTCGGAGGTGCGCTACGATGTGCAGCAGGAAGCGGGTCGACTGTCCCTTACAATTACGCCGGTCAACACCTTGAGCGGCCCCGAGGCGTTCGATTGGATCCAGGAGCGACGCACGCTGACGGTGCGGCTCGAAGAGGGTCGTTATGTCTGGGACGAGCGATTGGAGATCAACATCCTGAAAGATGTGGATACCGCCGCCCTGAGCAAAAAAACGCCGCTGCGGGTTTACCGGTTTCCGCACCAGGATGGCCGCACGGGGACTTTTTTCCAATTTTCGGATCCCGTGCCCTGCTATTCCTCCGGCCCCGCGGTACCGATGACCCGCGATTGGGGATCCGATCGGAACCCGTACACCGGCCCGGAAGGGTTTACTAAAAAATGGGCGCGCCGCTGGGTTAAGATCATCTTTCAGAATCCGGATGGCTCCTACTCCTGGTCCGACCTCAACAAGAACAAGTGGTACTGGTTGACCATGGACAACATGTCCGCGCGACCCTGTCATCCCAAAGGGCCGTACTACCTGGTCACGCCGGATGGTTCTGCGCTCGAGTATCAAGTGGACGCTCCTTCCCACTACCACCACGTATGCGAGTGGGCCATGGATTTTCACTGCTGGGCGGATCTGGAACCGTTTATGGAGGGCACGGTGCTCCCCGCCGGCACACGGATTTCGGCTTCGAACACCGTCCGCCTGGTGGGCCCGGAGATCACCCGCCCGATCCTGGATCAGGCGGAGGAAATTCTGCTGACCGAGGCTGAGTTTATTAAAGCGAATCTGCCGGCGTACGAGGAGCCGGAGAACACATTTACCGTCTCCTGCCTGGAACCCGACCGCCTCGATTCCTGGAGCTGGCATCCAAGCAGTGAGGGATGCCGCTGGGAGAAAACAGGTGGGTACAAGGAGGACACCGGGTGTCTGATCATTGAGAACAGAATTTCCGGATTCGGTTCCTGGGAGGAATTCTTCACCGGGCCGTCGCATTGGGGAAACCCGTTCGTCAAGGGAGCGCGCTACCGGTTGTCGGCCTGGGTGAAGGTGGATCCATGCGACTGCGACGCCCTGGAGTCGGGCCCGCAAGTCGGAGTGATGTTCAGCAATACCACGGCGTGGCCGAACCAAAACCCCTCGGAGACGCTGCACTGCGGTTGGAGCGAGCAATTGACCGGGCCGGGCGCGCCGCGGCTGGACCATATTCCCTGGACCCGTATCGAGTTGGTAACGGAGCCATGCCCGAGTCACGGTGGCATGGCCGCCTTGCGGCTGCACTTCAGCGGCCGTGGCACCGCGTATTTTTCGTGTGTGCGGTGGGAACTGGTAGAGGAGTAGGTTTCAAGCCTTCATGAGTTTTGTGGTCCATTTGATTTGTGTCGGCCGCCCCCCACGGGATTGCCTCGCTCTTCCATCCGCTTCCTATGGCCGCCCCTTGCTCGGGTCGGTTTGGAAGGCCAGCCTACTTTTTGCGGCTCCGGGGCGCGCTCCGCACGAAGCCAAAGCGGTGTCGCCGCTGCGCTTTGCCACCGCACTCCAAATTTCGCGCCATCGGCGCCGGTCATGCTTTGTCCTCTCTTCGCTCCCACAGGGCTCTGGATTGGGTCACACTTCTCGTAGCTGTCGAAACTCTGGCTCCCACGTGCAAGCCCGTGGGGGGCAACCATGGGGACTTGCGAAATAGAAAGAGGAATTTTGACATGAACGACAAACCGTGGTCCATCGCCCGGCAGCAGGAGCGCCGCCGTGAATTGAATGCCACCTACCTGCCATTCGGGTTGAAGCACTTCAATGCGCACGGTGTGTATGTCGCCGAGGGGGAAGGCGTCACCGCGGCCGGCGCGGGACAGGATGGTGGCTTGCGGGAACGGTTCTGGCACTGTCTCGGATTGTACAGCGGAGATAGCGAGGCACGGAAGTTGGCGG
>CAUZEO010000372.1:0-4984 GCA_963578625.1 Kiritimatiellia bacterium | reverse complement strand
ACGGAGTGGTCCTGGGCACTCGCAGCTTTGTGGAGGAGGTTTTCGCGAAGAACCGTGATCAGTTCGGGCTCAAGCGCAAAACGGGGGCCCGGGCAATGAAATATGGCGACTGGGGTGGGCTTTGCACAATGCGGGATCTGAGGATGCAGGTCCTTGATGTAACGACAGATTGAAATTAAAAGAAAAGATGCTAAAGAGAAGTCGAATCTGAATTCGGTCTCTCCCGGTCCCATGCCCGCAGAACGATTTCTCTCGTCACGTCGGTTGTTATGGATTGCCACGTCAATCGGTGGCCCACGTAATTAAAATTAGCCAGCACCTCGTTGCACTTGCGAGAATCAACCAACGGGCGTCCTCCGAATCCATCCGCCAGTCAGATCTGTAAGCCTCCTACAACCGCGATAGCGAAACATATAAAGGGTCTGTCCCTAATAAAGCGGTGGAGAGGGGGTTACCAGATGTTTGCGGTCCAGCCGCCGTCTATGATTAGGCTGGTTCCGGTGATCCATTCGGCGTCGTCGGAAGCCAGGAATACGCAGGCTCGCGCTACGTCTCGGGGTTTTCCAAAGCGCGGGAGCGGTGTCTTTTTTCGGCAGTGATCAAGGTCTTCCGGCGTGTTGTAATCCTGAATAGGGGTCTCGATGAACCCGGGACAGACCGCATTGACAGTAATTCCGTCCGGAGCCAACTCCAGCGCAAGGTCTCGTGTGAAGTTCAATATGGCCGCTTTTGTCGCGGGATAGGCCGGCCCGCCTCCCCCCTGCATTCCCTGGATCGAGGACATATTGATGATGCGTCCGAACCGAGATTTTTTCAAATGTGGAACTGCTTTTTTACAGATATAGAAAACTGCACGTTGATTAACCGAGACTACGCGATCCCAGTCTTCAAGGGAGAGGGACTGACAATCGCCCGGGACATGATGGGCCGCATTGTTGACGACAATGTCGAGACCACCAAATTCTTCCACCGTTTTGGCTATCGCACGCTCAACCTGCGCGGGATCGGACACATCTACGCTCAGATGCAATCCCTTGCCGCCCAGCTTTTTAATCTCTTCAACGGTTGTCGTGTCCAAGTCGGCGTCGAAATATTTCCCGGTTTTTGGGGCTTCCTGTAGATCCGCAACGGTTACGTTCGCTCCTTCCCGGGCGAACTCAATGGCGATTCCCCTACCGATCCCGGAACTGCCACCCGTCACGAGGGCGGTACGATTAGACAACGTCATGGGCTACAAATCCTCATCCGGGAGTAATCATTGAAGCATTCTGCACCGTTGCTATTTTTACACACCCAGTGCATGAATTTCCACCGATTTCGTCATCTAACCATGTGGCTGTGTGAAATTGCTTCGATCATCCTCATCCCTTATCCTGCTTCGAAACCGCGATTTTCGACATCTGTGGATTTCCAATGGTCTGTGGTGGTTGGGCCTCGGGGTGGAATTGGTCCTGTTCGGCTGGCTGGCACTTGAGTTGACTAATTTGCCGTGGATGGTTGCCCTGCTTGGATTCATCCGGGCCGCTCCTCATTTACTCGGAGTGTTCACGTCGGGGATCACCGATCGGTTTCGCCGCCGCGACCTGTTGATTGTCTTACAGGCGATCATCGTCAGCGGGATCATTATTTTGGCAGTCCTTTCATGGTTCGGCTCGCTGATGTACTGGCATCTAGCCGTGATTTCTTTGATTCACGGCACATGCTGGACGCTGGATTGGTCGACTCGCCGGTCGCTGTATCCGGACCTTGTTGGGAAGGAGAGGATCATCGATGCCATGCTCCTGGACAATGTCATTTTGAATATTGCGAGGTGTTTGGGACCGATGTTCGGTGGGATTTTGATTAGTTACACCGGTGCTCGCGGCGCCTTTCTCTTGAATGTACTCCTTGTGGCCAGTGGTCTGGTTCTCCTGCTGTTTCTGAGGACTACGGCCAGGGCGCCGAGCAGTCCGTCCGGCCCGAAGGATGCGTACCGCAGATTGGTGGAAGGACTGCATTATGTACGGCGAAAGCCCCGCATCCGGGGCGTTCTCCTCATCACCCTGTTCATGAACATGTGGGTGTTTCCATTTCTCACCCTGGTTCCGGTGTTTGTCCGCGACATTCTGGGACGAGGCCCGGTGAGCCTGGGCGCGATGACAAGTACTTTCGGCCTTGGAACGTTGGTCGGCCTGCTTGCTGTTCGATGGTTTCGCCGGTACCGGGGTGACTCGATGATCTTTGCCGCTGGATCCCTGGTGAGCGCCGTAGGATTTGCCAGTTTTTCGTTTTCCGGAATTTTCGAATTATCCCTGGCATTAATTTTCGTCGCCGGCATTGGTACCGCTGGGTTCAGTGTCATGCAGTCGGGAATCATCCTTTCCGATTCCAGCAGCGAAATGCGGGGCCGGTCGATGGCCGCCGCGGTCCTGGCCATTGGGGGTGCTCCTCTGGGCGCACTGCAGAGCATCGGGATGGTTTTCTTTTTCGGTGCGCCGGCAACGGTCGCGGTGATGTCCCTGTTGGGTTTCGCGGGTATCGCCGCTGTTTCGCTGTATCTGCCGGGCTTTTTCGGATCAGAACGCTAATGGCCGCGTCTCACTCCACTTTCCATCTTTGCACCGGGGCGCAGACTGCGCTAAAAACGCATCGACAACAAAAGTTAACGTTGTATCGGGCAGCGCCGCTTTATAGATAGATTCTGTTCGCCATGAATGACCCCAAGCCAGAACGCCCTAGAGCCTTGATTACCGGGGCTGCCGGTCTGTTCGCGTCCAAAATCGTTGATAAACTTGCGGATCACTACGAGCTTGTCCTCACGGATCTGAAGGGGGAGGAGGGGAGTACCATTGAGCCCCTGGACTTGCTCGATTATGACGGAGTGGAGCAGGCCATGGCCGGGATCCATGTCGTTTTGCATCTCGCCATCGCAAAGGCGTCCGACCTCGGAGCGTTGAACGATATCGAATTTGCGGATGAAACCATTCGCGCAAACATCATCGCGACCCAACACGTGCTGGAAGCGGCGGCGGTTACAGGGGTGTCCCGCGTACTTCTCTTCACCAGCCAGATGGCCAGTGTCGGCTGGCCATCCAGGCCGCGGGTGGGCACGGACCTGGCGCCGCGTCCCGCAGATCTGTACGGAGCGACCAAACTTTTCTGTGAGCAGCTCGGGGAACTTTATGCGCGGACACGCCAGTTGCCGGTCGCGTGTCTCCGCGTAGGCGAGCCATGGCCCCGCGGGACGGCATTCGATGCGCGGAAGATGAAATCACGAAGTGGGCGCAGTGTGCTGGTACACTTTGACGACGTCTACCGGTGTATCGAATGTGCGCTGTCCGCGCGCAATGTTCTTTATTCTGTCACGGACTGCCTCTCCTGCACGGACTTAAACGGCAAGGGTATCCCCCCAAACCTGATTGGATTCGAGCCCACCTGGTATTTTGACGAGAGTGGTGCCAGGGAGCTGGAAAGTGCGCATACCGAGCCCTCCTCCCGCCGTCCGCGGATCGCGGCGATTGTCACCGGGTTTCACAAAGGGAGCCATGCCGATGTCATTCTCAGTCGCTGGTTTGCGTCCTTTCCCGCGGACAAAGAATGGGGCTGGAGCGGAGCGAAGACAGAGCTGTCCGGCGCGTATCTCGATCAACGCCGGGACAACGACATCGGCGTCGAGTTCTTTCGAGACAACAGCGTGCCCCTGCATGACACGGTGCGCGGCGCATTAACCCTCGGAACTGACAAACTTGCCGTCGACGGCGTGATTTTGATCGGAGAGCATGGTGACTATCCGCTTAACGAAATCGGGCAGCAACTCTATCCCCGCAAGGAGCTCTTTGATCGAATCGTTGAAGTCTTCCGGGAGAGCGGCCGGGCGGTTCCGGTATTCAACGACAAGCATCTATCCTGGAACGAGGAGTTGGCGAAGGAGATGTGTGAAACGGCGTGGGAACTCCGGTTCTTGCTATTCGCAGGCTCGTCCATTCCGTTGTGTCCGTTGACGCCTGATATCCAGATCCCGGCAGGAGAGTTCGTGAAAGAGGCGGTGGTCCTGTTCTACGGCCCGGACGAATCCTATGGATTTCACAGCCTGGAATTTGCGCAAGCCATCTTTGAAACCCAATCGGGAGGACGGTCCGGGGCGCTGGCGACGACGGCCTGGTGTGGCGACGATGTGTGGGAGCAGATGGAAGCAGGCACCTGGTCCGAAGAGCTTTTTCAGAAGGCGCTCGCAGCCGTGGATCCCGCGAGCGGCCAGATCATGACCGGCGATTACCGGGAAAATACCGCCAAGAACGACAAAACACTTGCCGCCTTTCTGTTGGAGTATTATAATGGGATGGCCGTGACGCACATTAATATGACGGGGCATCTTGAAACCTGGGCAATTGCGATGCGTCTTTCCAACGGCGAGATTCTTGCAGCTTATCCAACCGTGCACGATGCGGAGTTGTTTTATCCGCACTTCGCTGCACTTTCCAACTTGATTCAGGAGACTATCCTGGCCGGCCGCGCACCCCAGAACTTGCAACGGTCTCTAACGACGACCATGGGCGTTGCCGCGTTTATGCGAGCCCTTGTCACGCCGGGCGAAAAGGTTTTCGCCCAGGAACCTACTCCGCCCTACGATGACGGACCCTGCCAGCGCGTTCGCCGGAAGCACCGGCGATAGTGACCGGCACTGCCTTCGCGAGTACGATGTTCTCAATTTCAAGACGACAATTTCTAACTGGCTTGGGAGCGGCTGCCGCTATGCCGGCCCCGAATTACAATCTACGAGGTGGAATGATGAAAGATGTGCCGCACTACGGGCGTTTGAAAGATGTCAACACGACGAACATGACGGACGCGATACGCCTGGGCTGCCTTACCATGCAGCGCGTTTTCAACCGTGATGACAATGACTCGATATTCATGGCGTCCCGGGCGCGACCGGATCCGGAACTATACATGAGCGCAATTTACGACGGGCACTTGCCCGGGCGCCACCTGAATGCGCTGCTGA
>CAUZEO010000371.1:0-5007 GCA_963578625.1 Kiritimatiellia bacterium | reverse complement strand
GTCGCACATCCACATGCGTTGCGCGTTCGCGCAGCAGGAGCTGCGCTTTCGGCCCGTCACCATAAACGAAGCGATCCAGACCGAAGGGTACCTCACGGACGACGACCAGGGCAGTGACCCGGCGAAGTACTCGGAAAATCACGAGGTCATCCAGGCAGAGGCGGGCACCATCTTCGGGTTTCAGAATGGCTGCTGGCACCGCGGTCTGCCGAACGATTCGTCGCACCCGCGGACGATCGTCTATTTCCAGTACAGCCCGTCAATGATTCATCCGCTGCATCGCGACACCCCGAATCCGTCCGACCTCAGTGGGTACACCGAAGAGGAGCGGTGGCTCCTGCACGAGCCGAAGACGGCGACCAACACGGTGTACGGAACCGCGGCGGACAAAATGCGCATGGACCGGTTTCGGCGGAGCGATGCGTGCGCAGACGCGGACTGCTACGAGCGCCGATTGAAGGAGAAAGCATGACAACGAACAGTACCAACCCGATCGTGGAGCCGGAGCTCTCCCTGGCCGATGCGCAACGCGACAGCTGCCTGGAGGCGCTGCACCGCGACGGCTACTTCATCCTGCCCTGCAAGGCGCCGGCCGACATGCTCGCGCGCGCCAACGCCTACATCGATGAGTTCTGCTCCGACGCATCGCGCTACATGGCGGAGAGCGCGCTGCAGCAGACGAACATCGTGGAGCTTGACCCCGTGTTCCGGGAGTTCCTCATGTTCAAGCCCGTGCTGCAGATGTGCTACGATTGCTTCGGGCCCATGTTCCATCTTGGGCAGGACAAGTGGACTCGCAAGTACCGCAAGCAAGACCTGCCGCCGGGCCTCGAAGACGACCGCGCGGCCATCCCCTGGCACTCGGACGGTCCGATCGGCTTCCCCGAGATCGATGGGCACGTGCCCTTCCACACGCTGCGCTGCGGGTTCTTACTCTCGGACACGTTTCACGAGCGCTCCGGCACGGTGGAGCTGATGCGGGGGTCGCACATCCACATGCGTTGCGCGTTCGCGCAGGAGGAGCTGCGCTTTCGGCCCGTCACCATAAACGAAGCGATCCAGACCAAAGGGTACCTCACGGACGACGACCAGGGCAGTGACCCGGCGAAGTACTCGGAGAATCACGAGGTCATCCAGGCAGAGGCGGGCACCATCTTCGGGTTTCAGAATGGCTGCTGGCACCGCGGTCTGCCGAACGATTCGTCGCACCCGCGGACGATCGTCTATTTCCAGTACAGCCCGTCGATGATCCATCCGCTGGCTCGCGACACCCCGAATCCGTCCGACCTCAGTGGGTACACCGAAGAGGAGCGGTGGCTCCTGCACGAGCCGAAGACGGCGACCAACACGGTGTACGGAACCGCGGCGGACAAGATGCGCATGGACCGATTTCGGCGGAGCGATGCGTGCGCAGACGCGGACTGCTACGAGCGCCGATTGAAGGAGGAGGCTGGGCAATAAAACAAACGAAACAAACTTCGGTTCATTTTCTCGACACGTCGGAACGGGGGCTTGGCGTTCTCCGCTGAAATGCCGCGAAGTGCTGCACCGACGCACCGTCCTGTGGCTCGACGACGCTGCGCGGGTCCATCCAGCGATCGAACGAAAGCCGCGAGTCGAAGGGCGCCCCTCGAGCCGCCAGTTCACCTGCAGGTCCTGGCTGAAGTAGCCAGTGATCGCCGTTTCGGGAAACCCACCACCCCTGGAGTACCGACCCTGGCCCACTCGGAATCAAATTTCCTATCAGCCTGACATGATCGAGCATGCCTTGCCACAGGCCGTGCAGGATGACTACGTCGCCCGTCTTCGCACCCTGGCCGCGCGATACGACCGGCAACTCGCTGCGTTACGCACGCGCGAAGACGCGATGAAGCGCGTTCGGCAGGCACGGCGAAAACTGAAGCGTCTCTTCGGCACCTTTCCGAACCGTACCCCACTGAACGTGTGTATGACCGGCCGACTCGAGCGCCGCGGCTATCGGATCGAGAAGCTTGTCTACGAGAGCCGGCCCGGGCTCTTTGTCACTGCCAACCTCTACATGCCGCAAGGCGACGGCCCGTTTCCCGCCGTGCTCCAGCCATGCGGGCACAAGGCCAACGGCAAAGCAGACAAGACGTATCAAATGCTCTGTCACAGCCTGGCCAGGCAAGGGTACGCCGTCCTGATCTTCGACCCCATTAGCCAGGGAGAGCGGTCACATCAGTACCGCCTGGACGAGGGGCTGGACGCGTTGCTCGACTGTTGCCACGAGCACAATATGGCGGGCAACCAGATGACGCTGGTCGGCGACTTTTTCGGCACGTGGCGGGTTTGGGACGGCATCCGCAGTCTGGACGTGCTGCTTTCCATGCCGGGAATCGACCCAACCCGCGTGGGCGTGACCGGTTGCTCCGGAGGCGGGACGCTGAGCGCATATCTCAATGCTGTGGACGAGCGCATCACCATGGCGGCACCAGCCTGTTACGTGACGACATTCCTGTGCAACCTGGAGAACGAATTGCCCGCGGACGCCGAGCAGATTCCCCCCGGCATCCTTGGTGCGGGTTTGGATATGGCGGACCTGTTCATCGCCCGGGCACCGCGCCCGACCATCCTTTTGGGGCAGGCCGATGACTATTTTGACGCTCGAGGAACCAGGCAGACCTACCAGCGCATTGGGAAGATCTATCGCCTCCTGGGGAAGGCGGACAATATTCAGTTGCATATCGGCAAGGGCGATCACGGCTACCACCGAGACGCTCGCGAAGCATGCAGCAAGTTTTTCAACCGCCATACCGGGATTCCTCATTCGGGTCGTGAAGGATCGATAGAAGTGGAACGTGACGAGAACCTCTTCGCCACGCCAGATGGGAATGTGCTCCATCTTGCCGGGGCACGGCGCACCTGTGACTTTACACGAGAGGCCGCCGCGATGATGGCAGAGCGTCGAATATCGGTCAGCGGCAGGCAATTACGAGACATACTGGGAACAGCACTGAACCTGCGGGTCCGCAAGGTGCCGCCACACTATCGAACACTTCGTGCGATTGGACGTGAGCAGTTGGAGCGGACTCCATACGCTGCGATCAGCTTGTTCGGCCTGGAAACGGAGCCGCGCTTCGCCGGCCAGACCGCGATACTGCAGCATTGGGTTCCTGGTGGCCCGGACAACCGCGTGTTCCGTGACCGCGCCCACCCTGCACCAGGTCGCAGCATCATCGTGTACGTCCCTCACATCTCCAGTTGGCAGGACATGACCGGGGGTCACGCACCTGCCACCGATGGTCAGGAGCTCTACGCGATCGACGTGCGTGGCGTCGGCCAGGTCCAGGGCATCACGAGTGGCCAGTTCGATTTCTTTGCGCCCTTTGGTCCGGACTATCTTTATGCGTCGCACGGCCAACTGCTGGGCAACAGCTTTCTGGGGCGCAGAACGCATGATGTTCTGGCGGCGCTGGACCTGTTGCAGGCCCAGGGGGCCAGGCGTGTGCACCTCGTTGGTCGAGGCATGGGCGCTCTGCTGGCAACGTTTGCCGCGGTGCTGCATCCAGTGGTCAAACAAGTGTCACTGCACAATGCGCTGCTGTCGTACCATGAACTGACCCAATGTCCGATTTACGCCTGGCCGGCGTCCGCCATGATTTGGAATGGATTAGATCTCTTCGACCTGCCTGACTGTTTCCGGGCGCTTCGACGCAAGAAGTTGAAGATCACCGAGCCATGGGATGCACAGATGAGGCCCTTCTCGCCTCCGGGAGCTCTGGTCCGACAGTTAAACGGCTTGGGCCTCGGGTGGGTCACGACAGGAGATCCCCGGCCTGATCGAGGCGGGATTTGATGTCTTGCAATCCGCGGTAAAATCAAATTTTCTATCAGTCAACCCGGCCCCGCCGACGGCGGAGAAGGGCAAACGGTACCTGAAAGCCACAATGCAGAAAATCGCATGTTTCCTGGTGGAACTGTCCGGAGCCGATATCAACGACCTGTACGAAACCGATTGACCTCTCGGAATTCAGGCGAATGAATAAAGATCGACTAAAGACAAACCTATCCAAAATTGAACAGCAGTATGGCGGGCAGTTCGCACTGGAAGCCAGGCATCTGGATGGGGATTCAACGTTTACATTGCGCGCCGAAGAGATCCTGCCGACGGCCAGCACTTTCAAGCTTTTCGTGCTGTGCGAGTTGTTTCGCCAGGCCGGGGAGGGGCATATCGATTTGCAGGCCCCGATCACCTGGAAGCCGGAATTCCACCGGGGCGGCGATGGAGTGTTGCGGGTCATGAAACCCGGTCAGCATCTTTCGATTCACAACATGGCGGTCCTCATGATCATAATCAGCGATAACATCGCGACTGCGACGCTGGTTGATCTGGCCGGGCCGGAGAATGTCACTCGCACCATGCAGGATTGGGGACTTGCTGCCACCAACATTCACCGGGGGCTGCCGGGCGGTGCGAACGCGGCCGAGATGGAGCAGCCGGTCAGCTCAGCTCACGATCTTTGCTCACTGATCACCCGAATCTATCGCCGCGACGTTTTGACGCCTGAGTGGTGCGACGAGATCATTCGCATCCTGCGTGCACAGCGGTGCAATGACATGTTGCCAAGATACATCCCGGTCGGCGAGGATTGGGGAGACGCCTCGACTTGGATTGCAAACAAAACCGGTTATGGTGCATGCCGCGTGGAGGTTGGGATTGTCAAAGCTGAAGACACAGTTTTTTCTCTGGCCATGTTCTTCAAACCGAACCAGCGACACCAAGCCAGTTTCAAATGCCTGGCCGATTACCCCCCGGTGCTCGCCATGGCCAACGCCTGCCGCGCGGTTTGTGAAGAAATTCGAGAAGAATGCTGATCTGGAGACTCAGATCCCGCGCATTCCCGTGTCAGTCGAACGGACCATTGCCCTTCATTTCATCCGCGCGGGTATTCAGATAAGTCGCAGGAAGGTGCAACGCGTGGTTCGGGAGAATAAGCCACTCAGGCCTCGCCACAGGCGTCCGCCTCTCGTGCTCGCGGGAGGTAT
>CAUZEO010000370.1:0-5016 GCA_963578625.1 Kiritimatiellia bacterium | reverse complement strand
CCAGGCCGGTTCGCCGCGACATCTCCAAGGTGTCCGGGACCCGCGCTGCCAACAGGCAGGGCCGGCCGCGCTCGGCCCCGACCCGGATGAGGTCGGCGCGCATGTTCCGCACGAGGTCGGTCATCGCCTCCAGGTTCTCGCGCTCTTCGCCCGGTTTGAAGAAGAGCGGATGCCGGAAGAAGTCCAGCTCGATGCCGTCGAAGTCGTAGTTCCGGGCCAGCTCCTCCACCCGGGCCCGCCGGAGCTCGCGCACCTCGGGCCGGGCGTAGTCGAAGCCGGCCCAGAACGCCTGCATCACGCTCAGCGGGTACCCGGCTTCATACTGGGGCTCCTCGCCTTCAAGGAGATGCGGATACGGGCTGAAGGCAAACGCCTCGCCGATCAGCAACTCGGGCCGCTCGCGCTTCTGTGGGCGGACCCTGCCGTTAGACGAGCAGTGGATGTCGTTCATCCGAAGCGAGGCGAAGATCTCCATGCCCGCCTTGTGGGCGGCATCGACCATCACCGCACGGGGATCGCCGAGCCCCGGATCGGGCTTCCGGCCCTCCTCCGGATGCCAGCCGTCACCCGCGTAGTAGACGTAGGTGTCCACCTGGGTTCCAACCGTCTGCTTGAACCGTTTCGACAGGAACGAATCGGGACTCCGGCTCTCCTCGTCGAACACCGCGCCGGCGTCGGAGTTCACGATGATCCGGCGCTGCCGGGCGACGCGGGATCCCGACGCCGCACCCGGCTTCGCGGTCCCCTGCCCCATTCGCCGGAGCCCTGCCACCAGGTCTGCGGAAGTGCACGAGGAGAACCAGAACTCCATGTTCTCCGTGCTGGCGCGCGTCTGCTCCAGGGTCCCGAGGGTGTGGGCCATCTCCGTGGCCGTGGTGCCGTCCCGGATCAGCGTCGAGTCGTATCCGAGATAGGAGACGCACCGGATGCCGTAATCACGCTCGAGCATGCAGCCGTTGGAGGCGAAGCCGGCGAAGAACAGGTGGTACTTCCGCCGCTCCTTGAGCAGGGCATGGAGCTCCTCCCGGTCGCCGATGACCACGTCGTCGCCCTCCGGCCCGAGGGCGGGGTTGATGAAGTAGTTTCGGTACAGCTCCTCCTCTGTCCCCGCCCGGCGGGCGCCGGGATCGTCCAGCGCCAGGGAGTACTTCGCGAAGGGCCCGCTGCGGGCCATCATCTCCGGCGCCGGCCAGCCGTCCGGTTCGCGGTGGAACATCGACTGTTCCGGGCGTGAGGGCTTGAAGCGTCGGTCCGGGTACTTGTCCGCCACCGGCGGGGAGGGGGCATGGACCACCAGGATGCCGGCCTCGCGGCAGGCCTTCACCACCGGGACGATTCGCTCCCGGGCGACCCGGTCGATGCGCTCGAAGCCGATCTCGTTGGTGTTCCAGGCATCGACGAGGACCAGAGCGCAGAGGGCCGCGTCGAAGTCCAGGCGCCGCTCGACGGGACGCAGCTCTGCCTCCTCGTGCTTGTCGTCGTAGTTCACCATGTGGGGAACGTATCGGCGGGTGATCTCAAAACGGCTCGTACTCATGTCAGAAACTTCCTTTTCTCGGGATTTCCGGGTTTCGGAGGAAAAAGAACTTTGTCGTGAATTTGGATGTTGAGAACCCCGATAGGGGTTTGACTCCACAGCCGGGGGTTCCACCCCCGGAACTGGGTAGTCCACCCGAATCAAGCCTGAAAGGGTTGCACGTTGCGGAAAGTGCAACCCTTCCAGGGTTGGAGATGCATGGGTTTCCTGGAACCGAGGGTGGAACCCCCGGCTTCGGTGTCCAACCCCTTCGGGGTAACCGGGCCGTGCTACAATCTGTGGGCATCTTATTTGACACTGGGATTAAGTCAGCACCATTCAGGTCAATCCCCTATCGTAAGGGCGGCAGCCGCCATCGTACCACTTCGGTGCGGATGGCCGCCTTGTTCATGAGCTGGTTATAGGCCCAGATCGCCGCGAAACTGAATCGGAGCATCTCTTCACTCTCGCTGCATGACTCATACGTTACCGGAGGGACCACCATGGCCCCGTACTTGTTGAACACCTCCGGGTTCAAGTACTCCTTGTTCTCCGCCATGCGGACGACCTCCCCGTCGACCCACAGGGAGGAGTATGGGGTGACCAGCGTGCCGTCCTCGAGCAGGACGGTCCGCCCGAAGCCCCCGCCGCTGGTGAGGCATCCCGGGGTCTTGTCGTCGATGATGATGAGATCCTGTTCCATCGAGAAGTCCATGAATCCATCGTCCCGTTCCTCCACCAGCACGGCCTGGACGCCGATTCGCGGGTGCACCGCGCCCGTGCCCTCGGGGGGGAGCTCGCGCACGGTGTAGTTCACCAGGAGCCGCCCATCGGGCAGGTTCACCACCCCCGGATACATCAGGCCCGGGAATCCCACCGCCCGCAGCGGGTGCCAGGTGACTCCGCCGTCGGTCGATTCGAACAGGATCTCGCCGTCGAAGCGGTCCAGCCCGGTTTTTTTCATCGTCTGCGCAAAGGGCAGCGGGGGATCGAATTGGGCGTACGCCAGGTCCATCCGCGAAAGCATCATCAGGCGTCCGGACGGGGAATAAAACACCACCGATTCGCCGAACGCACCCCACGGGTAATTGTCCCGGTAGTCAAAGCCCCGGATATCCGCCTTGATCGGTTGCCACGTCAGACCCAGGTCCTCCGAAAAACAGGCATAGTCCAGGTTGCCCACGCTCATGCCCAGGAACAGCCTGCCGTCCGTGAGTCTGAAAATGTTTCTGGTGTACGCCATGTCGGCCTTCACTGCGCCCTCGAACATCTCGTACTTGAGCGGCATTTCCTCCCAGGTGTGGCCGCCGTCGGTCGAGCGATAGAGCATGTCGTAGATGTAGTCTTCGTCCGCGAAAACCTCGAAGTCGTGGCCGGGATTGGAGCAGAAATGCGTCAGGATGAAGACGACGCCGTCGATGATCGTGATCGACGGCTCGTGCCCGAAGAACCGCAGATGCTCGCCACGCGACCAGCTCCGTCCGTCGTCCCGGGACCGGTACATCACCGTGTGGATGGTGTACCGCCCCCCCATGCACGCTTCCTCGTAGTGCTCGTGAAGGGTGATCATCAACATCTCGCCGTCGGGCATCACACCGATATTGGGCTTGTAGTTATAGTTGCCTTCCAACGCGATCAGCTCGGCGGGTATTCGGTCGGCGCCAAGTTTGGCGGGGTTGATGACTTTGAGGTAATGGTTCTTCATGGTTCGCCTCCGAGTGATGAGTGTCGAGTGTCGCGGGTCGGGTGTGGGGTGTCGAGCCATCAGTTCGAGAATCTCCCCATACGGTTGAGACTGGGCCTGACTCTCCTCGCTTGCGCCACCCCGCGATTTCTGCTCTGCTATTCCGCGAAGGATCCACAGGATCCGCATTAACCGACTGATCACAATCACAACGTGAAAGGCAGACCAATGGCAATTCTCGCAACCCTGTTCTTGCTGGCCCTTGCCGGGGCGACCGTGGCTGCCGGCGAGGAAGTGAACCTGCTCCCCAACGGGGGCTTTGAGAAGGACGAGAACGGGGTCGGAATCGCCGACGGGTGGGTCGCGCAGCCCTCCCACTTCTCTCGGCAGACGCTGGACGAGGTGCAGTCGTACATCGAGAACCTGCCGCCCTGGGAGCAGTTGCTCGAGGGGAAGACGATCCCCGCCGCCGACGGCATGGCGATGTGGGCGCGGACGCCGGAAGGGAATTGGCCCGAAAAGATGTTCACGTTCGGGAGCCAGTACTGGGGCTCCTACGAACGACACTGGAGGCCCGAGGTAAACTGGTACGAGCGGGTCAAACGGGAGGCGATTCCCCGATACTCCCGGTTCGGCGAACTGCCCGTCCCCGAGGACCTGGACCTGGGCGCCGTCACGCTCATGCTCTCGGCGAAGCGCCCGCACGGGCAGGTGGTGTCCGAGCCGATCGCGGTGAAGCCGGACACGGGGTACCGCCTCCGCTTCTACGTCAGGACGAGTGGGCGCAGCGAGTACTGGCGGGGACCGCAGGTGCTCGACGGCGCGTGCGATCCCGGGAGCGTGCCGATCGCTGAGAACCTCTACGAAAGGGCAGAGGTCCTCAACGCGATCCCGGCCACGTACTGGTGGGGGTCGGGGATCGCCAGGCACCACTGGGCCCGGATGGAACTGCCCTTCCGGACCGGCCCCGGGTGCGGGAGCATCGTCATCCGCCTGCCGTACACCCACCGCGAAGAGGCCGAGAGACGAGAGATGGGCAACGAGAATTACCGGATCTGGTACGACGACCTGCGCCTAGTTGAGGACGCCTCCGTGTGGGGCGCGGGGTCGGCGGACGAGGGATACGCGCCGAGGCCTGAGCCGGCGTGGCCGCCCGAGGTGATGGAGCGCGGCTTCGTGGCGGCGGGGCGCCCGACGCTCCCGATCACGTACAGCAGCTTCAAGCCGGCCCCGGAGGAGACCGCCGGTCCGGTCCGGCTGGCGCTGGCCCCCGGCGAGACGGACTCGGCGGTGATCTATGTTCAGAACCTCCTGAAGGAGCCCATGGTGCTGCGTGCCAGTGTGGCGAGTAGTTTCACGTCGGAACGGGGGGAAGACTATGAACTTCACGGCGCGTACGGGTCGCGTTTCGTCACGGTCCGGGCGGCGGAACTGGCGTTGCGGCGTCCGACCGTGAAGCGATTCGTGCACGCGCCCAAGTACCTGCTCAACAGCACCGATTTGTCGCTTTCAAGCCCGGGACACGGCGGGCAGTACTGGATGACCGTGATGGTTCCGCCGGGGACGGCCCCGGGCGAGTACACCGGCCACGTGACGATCACGCGGGTGAAACCGGCCGGCGGGGAGGCGAGCACGGGAGAGCTGAGGGTTCCGGTCGCGCTGACGGTGCGGGACATGGAGCTGGAGGAAGCGGACGCCGCCTTCTTCATGTGGTACCACACGGCCCCGGTGGGCGACAAGCAGATCGGGCCGGCCCAGGCCCTGCCCGGCGCGGAGGAGATCTACCTCGCCGACCAGCGCCGCCACGGGATGAACA
>CAUZEO010000369.1:0-5077 GCA_963578625.1 Kiritimatiellia bacterium | reverse complement strand
CGTCGTGTTCCTTCACCGTTCCGTCGACGCCGCCCGGGTTGTAGGACTGAAAACAGATGTAGAGATTCTTTTCATCGAAAGCAGTCCAGACGCGCGGCTGCATGGCGGCGAGGGTCACGTCGGTGTAGAGGAAGCCGGTGGTGCTCGCCACACGGTCCCATTCACCTTCGGACATTTTGCCGTCGAGGACCGGTGGGGTTTCGACGTACGTTGGCGCGATCCGGGGGCGGATCGGTTCGGATGCTTCCGCCATTGCACCGACCGTCAGAAATGTCATGGCACAAACTCGCGCGAGGATGGAGTGAAATCGGCGACGGGTAGATAAGCAGGATGATGGTTTTGAGCAGCTCATGGTCGGTTTTCCTTTGATGAATTCACGGGGCTACCTACGCCTGAAGCAGGCAATGATCAAGCGAGAACCTACTCCTTCGATATTCGATATTCGATATTTTGGATCTTTCCCAAATTTTTTGGGTGGGTTCTTTGTACCAACTCGAACAAAGCGCCCCCACCGAGCTCCTCTCGGTGGAGCGAGTGATTCGGCACTACTAGTCATGCACTCCACCAGAGCCGATCTTCGCTGCACTACAGTTTGGCATGCAAGGACAGGGGGGGGGTACGATTGTCTCGGCGGGGTCGGATGTAGTGCACAATCCTACGTTCCACCGGCATAAAGCCAGTGGGGGCTCAATGCTCCCTGCAAAATCAGGAAAAGATCCCGAAAGTTTTTCGAATCGCCGGAGAATATCGAATATCGAAATTAAGGTGTACGTGAAACCCGGGTCGAGTGTTGTGCGTTTAGCCGATTAATGCTACGAAAGCTATGAGATTCACGATGCAGCAAATTTCAAATTTCGTGGGTGGCCGTTACACGCTCAAGACCCCCATGGCACAAGGGCATGGGGGTCTAATCAACGAAGGGTCAAGAGCGGCACTTAAAACAAAATCAGGGAAAAAACCTCTTCAAGAACAATTCCGGAATTTTGTAATATGAAAACCGAACCTCTTTTCCATGTCGATTTTCGCGCCGAACCGAAGGCACGGCTGGAATTCGTACCGGTGGCGGGACGAACTACCGGCGTCGGCGCCTACAGCACGATGGGCGCCGGACATCCCGATTGGGCCGATACGGAACGGTTCTCGCAGGAGCCCGGAGGACTCCGCTTGAAACAGGGAGGGCTGCTCGGCGGATGGTTCTCCGCCCGCGGCACCACGGAGATCGTGCTCACACCCGGTTCGGGCGCCTTGGAAATATCCGTCGGCCGTTCCGTGCACTTGGAGCATTGTGTCACTCTCGATCTCGAATCGGGTCGAGTCGAGTTGCGAACACTGGCTCGCGACTATCGACGATCCCGCGCGAAAGGCGAAACGTACGATCTGAAAGAGCGCGTGACTCAGCGCGCCCAGGCGACGGTTCCATGCCGCCGGCGCCGGAGGATGCGACTGGTGATCGAAAACAACCGCACCAGCATCAGCGTCGCGATCAATGGCACAATCGTCTTGAAAAAACCGGTCGCCACGCAGTGCGGCGGAATCCTCGGGATCTATGCCGATGACGCGATCCTGCACACCTGCAGGCAGACGGAACGGCGTACGGAAAAAGAATACGCGAAGTACCGTGCGCGGATGGACGAGACGAAAGCAATTTCCCGCCGCATCACCCGGTCCCATCGCGAAGACTTGCATGCTCACCTGCGGGTTGAAACCAAACGCGACGGGATACGCCTGCACAACGCGTTTGCCGGATCGGAGATCACATGGGACCGGAAAAGCGGCCGGATGGTCTCCGCTGCCAGCGGCGGGCCGGGCGATCTTGCGGAATTGATTACCCAACCGTTTCCGGACATCACCGCCGAGGTGAAAGGACGCCGATATGTGCTCAAGGACAATGCCGCGTCCGGATTCAAAATGAACCACCTCGGCGCGACCTGGAACTGGAGATTGCAGGAAAAGAGCGGCGGACGCGGTACGCTGAACGTGGGCGTTTCGCTGCGTTTCCACCTCAACGGGCTGATCGTCTGGGAAATCAAGCCTACTCGGATTCCCGAGCAATCGATCCGATGGCGAATCGACGCCCGGCTTTCTCCATCGCTCCGATACAAGGACCGATGCGACTGGCTCTTTCCGGAAAATGAAACGGGAGTAGCCATTGTGGACTCCGATATAGCCCGCAATGTAAACGGGCAATGCACGTTGCACGACGGAGTGCACGGATTTTCGGTCTATCTCGATGGCCATGATGGCCAGCGGATGGAGGAGGCGCCGGGCAGTGGAAAGCGAAGCGGCCGAATTGCCGCCATGACCGACGGCGCGGCCTGCCGCTTCTATACCGTGCTGTCGCCGCATCAGACGCTGGACACCGACGCGTTCAGCAAGCGGATTGTGCATTGCTGCTATATGGACTGGGAAAAAGGCGAGCGACTGAATCCCGGCGTGACTGCGCGCGAGATCCCTTCGACGGCAAAGCTCAAGAGATACAAGAAGGCCGGCGCCAACTGCATCGTGCTTCATCAGTCCTGGCAGTCGATCAACGAAACCGACTGGGCGGAACTGGAGACCTCCGACAAGGATGTAAAGCGCCTGCGCCGCGACTGCGAAGCGCTCGGGATGGAGTTGGTGGTTTACATCAGTCCGCGGTGGCTTCCCATAAACGATCCGGGATTGAAGTGGCGGCACCGGCATGTTCCGCCCTACTTTTTCGACTGGCCCGCGCAGCTCAGGTTAACCTACCTGGCCTACGCGGAGGCCGCCACGGCCGTTCACTGGCTGCACTGCGAACGCGCTTTGCGCGATTTCAATCTCGACGGGATCTACCTGGACGGCGGGCAATCGATCGATTGGGCTGCATCGACCGACCCGCGACTGGACCGCGCGGAAAAAGAAGGCTACATCGAGCGTAACGTTCGCCAGATGTACGGGCTGTGGCGCCTGGTGCAGGACGTTGGCGGCCGCTTCGGCCTCGAGGGCTATGGCGAAAGCAGCGGTCCGATGCGTTGCGCCTATCAAACCGCTCGTATCTACGGCGAAAGCCGCGACGTCTTCACGCCGGAAATGATGCGGAACCACAACAACGGGGTCCTCAACAGCGGCCAGTTCAACCTCTGGGCCTGGAATGCAAAGGCTCGGAGGGCGTATAATTTCGGCGTGTGCGCCGTCAGCCTCGCCGACATGGCCATGACCGTCGGTAACTGCTCCGGAGCGGATGATGGCACGCCGGAAGAGTGGGAGCGACTCGAGGAGTATTGGAATCATCTTGGCCGCGTCGACTTCGATAACCTGATCGAAATGCAGCCCTGGTGGCGGCAGTCGATGGTGCGGGTGAAGGCGTATGCGGCGACGTACCATTGGCCGGGGCATTGCCTGGTGTTCCTCTTTGCCCGCGACGATTCCAAACGCGACGTCGAAGTACGTTTGAATTTCAAAAAGCTCGGATTGCGCAAGGAGGAGGCCGCCGTCCAACGGCTGCATCCCGGACCCGCAAAACCGCTCCAACGTCGCGACGGCAAGATCAAGATCCGCCTGCCTCGCCAGCAAAACGGCTATGCAGCCCTACTCATAAAGTAGGTCGGCCTGGAAGCCCAAGCCACGTAAAGTAACGAAAAGTGGTCTACCCAGAATGCCGCTGACTTAAACGGTCGCTCCGATAGGGCCTTTTCATGACCCATCCATTCGCTGTACGGCGGGGACCGCCGTCTCCAAATTTATATCTTCGTGCTTTTCAGAATGTTGTCTCATCTCTGGAGACGGGGGTCCCCCCGTTCCGGAGAATGATGTAGATCATGGGCCCCGGCCCTGTTATTCGTTGCGAGCTGTGACTATGTGGCAATTTCCCGGCGAAACCCAGGTTTTGCAACTAGCTGAAGGAGAGAGTACGGTCCGGCGGTTGGCTCCCCCTGCGCTTTCCTTCTTGACTTGGCTGCACGCTGATAGATAGTGTGACACGGTTTTGGTATCCTCACCATATTTGGCAGCATTGAATTTTACAAACCATTGAGAGATTCCGGATGAAACGCGAAATGACAGCTTCCTCAAGTAACGCTCGATTCAAACCCTGGATTGTTCTGCTGTCCGCCATGGCGGCGGTCTTGACGGCGTCGCAGTCGCAGGCGCTCGTGGTCATCTATGCCCAAGACTTTGAAGAATCCCCTGCGGCGGACGAGTTTGCCAGTGGAGATTTTGATCCTGTGCCGGTGGTTGATGGATCGGAAGGGATGTTCTTCGAATCCACTCCCATCGCAGTGCAGGTCGTCGATACGACCACGATTGTAAACGGAAGTCCATCGGGCGCGGTGCAGGTGGTCGGAAATAATTCCTTAAAGTACTCCGCCGCCGGCGCTCCCGAAGTTACCGCCTGCTGTCAACATTATCAGATCTTTCCGCTTCAGCAGGGTGGTTTGGGCTCGACCGAGTCTATCCTGACCTTTTCCATCTACGGGGTCCCTTCCACGGATGGCATTGCCGGTCCGGATAACCGGCTTGTAGAGATGTGGGCCAATGAGGGTGGAGCTCTGGGAAACACCGGTGGGCCGGATTTCATTTTTGAATTCCGCTTCGACGAGGACGGAACGGTGAAGTACGACAGCGCCGGAGGGTGGGATACCGCCGCGGGGGTTGTGTTCCCACTCAACCAGTGGAACACCATTGTCGTCTCCTCCAGGGTCGACGGAGCGAGCCAGCCCTTTGTCACTCTCAGCGTTAATGGCACGGTGTACGACAATGGTGGTACCGGCTATGGCGATTCGATCGCTACTCCCGCGGCGATCGACCGGTACCAATTCAGCGTTCAGTTTAATGCGGGTCCCGGCGCCGGCCTTTACTACGACGATTTTTTCATCGAGGATCCCCTGGCGATCCCTCCCCCCACGAATGCATATAGCGTGGTCCAGGCGGATATCGTGTCGCTCACCCTGGATGGTCTTGCCGGACAGGACTACAAGGTGGAATTCACCACCGATCCTGCGGTGGGAAACTGGACTGCCACCGAATTCACCTTCGAAGGGAAGGCCGGTGCCACGTCTGTCTTTGATTCCTCCGGCGGGGACAACGCAAGGGTCTACCGGATCGCGGTTCAGTAGGT
>CAUZEO010000368.1:0-5114 GCA_963578625.1 Kiritimatiellia bacterium | reverse complement strand
CGACTGGACGAACAGTGACCTGGTGATGCAGTCGCGAGGGCGTCGCAACCGATGGGAACTCTGGCGGGATCAGCCCCCGCGCCGTGAAGCGAACTTCGCGTTCCGGAACCTGGGCGATCTTCGGTTCAAAGACGTAAGTGCTTCGTGGGGATTGGACTACTTCGGGGTCAGCCTGGGTGCGGCCCTGGGGGATCTCGATAGCGACGGGGACCTGGACATCGTGGTGAATAATTTCGAGGAGCCCCCCGGCGTACTCCGAAACGGGTCGGAGGATGGAAACCTGGTGAAGATCCGCCTCCTCGGAACCGACGGCAATCGGTTCGGCGTGGGCGCTACGGTACGCATCGAAACTGCCCAGGGCCAACAGTCGCGGTATTTCACACCGTATCGTGGATTCGCCTCAACTGACGAGCCGGTCATTCATTTCGGATTGGGCGAAGCGGAAAAAATCAAGCGTCTGACGGTTCACTGGCCCGGCGGGCCCGAGCAGGTGTTTGAAGATCTTCCCGCGAATCGGTTTTATACGATCACCGAGCCCGCAGGGGGTACGCCGGAAAAACGACCGGCGCCTACGGATCCGGAGCTCTTCGCCGAGAGTGCCGCTCTGGCGTCCCTGCAGCACGTGGAGGCGCCGTATCAGGATTTTCGACGGCAGCCCCTGCTTCCCAACAAGCTTTCACAGTTGGGGCCAGGCCTGGCCTGGGGCGATGTGGACGGGGATGGGGATGAGGATGTTTTCCTCTCCGGGGCGGCAGGCCGGATGGGCCTTCTCCACATCAACGATGGGCAGGGGAAGTTCCGCTGGGGACCGCTGGAGCCGTTTGCGGCAGACAAGGAGGCAGAGGGAATGGCGCCGCTGTTTTTCGACGCGGACGGCGATCGGGACCTGGACCTGTACGTGGTGAACGGCGGATACGAATTCGATCCCGGTGATTCGCGGTTGCAGGATCGCCTCTATCTGAATGACGGCAGCGGGCGGTTCACCCGCGCGCCCGATGACGCCCTGCCCGACCTGCGCCAGGGCGGAAGCTGTGCGGCCGCCGCGGATTTCGACCGGGACGGGGACCTGGACCTCTTCGTGGGCGGGCGGCTGCTTCCGGGGAATTACCCCGCAACGCCCCGGAGTTACCTGTTGCGGAACGAGGGCGGCCGGTTCGTTGACGCCACGGAAGAAGCAGCGCCGTTCCTGGTCTACCCGGGCCTGGTCACCAGTGGCCTCTGGTCGGATGCAACAGGAGATGGATGGGTGGACCTCCTGGTGACCCTGGAATGGGGACCGGTGAAGCTGTACCGGAACGACGGTGGGCAGCTTGTCGATATGACCGATGATTCCGGCCTGGCGGAACGATCCGGCTGGTGGAACGGGATCGCCGGAGGCGACGTGGATGGAGACGGCGACATCGATTACGTCGCAACGAATTTCGGATTGAACACAAAGTATCACGCCACCGTGGACAAGCCTGCGCAGGCATACTACGGCGACATGGACGGCAGCGGCCGGATGCGCTTCGTGGAAGCCGAATATGAGGGCGAAACGCTTTTCCCGATCCGCGGAAAGAGTTGTTCCACCGCGGCCACCCCGATGTTGGGCGAGAAATTCGGGACGTTCAGCGACTTTGCCGTAGCTTCGCTGCAGGATATCTACACGCCGCAATGCCTGCTGGAAGCGTACTATCTCGAGGCGAACACGCTGGAATCGGGGGTGTGGGTCAACCGGGGTGACGGCCGTTTCGAGTTCCGGGCACTCCCGCGGCTGGCGCAGATTTCGCCCGGCTTCGGGGTATCGCTCGAGGACGTGGACGGCGACGGACACCTCGATCTCTACCTGGTCCAGAATTTTTTCTCTCCCCAGGCGGAAACGGGTCATATGGACGGCGGAGTGAGCTTGTTGCTGCGCGGCAGGGGCGATGGGTCCTTTTCACCCGTGTGGCCGGACCGCAGCGGCCTGGTCGTCCCCGGCGATGCCATGGGACTCAGCAGTGTGGATCTCAACCAGGACGGCTGGGTTGACTTTGCCGTTTCCGTGAACGACGGGCCCGTGCAGACGTTCGTGAACCAGGGTCACACGGAAAATCGAACCGTGCGGATTCGTCTGCGGGGCGCCGGAGGGAACCCGACCGGCGCCGGCGCGTGGGTCACCGTTGAGCACGCGGATGGATCAAAACAGGTCCGGGAAGTCTATGCCGGGGGATCCTATCTTTCTCAATCCGGCAGCGATCTGCATTTCGGTCTTGGTTCCATCCCTCGGGTGAAGGCCGTCGAGGTACGATGGCCAAACGGGAAAACAAGCCGGCATCCGCTGGCTGATGACCAGAGATTTATTGCGTTGGATGAACCCGCTAGCGACGCGGAGTCAGACGGCTCCAGGGGATTGGCGGCGGGAGAGCGGAACGTAGTGTACGCAAGCGACGACGCGTATGCGGCGGCACACGAAGGGTTGGGCCAGGCTCTCTCCTCGCGCGGCCGGTTTACGACGGCAATTGCCCAGTATCGCAGAGCGCTTGCGTTCCATCCTCTGTCCGTCCCGGCGCAGGTGGGTCTGGGTGAGGCGCTGCGCCTGAATGGACAAACCGCGGAGGCGATCGGGCACTTGGAGAATGCGCTCGAATTGGCGCCGGACGATGCGCCGGCGTACTTCCAACTCGGCCGTGTCCGTCAGTTGGAGGGCGATCTGCAAGGCGGGGAACGCCTTTTCAAGCAGGCGCTGGAGCATGACGGGGACCATGCCGGCGCCCATTACCATCTCGGTTTTCTGCTGGAAGAACAGGAGAACTTCGAAGCGGCACATGAGCACTTTGCGCATGCCCTTCGAATCGACCCGGAATATGGGGATGAAACGCACTTCAACTTCGGGCGAATGTTCGATGCTCGAAACCGGCTTGATGCCGCGCGGAACCGGTATCGACTCGCCGTGCTGGCCGATGCGAGTGATGCCGAAGCCCTCAACAACCTGGGGAGCGTGTGCGTGCGGCGGGGAGACCTGGATGAAGGCGTCGGCCATTTTCGCGGCGCCATTCGCGGCATGCCGAACAATCCTGCCATCCACCAGAACCTGGGTACCGCCCTGATGGCGCTCGGCAGAATGGAGGAGGCGGTCGCGAGCTATCAGCGCGCGCTGAGGCTGGATCCCGATCTTTTCATCCCTCACAGCCGGCTGGGGCTGCTTCTTTTCAGGGAGGGGAAACTGAAGAAGTCCCTGGCTCACTATCAGGACGCCTTCCGCCTTCGGCCGGAATCTCTCAACGATTTGAACGGGGCCGCCTGGATCCTGGCGACGCACCAGGACGCGGCGGTGCGAAATCCCGCGGAAGCGGTTCAGATCGCCGAACGGGCCTGCAAATTGGCGCAGTACAGCAGTCCCCTGCTTCTGGATACGCTGGGGGCCGCGTACGCGGCTTCCGGTCGATTTGATCATGCAATCCGGGCGATGGAGAACGCGATCCGGCTGGACAAGGCCAGCCAGGGCGGCAAGGCGGATGAGTTCAGGGAGAGACTGGCGCTCTATCGGCAGAAGAAGCCGTACGTGGAAACACCGTCGCGGAAAACGGAGTAAATGCTCGAAAAAGAACGACGTTCGTTCTGCCTTACCAATCTTCGCCAACTCGGGCTGGTCAACCACGCGTACACGGTCTATTTCAACGGTGTCTGGCTTTACCCGGACACGCGTTGATCACTCGTCGACCGCGCGACGTTGCTTTCCCGAAAACCTCCTTGATCTGCGCAGTCCCCATTTCGCCAGCCCGAATTCCGCGGTGGTACCCAGGCAGCCGAATCCGTACTTCACGGCCCGCCGGAAGGTGATCGAGGATGCATCATCGTCGTACCGCGTCGGGCAGCTGATCTCGGCGATCGGATAGCCGAGCCAAACGATCTGGGCGAGGATCTGGTTGTCGAACACAAAGTCATCCGAGTTGGCACCCAGGGGGAGTTTCTCGAGCAGACTGCGGGAGTAGGCGCGGTAGCCGGTGTGGTATTCCGACAGCTTCGCGCGAAGCACGAGATTTTCGATCGCGGTCAGGAATCGATTGGCGGCATAGCGCCAGAACGGCATGCCGCCCTTGAGCGCAGTCCCGCCCAGAATGCGCGAGCCCAGGACGCAGTCATACAAGCCGTTGCCGATGAGTGAGGCCATTGCCGGGATGAGCTTCGGCGTATACTGGTAATCCGCATGGACCATGATGACGATGTCGGCGCCCGATTCGAGGGCCAGGCGATAGCACGTTTTCTGATTCGCGCCATACCCCAGATTCTTCTGGTGTACATGCACTTCGAGCTTGTCCAGTTGCCTCGCGATTTCCACGGTTCGGTCATCGCTGCCGTCGTCGACGAGAATCACAAGATCGACACAATCCTGGGCGACGATCTCCTTGTAAGTTCTGTCGAGCGTGTCGGCTGCATTATATGCGGGTAGAACGACGACAATTTTTTTGTCCAGAAACATGTGGAAGTCGTATCACTCGTCAGGCAATTGTTGCAAGTACGCGCGGGCTCGCGCCAGGTTTTCCTGCGCAAAGACATGGTCGGGATCGATTTCAAGGGCCCGCTCGAAATAGGGAACCGCTTCTTCGTAACGACTGACCGACCAGAGCGCGCTGCCCAGGTTCAACTGGGCGCCGAAATTTTCCGGATCCATTTGCGCGGCGCGCTGCAGGTATGGAACTCCTTCCGAGACGCGGCCGGCCTTGCACAGCAGTCCGCCGAGGCAGACATTTGCGTTCAGGGAATCCGGTTCGATTCGAAGCGCCTCACGGAATTGGTGTTCGGCCTCCCCGCGTGACCCGAGCGCGACCAGGGCGACGCCAAGATTGTTGTGAGCGATGATATTGTTTTGCGTGTGTACAAGCGCGTGACGAAAAAGGGTTTCGCTGTTTCTCCAGTGGAGGGTTTGCCGGTAGGTTGCGCCCGCTAGCAGGAGAACCACTGCGACTGCCGACAGGATCCCGAGGATTTTCCACGGACGCGCCGGGGTTCGGATCATTTCGTTCACGCCGAAGGTCATGGCCAGAAAAACTCCGATCAACGGCACGTAGGTATACCGGTCCGCGTGGCCCTGGATTCCCGCCGAGATCAATCCAATCACCGGCAGGAGGGTGACGAGATACCAGAGCCAGCCG
>CAUZEO010000367.1:0-5122 GCA_963578625.1 Kiritimatiellia bacterium | reverse complement strand
ACGGGCTGTACGTGGGAAGCCTGTTTCGTGATGGCCGTTCCGCCCCCGACGCCATGCCGGCGAATCCGGTTCGGGGCGAATCTCACCGGAACACCTCCATGATGGGCGAGTGGTTCGGCGGACAGTTTTTCCGCAACCCGCGCGACCGAAAACCCTACATCGTGGGCGAGCATCACAGCGCGGGCGCCAATTGCATCTACGAGCTGACCGGGCTGGACGAGGCAAAACGCCTGGCCGACATCGAGATCACGTTCTCTCCCGAGGCGCACGCGGAAGCGCTGGCGATGGCAGCTCTGGACACCGATGCCGAAGAGCAGAAAAAGCCCCTGGTCATTCAGATGGGCCGGCCAAACTCGGTTGCCACAGTCGACGGGATCGGCGGCGAGTACGACTTGGGCGACCAGGCCGTGGCCCGATTCGAACACGATGATGCCCACCTGGCTTCCGCCACGGTTGCCTACGACGACTCGAACCTCTACCTCTTCTACACCGTCCGCGACGATTCGCCGCTGAAGAATTCAGGACGTCACGGCATCAACGAGTTGTTCAAGAGTGGGGACTGCGTGCTGTTCGAGCTGGGGACGCTACGGGACGTCGACGACACATCCGCGAAAACCCAACGCGGCGACTGGCGCCTGTTGTTGGCAAAGAAGGAGAAGGAGCATGTTGCCGTCCTCTACAACTATGTCAGCGACAGCACGAATACCTGGATCGAAATATCATCCGGGCTCGGGGCGCTGCGGATCGACGAATTCAAAGAGATCACCGGTGCCCGGATCGCCAGTCGGTTGACGAAAGACGGATACGCCCTGGAAGCGTCCGTACCGCTGGACGAACTGGGCTTCCGGCCGGAAGCCGGGAAGGAGTACCGTGGCGATTTCGGTGTCGTCTTCTCCGACCGGGAGGGAACGTCAAACCGGTTGCGCATGCATTGGGCGACGCGGGATACGGGATTGGTGAGCGATGCCTACAATGAAGCGCAGGTGAAGCCAGCGGAGTGGGGTCGGATTCGAATGCGCTGACGGGTGCATGATGCAAAGGACATTACATGTGCATACTCCGGATTGGGCGCCGGCTGTTTCACCGCGGACATCGTCCGCTTTGCGCCGGGTGATGAAGCGATCGGTCCCGTGCCCGAGTTGCCTCGTGTCTATGACATGTCGTCGTACTTCAATATGCACGCCATGCTGCGATGGGTCGGCTCGGAAGGCGCATTTCCTCCGGGGCAGGTCGAACAATCCTGGACAGCCCGGGACGACGGCGGACTTCAGTTCGAAATGCCGGGATCCCATGACAACGGAGACCACACGCGGCACACGTTCGAGATCACGTGGGACAACGAACAGGAAAAATACCGACACGAATTCAGTGCCGACTGCTGGTACAGCGAGCACCGTCCGATGGAATTCCAGAACTTCTACCCGCGCGGCGCCTGCCACAGCGAGGAGACGGGGAGACGCTATACGCACACAGTATGGAAGGGCATCGACGGGAAGTGGAACGCCCTCCCCCACAACGGCGTCTACACCTGCAAGGTCGTGGAGCCTTGCCGGATGAAATACCCGGCCCGTGACCATGGGCAGATCGGGTTTGGCGCCAACGCGGAGTTCAACCCCATGCTAACCGTTCTGGAGGTCACGGCAGATCATGGAGTTGTTCCTTGTCTTGCGTTCTGCCCCGGTTTCAGGTTTCAGATGTCCATTCTGTAGTGATCAAGGAGATCTTGCGGCAACTCGATGCCGATGCCCGGCCTGGTCGGCAATTGGATGGCCCCGTTTACAACCGGGTGAGCAAGTTCCTGGATTTTCAGGCGAAGCGGCGATTCGTAGACCTCGGCGGGGGCGAATTCGATATAAGGCGTGATGGGAGAGTAGGCCGCGAGCTGCACGGTGGCGGCCCCCAGGATCTGTGTCGACCAATTGCCGGGGATCACTTGGGCACCTCGATCCCTGGCCTGTTCCACGATCCGCTTCGCCTCGGTGATCCCGCCGCAGGTGTTCATGTAGGGCTGCACTACGTCGACTTTGCCTTCGTCGATCATTCGCAGGAACTCCCAGCGGCTCACGCCGTGCTCGCCCATGGCCAGGGGGACCGTGGTTAACGAAGCCAGCCGGGCATACGGTTCGGGCGAGTCGATCGGGAACGGCGTTTCGTAGAAGTAAACGTCCAGCTCTTCCAGGACCCTGCAGATCTTCAGGGTGGAGGAGACATCGTGAAACCGGTAACCGACATCCACGGCCAGCATGACATCGGGTCCCAGTTCTTTGCGTGCGCGTCGCGCGAGTTCAATGATGTTCTTTTCCGTCGACATCATCGGTTCGGCCTTGAATCCGCGGTATCCCAGTTGCTTCAGCCTTACCGCACGATCCACTTGCATGCGGATCATCGCCTCGTTGTCCCACTCGTCCGATACCAGGGTGCAGTAGGGGACGATCTCGATTTCGGGGTGTGATTCCGGGGTATGGAAATACCCGCGCTGCGCGCCCCCCAGCAACTGGTAGACGGGCTGGTCCTGCGCCTTGCCGTACAGGTCCCAGATGGCCACATCGACGGCGCCCAGGCACATCATCGACCAGCCGCGCCGGTTGTAGTGAAGCATGGCGTCATACAGTTTTTGCCATAGGCGTTCCGGATGGGTCAGCGTCTCGCCGATGAGGTGGCGACCGAAGAAAGAATCCGGGCCATGAAGCACCGCCTTGGCCACGCCGGGCGGCACGCGAAAGGATTCGGACCAACCGGTAAGCCCCTCGTCGCTCAGAACCTGAATGACGGCCAAGGGCTCAATCAACCCTTTGTCCGGATTTACATTCTTTCCCTCTCCGATTATGGTGACCTGTATGTCGCGTATTTTCACTATGTTCCTCCTTAACTACGAGGGATAGTACAGGCCGCAAGGCTCTGAGTGAACATGGATCTTCAGAAGATGTTGCAAGATTTCTGGCGCGATGGCTACGCATGAAGAGTACACGCACGAGATGGAACTGATGGAAATCGTGAATCATGATAACTGAACCAGAGGGGAAAGTGATTTTATGGGACGGCCCGCGAAACGAAAAATAATAGCTTTCGCCAAACCTCGAGAGGTTGAAATCCACTCGTCGATTCTGCCCGCGACGGATGCGGACTCGGTACTTACGAAGACGAGTCATACCAGCATCAGCCGCGGAACCGAATTGAATCTGTACCATGGGCGCACGCGCGACATCCGCGGCATCTGGTATGCCTGGTATCCCCTGGTACCCGGATATGAAGCGGTCGGGCGCGTTGAGGAAACCGGCGCCAACGTCACGCACGTGAAACCGGGCGACCGTGTGCTGGGCGCGGGTGAAAGTGGCGGGGATTTCGCCGGCTATTGCAACGCATGGGGCGGGCAGACGGAATACGGCTTATACAATGCCGCGCCCGCTCCGGGAAGCGACGTGGCTGAACCGGTCAAGATCCCCGACTCCGTCTCCGACGAGGAAGCGCTCATGGCGGTGCTGGCCGCGGTACCCCTGAACGGTATTCGCGAAAAACTTTCATTCGTCGGACCGGGCACGACCGTCCTGGTGTTGGGCCAGGGAGGCATGGGGTTGGCGGCGTGCCAGCATCATAAGCAGCTGGGTGCCCGGGTAATCGTGGCCGATGCGATTGAAGAGCGCGCAGACATCGCCCGGCAGGCCGGATGGGCGGAGAGTTTGTGCGGACGCGACGTGGAGCTTCAAGATCGAGTTGCGGAATTGACCGACGGCGGTCCGGACGTCGTCCACGACACCACGGGCTCACTCGAGTGCCTTTCGGCGGCCCTGGAGATGGTGAAAAGCGGAGGAACCGTTCTCGGCACCGGATTGTATCTCCAATCGATGCGGATCGATCTCTGTAACACGATGTGGACAAAGAGCATAACCTTCGCCTGCTGTGTCGGATCCTCACCCGCGTTGCGTGCTGAGGTCCTGGATATGATTTCGCAGGGGACCTTCAATGCAAAATCGATGATTTCCGAAACATTCGATTTTCAACAGGCTGACGAAATCTTCCGCCTCACGGATGAAGAGCCCCACCGAATCATCAAGCCCATCATCCGCTGGTCCGCCGATTAATCTCGAAGCATCATGAAAAAACTTCGCATCGCTACCGTCGGTGTGGGACCTCAACCTGAGGCGCGCAGCGCTCGGCACATCGAGACCATCCTGAAGATGTCCGATCTCTATGAGCTGTGCGCTTTTTGCGATTTGGACTCAAAACGACTCCAGGAGGCAGGCCGTACTCATGGAGTTAAGGCGCTCTACACGAATCTGGAGGAAATGCTCCGGCAGGAAAAACCGGACATCGCTTACCGGCTGACCCCGACGGACTCGATCGGGCCGGTCTGTCTGCAGATAGCCGAGTCAGGAACGCACCTCCTGAACGAAATTCCAATCGCCGAGACGCTGCCGATGGCGGATGCGATCATCGATGCCTGCGAACGCAACGGCGTGAAGACGGAAATCGCGGAAAACGTCTGGGTCTGGCCGGAGGAACAGCTCAAGCGCGAAATTGCCCGGGCGGGCCTATTGGGAAAAATCACCCACGGCCGGTTCCAGTACCCCTGCGGCACCTATCACGGGCTAAGCACGATTCGGAAAATCCTGGATGCTGACCCGATCCGTGCGCTCGGATTCGACGGCGAAGTAGCCGTGCTGCCACAGAAGTCATACAACGATAAAACGATGACCACCTGTCAATGGGAAGCCGGCGTGTTCGAATTCCCGGACCAGGTAAAGGTGCTGTACGAGATGCCGGCCAAGGGTAGGAAACGTGAACTATGGTGGGAAATCGAAGGCACGCACGGCCACTTGTCCGGCGACACGCTCTTTCTTTATGAAGACGGAAAAGAGGTGGAATACCCGTTTCAATACGAGTTTGACGACGACGGCAATGAACAGGTAATTCGACGGTTGCGGGTCGATACGGACCCCCCGGTGGTCTGGGAAAACCCATTCACTTCCTATTCCATCGGAAGTTCCGCGGGGCCGGCGATGTACGGCATCAGCGGAAAAGATGAAATTGCCCGCGGGTACATCCTCGCCAGCATGCATCGCGCAATCGTGGAGGATACCGAGCCCGATTACGGTCCCGCGAATGCGCGAATGGACCTGGAGGC
>CAUZEO010000366.1:0-5130 GCA_963578625.1 Kiritimatiellia bacterium | reverse complement strand
TGCGGACGGGGGACCAGGTTTTACTGCTGCGGGAGTTGCAGGCCATCCGCACTGCCCTGCTTGCCGACGAAGTGGTCCAGGTGTTTCCCTTCCTGACCAAGGGCCGCCCGATCCGGGTGGTCAGCGGGCCCCTGCGGGGCACCGAGGGAGTCGTCAAACGCCTGAAAGGGAAGACACGGGTCGTGGTCAACGTAGAACTAATTCAGCAATCGGTGGAAATCGAAGTCGAAAGCCACCAGCTCGCGCCTCTATGATTTCCCTTGCGCGACCGGGAATCAGCCGCGACGCGTCCGCTTTTTTCCGAATAGAGAAATAGATATAACCGAGCCGAGTAGCATTCCGGCGGTCCAGCCGTTGTCCGGCACATGCGGGCCTCCGCCACCCGGTCCCGGATTGCTATCGGACTGACTCTGAATGGTCATACGCGCGTAGTCGAAGTAGAAGAGTCATCTTCTCTTGCTTTCACCCTGTACTCCACGCGTCCGTCCTCATTGAGGTCCACAAGAAACTCGACAGAGGCGGTTCCTTCGAAAATTTCGTATCCGAAATCCATTTCAGGGCTATTGATATCGGGCCCGGTGAGGCTGGTTTTTACTTTCTAAAAGCTCGTGTCGGGCGGGAGGTAATCATCCAGGAAGTAGAAGAAAAGTTCCGCCGATTCGATAAGATCGAAGCCAGGCGAGAAACCTACTACGTCTTCGTGCGTTGTTCCCTTATTCGCGTATCCTCCAACGATCGTGACCAAGTCGCCGTCTCCGAAGACAATGTCGAACCAACCTCTAATCTCATCCCCGTCATTCATATAGTCGAAGAAGGGGTCGATATCCTTAAAGGAAACCGCGCTGACGGAAACCGTTCCCAGGGCAACAGCTGCGAGAATCGTTGTGATCGCCTTCTTCATGGCTTTTCTCCGTTTGGTTCTATGATCTTTATCTCTGCTAATAATTTGGGTGCCCAGCCGGTGCTCATTAGCGGCAGGTAAGCGTCAACTCACATGAGATATTGCTCCGTGACGGCTCCATTCTAGTTCAATGCTGGTTCGGTAGGTTTATCATGGGCCAGTTTGTTCGATCACGGCTCATCTCGTGCATTGATGTGATTTTTTTATCAACAGGTATTGCACACATCGAGTGTGTGTAACTTGTTGACAACCAAGGGGTAAGGCGAGGACCGTCGGGCCCTTGCGAATCCATGAGATGGGCCAATGTCGGGACTTTCCCCTGATTTCCTCTGACTATAGGCTCACTTAGAGAACGTCGTCGATTCCAGGGACTTCCGGATGTGACGGCACCGGGTGCGCGGTTGTTTCAATGACACGCATTTTTTCCCAGGCGCCAAGTCGATATCGCCAGGTGAAAAAAACGGCAACCGCGAATACATAAAAGGTGACGATTCCCCATGCCGTGTAGAGTCCCCCGTCGAAGACCTCGATGATCACGTACACGGGAAGAATCAGAAAGCAGGTGCTCCCAATGGCGATGACCCAACCTACAAACGTCGTGTCACCGGCACCCTTCAGTGTTCCCGACAGAACAAGATTTATTGCGTCAATAAATGTATAGGCGGCTACAAATCGGAGAATAATGATCCCCATCGATTTAATCGCTTCGTAATCGGGGCCCGCCTCATCGATGGGACGGAAGAGTTCAATCAGGGGGCCGGGAATACAGATCAAAAGAAAAGCAATGAATATCATGTACGCAAATGTCAGATGCAGCGCGTTGTGGGTCGCGAGCCGGGCCGCCGCCGGATCGTTTCTACCCATCGCCTGCCCGACGAGAGTGGCGACGCCGATAGAGAATCCGAACATCGGCAGAAATCCAAGGGTGTTGATTGCAAACGCAACATTGGACGCGGCGAGTTCCACGGTGCCGAGGCGGCCCACAATAAGAAGGAAAAACGAAAACGCAAATAAATCCATGAAGAACTGAATTCCGGCGGGGCCTCCGAACCGTAGAAGTCGCCGGAACAGGGCCGGATCGAGAGCCCAACTTCGCAAGACACCGAATTCACGATCGTTTCGGCGATTGAATATCAGGATGATGAACATCACGACCATCAGTAGATAGCCCGCAATGGTAGCGATGCCGGCGCCCATAATTCCCAGTTCGGGAAACCCCCAAACTCCATTGATCAGGGCGTAGTCCAGGGGGATGTTTACGCACGCACCCACCACCGAAACGACCATGATCATGTTTGTTATTCCCCGGCCGGAGAAGAAGCAGGCCAGCGCATCCCGCAGAATCGCGGCGCCTCCGCCGAGCATCAGAACAATGAAGTAAGTCTCTTCCAATGCTCGTACCTCGGGGTCGTGCCCCGCGAATTCGAATATGGGGCCCGCCGCCAGGGCGCATCCAGCCAACACGAATCCGGCGCCGATCGCGAAATAAATTCCCTGCCAGAGGGCCTTTCCAACCCCCCCCGGGTTTCCGGAACCAACGTACTGGGCCACAAAGGTGTTCACGTAGCTAGCAACGCCCATAAAGAAGGCCTGGAAGGTGAACGCTGCGATACCGGCGGGCGCGGATGCGGCCAGCGCTTCCACCGAGTATTGGCCCAGAAACATCCGGTCCGTGAACAGCATAACCGTGGTGGAAGCCATGCTGGCAACCAGCGGCAAGCTGACTTTCAGAACGCGGCGGTAGCCCTCCGGTTCATGCCACCGGCGGCGGAGAAAGGATGCAAAACTCATTCAGCGGCAGTTTTCTACGAATAATCAGGAGCAAATAGGGTGTAGCTTGGGCTTCCAGCCCGACCAGTGCAAGGGTAGTTCATGAGTAAGCGGACGATGAGGCACGATCGTCCGTTCCCATTTCATGATCAATCTCTCCTCGCTGGCTGGCGTAACTGCTTTTTAGCCGTTTATTTCGCTTCGGTTCTGAGCTACCATCTAGTCTGTCACCTGTGACTAGACCTGCTGGAAAGTAGACACCATGAAAATCTCAGCCAGGGCAGCAGCAAAAAGTTTGATTGTGGCTTTGGTCATATTCTGTTCCGTGCGAAACGTTGGCGCAGGCGTAATACCGAACGCCTATATCGTCAAGGTTGCCAAAGATGTCGACGTGCGCAGCGCGAGCGAAGAGATGGCGAAACGTACCGGTGGTAACATCGGTTACATCTACGAAAATTCGTTTCGGGGCTTTTCTGTTCGTGTTCCGCCCGGGTTCACCCAGGCTCAATTGCGTGCCCAGGCGGGAGTGCAGGCGGTTGAACCGGATCTCGAAGTCGAGCTTTGTGCTCAGACACTGCCGGCAGGCGTGGACAGAATCGACATTCAGCATTTCGATATCGCGAATATCGACGGCGTTGACGACCGGGTTGATGTTGATGTTGCGATCATCGACACCGGCATCGATGTCGACCATCCGGATTTGAATGTTGTCGGGGGGCAACGCTTTCTTCCGGGCGGTCCTTCCACCGACTATGATGATGACAATGGACACGGCACCGAGGTGGCGGGTGTGTTGGCCGCATTGGACAACGGGTTCGGCGTTGTAGGCGTTGCCCCGGGCGCCCGGCTTTGGTCGATCAAGTGCTTCGATCAAAACCGCAATGCGGGATCGCAGATCCTCGCGGGTATCGAATGGGTTGTAACCAATGCCGATACGATCGAAATCCTGAACATGAGCTGGAGTGGAATCCACCCGGCGCCGTTTCACCGGGAAGCAGTACAGAGTTGCGTAGCGGCGGGCGTGGTGTGTTTTGCCGCCGCCGGAAACAGCGCGCGGAATCTCTATGGCCCGGACGGAATATTCGGCGACAACCAAAACACCTGGCCCGCTTACTTCCCCGAGGTAGCGGCAATCTCCTGCATGGCGGATTCGGATGGCCGGCCCGGTGGGCTGGGAGCGAATACAAGCTTCGGGGGGTATGCGGACGATTCTTTTGCCGGTTTCAGCAACTACAGCACCGGCGTGATAGGCTCCAACCCTGTCAATTCACCCGGGGCGGCGATCGACCTGATGATGCCGGGCGTTGACATCTACTCGACGTTCATTGGCGGCGGCTATTCCTTCGACAGCGGTACGAGCCTGTCGTCACCGCTTGCCGCAGGGCTTGCCGCATTGTATATCGCTAAGAACGGGCGGGCATCGAACGCCGCGGGAGTCTATGCCATTCGTCAGGCACTGATCGATGGCGCTTCAGGGCAGACAAGTAGCCGAGGTCTTGCCCTGCTCAACGACCCCGACGGCAAAAGGGAAAACATTGGTTTTTGTCCCGGCGCGGGGGCAATGGTGAATGGAATACCGAAATGGTGGTTGGCCCAGTTCGATGACAATGGCGTCAACTGGACCGGCGATCTCGCCCACTACTCCACCATCGATTTTGACGGCGACGGCGTATCGGCCGTTGACGAGTACGTGGGAAGTTCGGACCCCACCGATGGTAACTCGACCCTCCGCATTTCCGAGTTTGAGGACCAGAATGGCACAACCACGATCCGCTGGCTGGGGGCTTTTGTAGATCCTCAACTCCCGGCGTTTTCCGTGCGGAGAAGTACCAGCATGCTGGACCCCGTCACGACATGGCTGGAGATCGGCACGGTCCCCCGGACCAATGGCACCCACATCTACACCGACGAAACAACCCCGCCCGGAGCTCACGCCTTTTACTGGGTCACCGGCTCTAACAGTCCCCTCTAGCTTGGAACTGACTTCCAATGGTTGGAAATTTTCATTGCATGGCGTGAGACAGATCTGCATTGTGTGCCGACGGCAAATCACCATTCGCTTGGAGAATATCAATGAGGGATCGCTTTACTTTTTCACGGTTATTATTCGTCCTCGCGGCGGGGGCCGGGACCGCGGCGCAAGCCGCTTCCTGGCAGGACGCATCGTACCGCGAGACTCTTCAGAACGACGCCATGAAGGCGACGATCCAGGCTGGGCAACTGGTCGAGTTGCAGGATAAGCGAACCGGCACGACGATTTTGCGGCATGATCCGGCAACACTGCCCGCGAACATGAACTTGTTCGGCGAATATGATGTGGACCTTGATCAAAGCGCGTTGACGCATACGTCGACAAATGGAGGATCCACGACGGAGGTGAAGACCGCCGAAGGCGTTCACGCCAAGATTCGATGGAGCATGGAGCCCGGAAACGGTGATCTTGTGCTGCAGCTTTCCGC
>CAUZEO010000365.1:0-5165 GCA_963578625.1 Kiritimatiellia bacterium | reverse complement strand
ACCCTCGTCCCGTACCTTCTGCATGAGGAGAGAAAGATGAAAAGATCAGAAGTAAATGCTCTCATCGAGGAGGCCAAAGAGCTGTTGAGTGTAAATAATATACGCCTGCCTCCCTTCGCGTACTGGTTGCCGAAAGAGTGGGAGACCAAGGGCGCGGAGGCGAATGAAATTCGGGCCTGCAAGTTGGGATGGGATCTGAGCGACTTCGGCGAGGGGAAATTCAGCGAACTGGGCCTGACCCTGTTTACCGTCCGAAACGGCCACAACAGCGAAGCGCCTTACAACCAGAAAACCTATTGTGAAAAGTTCCTGATTGTCGGTGAAAACCAGATTACGCCGATGCACTATCACAAGTTGAAAACCGAAGATATCATTGTGCGAGCCGGCGGACATTTGGTGGTTGTGTGCCACCATCGTTCTGAGGGCGATGGGCTTGGCGACGCCCCGATCCGGGTGTCCTGCGACGGGGTGGCGCGCGACTTGAAAGCGGGGGAGGAAATGGTGCTGACGCAGGGAGAGTCCGTTACGTTGCCACCGTATCTATATCACGCTTTCTGGGCGGAAGCGGGTACCGGCACCAGTATCGTCGGCGAAGTTTCCAAAGTGAACGATGACGAGAACGATAACTTCTTTTTCGATCCCATCGGGAGGTTTCCGGACATAGAGGAAGACGCGCCTCCGGTGCATCTCCTATGTACCGAGTACTAGGACGGTGACGCGACCGCGGGGTGCTTCTGCTTCAGCAGTTCGATTTCCCTGGTAATGCGGTCCTTGAGCGCGTCGAATGCTCGTTCCGCGTCGTGACGGTAGTCCTCATGAATTTGTTCACACGTGTCGCGTGCGTGACCGATAATCTCGCCCGCTTTTTCTTCCGTCAGTTCGATGCCTTCGTGAATCCGGTCCGAATAGCTGGATGTAATTTCGGAAACGAAGTTCCGGAACCGCTCAAACAGAGAGTCCGCGTGGGTTGAATATTCGTGCGCTTTCACGGTCTCATCCGTCAGTTTTCGAAAGTGATAGAATTTGATCGCGTCGGCCACTGCCGCGGGTAGCATCCGGGGATCGTGCAGGACTGTCTCCCCGAGGTATTTCGCATATTCTACGCCGCCCTTTGCAAACAGTTGCCGCTTGGCGGATCTTACCAAGGCCGTCAGTTCTTCCAATCCGATCTTCCGTTTCACTTTAACCGGTCCCTTGCGTTTATGCAGAGACCGGCATCGCTCGTAGTAGTTCTTGGGAGTAAACAGATCGTCCAGCATGTTGACATAGCCGTTGATTAGAAAATCTTCGTCCAATTCGGGTTCGAAATTAAACCGCAGGTGGTGAGTGTTGTCGCCCGTCGAACCCTCCCGCAGACGCCCTTCCTCCTTCAATCGTACGTAGAGGTCGGTATTTTTCAGGGCCGCCAGCAGTCCGGGCATCGGCACGGGGATTCCGGCGTCTTGAATGAAATCAAACATCTGCTCAAAGACTCTCGGCTTTTCTCCGTCGCTTCCGATAATGAAGCCCCCGGTGACTGTCAGCCCCGCCTCCTGAATCCGCTTGACCGCGGCCAGAGGCGGCATTTTCACGTTTTGGTCTTTCGACATTCTCGCAAGCACTTCTTCGTCGGGCGACTCGATTCCGAGGAACACTTCGTGGAAGCCCGCTTCGACCATGCTTTCCAGGATCTCCGTGTTCGCGTCCCAGGCGAGGTTCATGCTGGCTTCGGTATTGAAGGAAAACGGGTAGTCATTTTCCTTCTGCCATTGCACCAGGGCCGGCAGCAGGTCTTTCCTAACCTTGGTTTTGTTGCCGATGAAGTTGTCGTCCACGATAAATACGGGTCCGCGATATCCCTCCGCAAGAAGCGCATCCAGCTCGGCGGTCACCTGTGGCGCGGACTTGGTTCTGGAAAGCCGGCCATATAGAGCCGTAATGTCACAGAAATCGCAACGAAACGGACAGCCCCGAGAGTATTGAACCGGAATAGAGTAGTACTTCTGCAGATCCAGAAGATGCCACATAGGAATCGGGGTTTTTTCGACAGTGGTTTTATTGTTGCTCAGCAGATCTGCTGCCTGATGACCCCCGCCGTTGATCACGTCGTGCTCCGTGTATATTTTCCTCGGTTCGCCCTGGAGTAGATCCTTCACGAATGCGGGCAATGTTATTTCCGCCTCCCCCATCACTGCGTAATCCAGCTCGCTGTTTCGCTCGGGATAGGAAGTCGGAAACGGGCCGCCCCCGATCACTTTCTTGCCGAGAGCGTGTGCTGCCGCGATGACTTCGTTGTGCGATTTCTCCTGAACAATCATCGTGGAAGTAAAGACGATGTCCGCTTCTTGAATCGCGTTTTCGTCGAGGTCTTCGATGTTTAAATCGCAAATCGGCAACACGTTGAAGTGCTGCGGCGGAAGCATCGCCGCCACCGTCGCTAGTCCGGTGGGCGGCATAATCGCTTTTTTGCCTACGAACTCAATCGCGTGCTTGTAGCTCCAGAAGGTAGTTGGAAACTGGGGATAAACGGGAAGGACCGTAATCTTGTTTTTCTTTGCGAGCAAATTAATCATGTGAATTGCCGATCATTTTAGAATAAATAATGTGTTCTTTTCGATTGGATAAAATTCAATTTTCCGGTTTGCAGGCACCGGGTAACTCCTTGGCATACACGGCAGGCATATCTTGCCCGGGAACTTTACAGAGGTGAGTTCCGGACGCAAGGCAAGAAGGGAAGATCCGGTATTCTTAAATTCAGTCCCTGACCCCCATTTTGTTGAAAATAGGCCCAAATCCCTAAGTCTTTAAAAGAATCTTGTCAATTCCAGATAGATCCCGACTTGTCCTCTGGCCCTGAATGGCCGTTGACGGGGGACCTCCCCCCCCCCGGGGGGCTAGGTTGCTACAACCCGCACGGCCTGAACCCAGTGTACTGGTTTCCTCCCGGTGAAGTCGGCGATTTGATGCCGGCAACTGAATCCGCAGGCGATACATTCCGTATCGTCGCCACTGTCACGAACCGCGGGGAACAGCCTGCGTTCGCCGCATGTTTTCGATACGTCGTAATGAGATTTTTCGTATCCGAATGAGCCAGCCATGCCGCAACAGCTCGAATCTGTTTCTTTCACTTCGGCATCGGGAACGAGTTCCAGGAGCTGTTTCATCGATTCGGTCCGGTACAGAGCCTTCTGATGGCAGTGGCCGTGTACAAGGAATTTCGATGAGGCCGACTCGAAACGAACGGAGAGATTCTTCCGTTCGATCTCTTCGGCCAGGAACTGATCCAGCAGCCGAATGCCCGACTTTGCGCGTGACGCGAGTCCGTCGTCTTCCACCAAGTCGGGCAGGTCGTCGGTCAGGGCAGATGCGCAGCTTGGCTCAAGGACGACGACCTGGGTGCCGGCAGCGATGTGCTGGTCAAGCCCGCGAAGGGTTTCCGTACCTTTCTTTTTGGCGTCCCGCAGGAATCCTTTAGAGATTCTCGGCCGCTGGCAGCATCCGGTATCGAACAACTGGACTTCGTATCCGCAGGCCTCCAGGATTTCGACGGCTGACCGCCCGATTTCCGGTTCGAAGTAATTGGTGAAGGTGTCGGCGAACAATACAACCTTCCCTCGGTCATATGTTGCCGGCTTTTCACGACCGGCGAACCAGGAGGAAAGAGATCGTCGGGCATAGGCCGGCAACCGGCGCCTGCGATCCACGCCGGCGACGCGCTCGAGGATCGCCCGGAATGGCGCGCTGTGTTGCACTGCGTTTACCATCGGAGCCAGCGCACCTGACAATCGCCTCGCCATTTCCGGTGTCCCGGCGGTCATCCGGTCGAGGATTGTCGTGCCATTCCGGTCGTGGTAGGCCTGCAGAAAATCGCCCTTCAGTTTCGCCATATCCACGTTGCTGGGGCACTCCGACTTGCAGGCCTTGCAGGACAGGCACAGATCCAGAATCTCGTAGAGGCCTTCGCTGTACATCCCCGATTCGCCCATCTGGCCGCTCATTGCCAGCCGAAGCGCGTTGGCGCGCCCGCGGGTGGAGTGACATTCATCCCGCGTGGCCATGAAACTGGGGCACATGACGCCGGTCAACGTTTGCCGGCAGGCTCCAACGCCGGTGCACATGTGAACGGCGTCGGTAAACGCGCCGTCATCGCGGTACTGGTAGATCGTTTCGAAGTCAGGGGCCTTGTATTCGCCCCCGTACCGTAGGTCATTGCCGATGGGCGGTGCTTCAACGATCTTGCCTGGATTCATGAGACCGTCCGGGTCGAACAGTTGCTTCACTTCCTTGAACGCACCGTACAGCTTGGTCCCGAAGTACGGTTCAATATACACGCTGCGAACCAGCCCGTCCCCGTGCTCGCCGCTGACGGAACCGCCGTATTCCTTGACGAGCCGATACGACTCTTCCGAGATGATTTTCATGTGTTCGATGTCGTTCGTGTCACGAAGATCGAGAATAGGCCGGACGTGGATCAGGCCGACGCTGGCGTGCGCGTACATCGCCACCTCCACACCGCGGCCGTGGCAGAACCCCAAAATCTTCTCGATGTACTCCGGCAATACGTCATCCGGAACGGCTGCATCTTCGATGAAGGGGGTCGGTTTACGGGCGCCCTTCATCCCCAGCATGAGACCCAGGCCGTGTTTCCTGACGTTCCAGACGTCCCCCTGGTTTTTGGCATCGGTGAAGATCGGGTGGGCGTACCCACTGCCGATTTCCTGCAGGACGGCTCTCCCTCTTTCCGCCTTTGCCTTCGCCTCCTCCGCGGAATCTCCGTAAAACTGGACGACGAGGACCGCTTTCGGATCGCCTTCCAGGAAACTGCACAAGGGCGCGGTGGTCAGATTCTTTCGCGCGCGTGAAAGCACGGAGTCGTCGAGGATCTCCACTGCAGCCGGACCAATGGAAAGCATTGGTTTTACTGACCGGACCGCTTCGAGAATATCGTCGAAATGAGGGACGTAGACGGATGTGTGATCGGGGAGTGGCTCGAGATTGATTTTGGCTTCCAGCAATACCCCGAGTGTGCCTTCGCTGCCCGTGAAAATTTTCGCAAGATTCCAGGGTCCGTTTGCCCGGAATTCATCCATGGGATAACCCGCGACGCGGCGCATCACTTGCGGGTACCGGGTATCGATGTCTTCCCGGTTCCTCTCTATGATGCCGCGAAACGCTCCGTAGATTTG
>CAUZEO010000364.1:0-5197 GCA_963578625.1 Kiritimatiellia bacterium | reverse complement strand
GACCAGTTCTACGACGGAACGATATTTCACCGGGTCATCCAGAATTTCATGATTCAAGGCGGCGGATTCCTGCCGGACTTTTCGAAAAAGGAAACCCGGGATCCGATCAAGAACGAGGCCAGTAACGGAACGAGTAACGAAAGCGGCACCGTCGCAATGGCTCGAACCTCCGATCCCCACAGCGCCACGGCACAATTCTTCATCAACATCGTGGACAACCCCGGTCTTGACTACCCTCGCCCCGACGGCCATGGGTATGCCGTGTTCGGCAAAGTGACCGCCGGCATGGACGTCGTGAGCAAAATCCGCGATGTGCCGACAGGCATCAAGGACCAGCATCGTGACGTCCCCGTCGACACCATTGTCATCAAATCCGTGAAGCGCCTGTAGCCCTGAAGTTCGGGCCATTTTACCCGCCGCGTAGATGCAGGGTCTCTGTGAACCCGCCCTCGCGGCTTACGACGCGAAAAGGCGGTGCAAGAACGGATAGAGCGTCACCCTCAGCTCACTCTCTTTCGATTTTCCGTCTCCGGAACAGGAGCGCAGCCCCTGCCCTGCCGGTGGCGTCGATTCGAAGAAGAGAAAAGTGACAAAATAGCGCAATTCAAGTCTATTGGATCGTATGCCGAGAAGAAAAGGACCGATGTCTCCCGAATCTGACCGGGCGGAAGAGCCTCCCCACCCGGGGCCTGAATTCCCGGAAGCCGGTTTTAAGATCGGCGAATACGTCATCGAGTCGATGCTCGGTCACGGGAGCATGTCCACCGTTTTCGAAGCAAGCGATTCCACTGGCCACCGCGTGGCGCTCAAAGTGTTTCAGGAATCGCGCCGCGTGTCGGACTCCATGATGGAGCGATTCCGCCGCGAGATCGAAGCCTCCAAACAACTGCGCGAGCATCCCAACATCATCACCGTCTACAGCACAGGGCAGGATTCGAAAACTCACTACATCGCCATGGAGAAGATCACGGGCAGCCGGACCCTTGAAGCGGTCATGGAAACGGATACGCTCTCGATCGACACCATTGTCGAATTCGGGATCAAACTTGCACGCGCCCTGGCATTCGCTCACGATCGAAACATTCTCCACCGGGATGTAAAGCCGACGAACATCATGCTCAATAGTTTCGGCGATCCGGTGTTGTGCGATTTCGGCATGGCGGCTCTGTTGGAGTGGCCGCGGTTTACCGTTCCCGGCGCGTTGACAGGAACTCCCATGTACATGTCGCCCGAACAATCCCGGGGCGAAACTCTTACGGTCTCGAGCGATCTGTATTCTCTTGCCGTGGTCATCTACCAGGCCCTCACCGGGGCGATGCCCTACAACTCGCAGCGCTTGTTGAATATTCCCGATACCCTTCGCGCCGTTCAGCACGAACCCGCGCGACGCCCCCGCCAATTCAGGGGCGAAATCAGCCCGGACCTGGAAGCCGTGCTGCTGCAGGCCCTGGACAAGCGGCCTGACCGGCGATACCAGGACGGCAACTCCTTCGCGGACGACCTGGAAAAAGCGCGACTCGGGAAACGTGTTGAGGCGCGTCACTATTCGACGCTGCTCATGATCGAGCACACGGTTCACCGGTACCGCAGGCTCCTTGTGATCGTCTGCGCTGTGGCTATGGTCATCCTGGGCACGATGGCCTACCTGCTATCCGTACTACGACAGGAACAGTACCGCGGTTTAATGGGCGAGGCCCGGCTTGAAAACTCTCAGGAGGTACTGCAGCGGCTTCGTGGACCGCAAAAGTCACCGCCCGTCGCTCCTCCGGCCCGGCAGTCCCTGCTGAGGGCACGGGAAGCAATGGCTGAGGAAAACTGGCAGGCGGCACAGGCCCATCTTGAAAATTCGTTACGAATAAGTGGCGAGACGTATGACGTTCGAACCGGAAATCTCGCTCGCCTGGAGTCCGCCCGGTGCGCCTACATGCTGCAGCGTCACGAGGACGCGGAAAAGCTTTATTTCGAAGTGATCCAAAATGAAAACGCATCGGTGTCCACGCGCGGCGCCGCACGACTGGAACTGGCGGGGATGATCGTTCGTGGTCTCTCCTGCGCATCGATGGAGAAGGTGAGGACCAGCGGCCTCCCCGCCGGACCGAATCCCTACCTGGACGCGACGAACTGCGTTGCCGGTGAATTACACCATACGGATCTGGCGTCGCGGATCTACCGGCTTCCGGCACGGGTCCGGGGCGCAAACTATTTTGCCGCGGCGGTTGCCGCCCTGTGGGAACAGGATCGCGTGTCAGCGCTGGTATATCTTCACCATGCGATTTCCACTGCTCGCCCGGTTGGGGCCTGGCCGGCTCAAATCGCCCAGTCATTGATGCACTCTCTACTCACGCAACCGGGGGAAAACACCTCAGATTCATAGAAAGTGTGATCATGTGGGGTAAGATAAACAGGAAACAGTGGCGCGCCGTGGGAGCCAGGCGCATTGCAGGTCGTTTCGTCATGACGTTGATTGTGGTGGCTCTTGCGGTAGCCGGCCTGACGGGGTGGATTCGGGATATGGCGCACACGCGATCCTGCAAAGCCAACCTTTCGAAAATTTATACCGCACTGGAGCAGTACGAGGCGGATGTTGGTCGGTTGCCCGCAATCGATTACTTCCCCGAGGACGTGCTTGCCGACGCCGAAAGTCTTTGCCGCGTGCTGCAGCCTTACGGCATATCCCCAACCAACTGCATATGCCAGGCAACGGCTCTTCCGCTTCGCGTCACCGGCATCACCTATCTCTGGAATTCCACGGTCAGCCGGACGCCCTTTTACGACTTGGCCCCCACCGACTGGCTCATTACGGAAGTCAATGCCATGAATGATGCCGTCCCCGCACCGCACAACGGAGCTTATCATGTATTGTATGCGAACGGAGAGATTAGGGAACAGCCGCTCCCACCGGACCACCTGAGGTGAGGAGCCGGCCCTGCCGGATTACTTGACGGTGTTTTTCGTGCACTTGACCAGAACTTTCCACAGTTCTTTTTCCGTTTTCGCGTTGAGGAGCAGTTCCCGGTTCTCCGCTTTTCGGAACGCCTGCGTCAGGCCGGCAAGCAACTTCAAATAGAAGACACTTGCCGCGGTTGGGATCACCATGAAAAAGAAGACCCGGGTAAGTTTTCTACTGGCAGGGTCAAATTTGATCCCCTTTCGATGAATCCCGAGAGTCAGGGTAAGACCGCCGCCTTCCACGCCTCGTACGTGGGGAAACGCCAACGCATGATCGACCGCGGTACTCGTCATCGACTCGCGGTCCAATGCCTTTTCCAACACATTCTTGGTGTCCTCTATGAAGCCCTCGGACTCGAGCTTGTCGGTCAGTTGACTCAGCACTTCTTCGGGGGTCGTGCCAGTCAGCGTGGGGACCATCAATTCAGGCCCCGAGAATCTCATGACGCCGACTTTAGGCGGAGCGCCGCGCCGAGGGCGTTTTCCCTGCGAACGAATGTCGATTTGTGGAAGGTAGACGATGCGGGCACAACTCGGGCAGGGAAATAGAGTATCCTCCTGCCGGACGGCTTGAATAAAGCTCTTGGGGAGCACCATTCCGCAAGCGGTGCAGGCCTGGTTGGAAATTGGCACGATGGCCAGAAGCCCCTTGGTCGTGAGCTTTCGAAATTGTACTGCAACGATGTCCGGGAGGTCACCTATAAGGCTGCCGATGGCCTCATCTAGCTGGGTGAACCGGGTCCCGCCGCCGGCCGCCTCGTGCTGGGCACGAGCCACTGAAAGCTCCTGCAACTGGATAAGAGTGTTAATGACTCGATGCGATGAATTCGAGGCCGAACTTTTCGATGACGTGAGCTTTTTTCTGGTACCCAATTAGATCCTCTCGTTATACTGAGTTATACGCTGATTAGGCGCCGGAACCCTAGTTAGCGCATTCGACAGGTGGGTGCAAGGCCGAAAAAACAAATTAATCACAGCCGGAGATAGATATATTGCCTGAGGTGTTGACCTTCCACGGTGCAATCACTATACGAACTGGCTCAAATTGAGCACCAGGAGCAGGGTACCTCAACATGACCTTAACTAGAGCCCTTACCGATAGCCCCGTGTCGCTGGACCTGAAGAGCGACACCAAGGAGGCAATCATCACGGAACTGATTGATCTGCTGGACCAAGCCGGCAAGCTCCCTGACAGGGGTGCAGCTCTGGCAGCCGTGCTGGAACGGGAAAAGAAGATGTCCACCGGTATGCAGCACGGTATTGCGATCCCCCACGGAAAGACAGAGACCGTCGACAACGTGGTCGCCGCGGTGGGTGTGAAAACGCCGGGAATTGACTTCGATTCGATCGACAAGATACCCGCCACGATCTTTATTTTGACAGTCTCCCCCAAGGACCGTTCCGGACCCCATATTCGATTCCTCGCGGAAATCAGCCGCCTTCTCGACAACAACGGGGTTCGCGACCGGATCGTGAACGCGAGCACGGAAGATGAAATTATTGGGATTTTGACCGAGTAAGGGCTGCGGACAGAATGGCGCTTGGATCATGGCGGATTGGCGCAGATAAAATGACGTAATGACGAAATACCCTAGTCCGAATGAAATCCGAATGCCTAATTATGAAAGCCAGGTGAAAGCCCTGAAATGGGGTCGAATCGGCTTCGGGCTTCGTCATTCGGGCTTCTTTCGTCATGGGGTATTTCCTCATTCGTAATTATCCACAAGACATAGACAGTTCACTTTTAAGAAGAGCGCCATTCGTCCCGGGGTTCGAATTTCATCCTGTTCAACGTATTGTTGACATCCACTCCCCTTTCCGTAAAATCCACCGTTCTTTTATCGTCACATGACGGCGACGGCGGGATAGCTCAGTTGGTAGAGCAGAGGACTGAAAATCCTTGTGTCCCCAGTTCAAATCTGGGTCTCGCCACCACATTTAACCCCTTCATAGTCAACATCTTAGCAGCGTCCTATCCCTGTACTAAGGTGCGACCCAGAAGTGGCAAAATAGGGCATAAAAGGCCTGATAAAGCATGGAATAGTTGCACATCGGTTGCACACAGAATCACCCATCAAGACGTTGCGATTTGAGAACAGCACTGCTGATCCTCTGCTCACGGCACCATTTACATCCACTGTGGTGCCGGTGGTCCGATGGGAGGGATAGGCATGGTGCGACGATGACACGGAAGGCGGACAAGCGAGCACAGCATTTGATGATCGGCTCCGTCCCGGTGGTCGTAATG
>CAUZEO010000363.1:0-5198 GCA_963578625.1 Kiritimatiellia bacterium | reverse complement strand
GAACCCATCGAACTGGTACACCTGAAGGTCTCGGTATCCGAATCATCCCCGGAACCGGAGATTCAATTGCAATCGAGGGAGGCGGATGACGGAAACAAGGGGACGCGAAGCGTTATCCAGTCAAGCGAACTAAACGTGCCGACCGTTGTCTATGATCGGGAACGGTTGAAGCCGGGTGTCCGATTCAGCGGACCCGCAATGATAGAGGAAATCGACTCTACGACATACGTTCCTTCGGATATCGAAGTTCAAGTCGATCACAGCAACAATCTGATCCTCACCCTGGGCGCGGAGACCCAATGAGTACATCATCTCCCATCGACAGCGTCACCCTTACCATCATCAACAACAGTCTCGTCAATACCTGCCGGGAAATGGGGTTGGCGATGATGAAAACGTCATACTCTTCCATCTTCAACGAGGGGCTGGATTTCTCCTGCGTGATTTTTGATCGCGACGGCGAAATGATCGCAAGCGCGGAATTCTGTCCCGCCCAGATCGGCGCGATTTTATTTACGATGCAATGGACCATCGCCGAGATCGGCGTGGAGAATTTCGAGCCGGGAGATGTGGTCATGCACAATGACCCCTATCGCGGCGGTTGTCATATGCCGGAGCACACCGTCATCAAGGCTGTTTATCACGAGGGGGAGCTCTTCGGCTTTGTGGGAAATATCGCACATGTCACTGAAATCGGGGGAAAAGCGGTCGGAGGTTTCGCCGCCGACGCCAAAGAAGTATACCAGGAAGGGCTTCGCCTCCCGCCGGTGAAGATTGTCCGCAAGGGGAAAAACGTGGACGACATTTGGAGTATCATCCTGGCCAATCACCGGACACCGCGGACTTCGTGGGGCGACTTCCATGCAATGATCGGGTCCCTTCACGTTGCCGAGCAGCGCCTGCATGAATTACTGAGCCGGTATGGTTTCAACGAGATCCTGGCCGCCGGCAAGCAACTCATGGATTACTCGGAAGCGCGCATGCGCGCGGAGATCGACGAGCTGCCGGATGGGCAGTATGCGTTCGAAGATTGGATCGAGAACGACGGTGTTGTCGCGGATCAGCGGTATCGAATCCACTGTACGGTGACCATACAAGGTGACCAGGTACGATTCGACTATCACGGAACGAGCCCGCAGGCGCGCGGTCCCTGCAACTGCACGTATGGCGTTACCGCATCCGCAACGTTTAACGCCATGTTGAACATCACGGACGACACGATTCCAAAAAATTCAGGCTGCTACCGGCCGATTGAAATGATTGTGCCGACGGGGACGCTTCTGAACGTGGAGCATCCGGGCCCCAGTGTCGGCGGGAATTCCGAAGTCCACGAACGCATTGTCGATGTTTTGTTCGGCTGTTTTTCCCAGGCGGTTCCGGAGCGGGTAGCCGCCGCCACCGGCGGAAGCTCCTGTAATTTTCTGTTCGGCGGCATCGATCAGGAGTCGAAGCAATACTATGCGAACTACCACATCGAAGGATGCGGATGGGGCGCGAAAGTTGAAAGTGACGGCAACCCCGTTCAATGCCCAATCAACGGCAACTGCCGGAACACCCCGGTTGAGGTTTTCGAATCGAGATATCCGTGGATTACCCAAACCTACCGCATCGCGGAAAATTCCGGCGGCCCGGGTCGTCACCGCGGGGGGGAAGGCAGCTTTCGAATCATGAAGTGCCGGGCACCGGAAATTACGGTCTCCAGCTTTATGGATCGTCATGAAACCCGCGCATGGGGGTTATTCGGGGGCGGAGAAGGCGCAAGCGGGGATCTAAAACTCCGCAAGGAGGGCGATCCGGAATGGCGCTCATTTTCGGATGTCTATGGGACGGTATCCCCCAACAAATTCGCCGACATCCAAATCCAGTGCGGGGATGAAGTGAGAATTATCAGTCCCGGCGGCGGAGGATACGGCCCGCCCGAAGAGCGTGAACCGGCCCTGGTTCTTGAGGATGTATTGGAAGGGTTCGTGACGAAGGAACAGGCGCGCGAAGTCTACCAGGTCGAGCTGATTGATGATGGGGGTGGCGGGTACGAGATCGATGAGGATGTTACGAATGAATGGCGACGTGCAACCGGGGAAGGGTGAGGACAATGTGTCCGGAATGAATAGCTCTGGCTTTCTTGCGAATGAAGCCTTCAGCATCAACCTTCTTTATCGTAATCTTCATCGACCCTCTTTCCCGAACCCGATCTCGATTATGAGTACGACAAAGAATTCGAAGCGCGAAATGACAAACAAATACGGATGTTTTGCAACAGTAGAGATAAGTACAGTTGCGCATTCTAGAGGGAGAACGAGATATGTCAGAGATTTCCAACCCACGTCGTTTCATCGTCAACGGGATCCGCAGCATCGAGCTTGAACCTTTCGATCCCGGGCCTGTGCCTGATGACGGAATTCTGGTTGAGAACGAGTTTACCGCGGTGAGCGTGGGCACCGAGCTATATGGCTGGGTGCACGGCCACGAATGGGGGCGACCGAATTCCCACCCTCAGCCCACCGGCTACTGTAGCGCAGGCAAGGTCTTGGCCGTGGGAAAAGATGTAACCACGGTGGAAGTCGGCGACCGCGTTGCCGCCCAGGGAAACCATGCCAGTCATGGGGTCCACACCAATCTTTACCATAAGATTCCCGACGGCGTAAGTAGCCGGCACGGTGCATTACTGGTGATGGCGGCGATCGCAATTCGCGGGATTCGAAAGTCCGCGGTGCAACTCGGAAACGCGGTAGCGGTCCTGGGGTTAGGTGTCGTCGGGCAATTCGCGGTTTCATTCGCGCGACTGTCCGGCGCGATGCCGGTCATGGGAATTGATCTGAATGATTTCAGGTTGGACAAATCGATCCGCATGGGAACGGACTTCCGCATCAATTCGGCGCGGGAAAAGAACGTCGTGGAAGCGGTGCGCGACCTGTGCCCGGGAAATGGCGCGGACGTCGTAATCGAGGCGACGGGGATACCGGCCGTCTACCCGATGGCGGCAAAACTTGCACGCACCACCGGGCGGCTCATTGCATTGGGCTCGCCGCGCGGGACGGTGGAGTTGAGTTTCTTTGAAGACCTGCATTTGCGGGAGGTGGATTTCATCGGAGCATTTCACCCCATCACGCCGGAGCAGGATCACATTTACTATCCGTGGACGAAAGAACGGGACCGGACCATGATTCTCCAACTCATGGCGGACGAGACTCGCTTTCCCGTCGAACATCTGATCACGCAGGTCGCCCGGCCGGAGCAATGCCAGGAAATCTACGAGATGCTCGCGGACAGGCCGCAGAATGAACTGGCGGTGCTGTTTGACTGGACGAAGACGTAGCGGGGTGGGTTCGGGGTTCGGGGTTCGGGGTTCGGGGAAATATCGAATTCTCAATGTCCAATGTCGAACTTGGGAATTCGATATTGGAAATCTTCGAAAAAGGTGACTTCTTTAATTCAGGACGAGACAAGATTCTGAATCTCTCGGGTCACGCGCTCCATCGGCAGCCCGATGACGTTTGAATAGGATCCTTCGATCCGCTCCACCATTCCAGCAGCGCCCCCCTGAATTGCGTATGCCCCCGCCTTGTCCATGGATTCTCCGGTGTTCACGTATGCCAGGATCTCTGAAGCATTTATGTTTTTAAAAATGACTTTCGTCGTTTCGACGAAGGCTCTCGTCGCAATTTTTTCTCGTCGATTGGAATATGCCAGGCATACGCCGGTGAGCACGACGTGAGATTTTCCTGAAAGACGCTCCAGCATGGCTACGGCATGTGCGTGATCACTCGGCTTTTCGAGGATTTGGTTGTCGAGAACTACAATCGTATCGGCGGCGAGAAGTACTTCACCCGCTTGGATTCGGACGTGTCCGCGGCTCCACACACCGGCAGCCTTTTCCTCGGCGTTCCTTTGCACGTATGCGGACGGCGCCTCGCCTCGACGCCACACCTCTTCCACATCGGGGGGGATCACGGTCACCCGGTATCCAGCCTCCTGGAGAAGTGTTTTTCGGCGGGGCGATGAGCTTGCGAGTAGAATATGCTGAACAGTCATGGGGCCAGGTCACTCAGATGAAGCATGGGCATTCGATGCGGACATCCCTCACATCCACTTCAGCCGCCGATCGGTGCGCCGTTGAAATGCAACAGCAAGAGAGTCGTTCCGCGCCCGAAGCAGTTGTCGGCGGCCTTGCTCCGTGCGGGTATAGCACAGCGTCGCGCGCTCGATCTCCCGGGAGGAGCGAAGCGTAACTTGCTGCCGGTTCAATCCGCCGAACCGTACGAGTTGAGCTCGCAGCGACTCCATGTGAAACCGTTTGTCTCTGGCGATATACTCATCGGTAAAGAGAATGAACTGCACGAGTCTTTCGGCCCACTCGAGGTCGAAATGGGGAAACCGGACGCGCGACAATCCAAGGAGGTTCAGCAGGCTCCTCGGAACCGCGCGTCCCGCCGCATTCAGATAGATCATCATCGCGGAAGCTCCCTCGGGCTGCTCGAGAATCGCTTCTATGTGTTGCTCCGGCCTGGCCAGCCATGGATGCCATTCAATGCTGTCGGTGAATTCAACGTCCGAGAGAAGGTTCACCCGAAACCGGTTAGCCGCATCCCTGAATGATCGAATGATTCCTTCTTCATCCCGCGATGGCATCGACAGCATCACGCAATCCTGGTGCGGGCAGAGGTTAAGTTCGCGAACCAGCTCGGGAACAGACACTTCGGCGTCCACGGGACCGCACAACTCTTCATATCTGCTCCACTCCTGCGGCTCCACGTCGTAGGGAGGCGTCGCGGTCAGGGCCACGACATGCGGATCCGTCAAAGCGGCCTTTAGAACCATCAGAGTCTTCCACCATTCATTCCGAAGATGGTGGGCTTCATCAACCACCAGCGTCTGCACGCCGACCGCTTTCAGATCCTGCAGGACTTCCGTGTGGGTTACTCCACCACCGGAAAAACCGGTCGTCTCCTCTTCCTCGGGCTCCGGCTCCGATGCGGAACCGGTGTAGGCAGCGTGAAGCCCTTGATAGGTAGAAATCGTTATCCATGACGGCGCCCGAATGTCCTTAGAAATCCAGGTTGGCAATCCCTCGACGTCCGGAAGAAACAAAGAAACAAATCGATCCGCCCACTGATCGCGAATGGCGAGCGTCGGAGCAAGAACGAGTGAAGGCGCACCGAGCCTCCGCATGACCTCCAGCCCCAGCACGGTTTTCCCGG
>CAUZEO010000362.1:0-5208 GCA_963578625.1 Kiritimatiellia bacterium | reverse complement strand
GGATACGATTTTTGTCCCGTGTTCGAGGTAGTGAGCACCGTCCAGCCCTTGCCGGTCATATCGTCAAACCGCACAATGCGCGCGTTGTGAACATCAACGTATATACGTCCCTTGCTGTCAATCGCCAAGCCGTATGGCATATGAAATCCCAACGGCCTTCCGGGCCCTGCCGGAGGCCCCCCTTTGATGCTTTCCGGAAGCTCTCGACCGCCGCGGATTCGCTCTCGTTGGTGCGCTTTGACAACCACCAGTACTCGGTGCCGGTGGACTATGCTCACCACACGGTGATGATCAACGGATACTGCGAGCGGGTAGAGATCTGCCATCTTAACGAACGGATCGCTTCTCACCCGCAGCTCTGGGGTAAATACGATATGCGCTTCGAACCGGTGCATTACCTGCGGCTGCTGGAGCGTAAACCCGGGGCTTATGATCACGCCCGTCCCCTTGCCGGCTGGGAACTTCCGGAGTGCTTCGGGGTGTTGAGGCGGCGGCTGGAGAACCAGGACGATGGCGCTGGTGCGAACACATGGGATGCCTGACACTCGGGACAAGGTCGGGATGTGCAGGCTCGAAGCGGGCTATTCGGGGCCGTAATCGGCTTACACGGCGAGATCACTCTTGCAGCATGCCCCGGTGGCATTTCGTGGATCATGTGGCGTATGAAGGCATTCTAGGCCCTTTGGGCCGATGCTCGGATCAGGGCGGCGAATGCTGTAAAAAGGGCTACATAGATGTAAGTGGAATAGCATACATCATTGCCGGTCACGCCGCCTTCTCCCCAAGCGTCCAGGATGCGATCGTAGTCCGCGAGCAGGTACTCCATGTCGCGCATGACATTCATCCACATCTTCATGGCAATTTTCTCCAGCGCTCTTTGTGAGATTAAGGTTCTTGTTTACACCGGCCAACTGAGCAGTACAAGCCTGCCGCCCGGACCCCACCGAGCTTGCTTGGTGGTGAACCGGACGTTGGACACGTTCCAATCGAGTTCAAGAATTCCTCGATCCACCAAGCAAGGACCGTGGGGGCGTATTGCGCTGGACACCTTTGAATCGAATCCTTATCAGTGCTCCAATGAAAATCGAGAAAGTAACTCCTTGGCTGATTGGCATGCCGTTGCCGTTTCTGGACGCCCCGGAACAAAAACCCCGGGACGGGGAGTTTTTATTCGCTCAAGTCGAAACCGATGAGGGCATCACGGGCTGGGGGGAATTCACGGTCTCGACACCGACTGCCAACCGCGCCGCGGCTGCCGTGCTGGGGCAAATCGAAGACTTGATCAAGGGGGACGATCCGGCGCGGATCGAGTTGATCTGGCACAAAATATTCAGAGCGTTCTCGTACATGGGTTCGCGCGGTATCGGCTCGAGTATCGCCAGTGCGATCGACATCGCGCTGTGGGACATTCGCGGTCAACAATTGGGATTGCCGATTTACGATTTTCTCGGTGGACCGATCCGCGAATCCATCGCGCTATATACTCATCCGGACGGCAGTTTTGATCCGGCAAACATCGCCGCCGCATGCAAGACCATCGTGGGTCTAGGCTTCACCACGGTAAAAACCGGTCCCTTTCCAAACCATTGCCCGGAAGGAGTCCAGGCTTACATCAGCGGGCAGATAGACGAGGCGGGCGAAGAACTGGGCGTGGAGATGATCGCGGCGATGCGGGAAGCGGTCGGACCGGGCGTCGAGATCCTGATCGATGCGCACGGGCAATTCGATGTCCCCACGGCGATCCGACTCGCCAATCGTCTCGAACCCTACAACATCGGGTGGTTTGAGGAGCCGTTACCGCCGGAGAGCCTCCACGCCCTGCAGCAGGTGCGCGACCGAACAAATGTGCCGATCTGTGTGGGCGAACGATTGTACACGCGCTTTGATTTTCTGCCGGTGCTCGAAAACCGCCTGGCCGACTACATCATGCCCGACGTGACCTGGACCGGCGGCATCTCCGAACTCAAAAAAATCGCGACCATGGCGGAGACCTATCATATCCCCGTCGCGCCCCACGACGCCGGCGGGCCAGTCAACATCGCCGCCGGGGCCCACGTGATGGCTACGGTGCCGAACTTCTACAAACTGGAGATCGCCCGGGCGCGGCTAGCGGTCTATGACCAGATGATGGACCATCCCTTTGATATCCGCGACGGCCACCTGCATCTATCGGATCGGCCGGGGCTCGGATTCAAGATGAACGAAGAATTCCTGCGAGAGCACGCTATTTGAGGCTGGAATCAATCCTGTCCTGGGTCGTTGCCATGTGCCGCAGAATATCGGCGACCTGCCCGGGAGTCTCGGCCACGGCCATCGCCGCGGCATCCACTTCTTTCAGCGGATGCACAAGACCCGCGGGATGAAGCACGATGATCGGCTTTCCCTTTGCAGCAGCATACCCTGCATCAAACGCGGCGTTCCATTGCCGATATTCTTCGCCAAACTTCACCACGACGGCATCCGCCTTTTCGATCATGGTCCGCGTCCGAATCGCGTTGATCTTAGCTGACTTGTGGTCCCCCCAGAAGGCACTCGTTTCCTCTCCCAGAATTTCGACCCCGATCCTGTCGGACAAGCCGTGATCGGTTATGGGAGACATGAATGAGATTGGCAAGGGTACGGCTGAGCAGGCCTCAACAATTTCCGACCGCCAGTCACTATGTATTTCTCCACTCAAGTATACTCGAATATTCACGCTGGTGCTCCTCGCTGTTTTGTGTCTCTGTCGGGCTGGTGCGTCGCCGTGACCATGGAGATGTGTGCCTCACAGTGCGAAAGCTCGAACCCCAGCGGCAGCAGAGTGGCTGACGCCTCGTCAAACATCGGCGTCAGGAAGGCTGGAATTTCCAGGGGTTCGATCTCACGAACACCCGCCTTACCGAATGACAACCCCATCACCCGGTACCACGCCGTCAGAATCCGAATCCACTTAAGGATCAAAACAATGGCCAGGAACCACAGGAGTAGTTTCAGGATGTCCATCGGCTGAACTTAGGACCAGAATCGACGCTTAAAAAGTCTCAAAGTTCGTCCCCCTCCACGGGCTGGAGAGGCGGAACAACTATTCTCCTCCGCCTACCACGCGCAGAATTGCCAGTTCGAGGATAAGATCCTTGGGCAATGACAATGAGACAAGTTGCTGATGAACTTCAACAAAATGATCCAGGCCCCGGACAAGGTCTTTTCGGCTATTCCGCTGCGCCTGCTCGGCCAACTTGAGCGCCCGGTAGGGATTATACGTGCGCGGATCTCTCGACAGGCTTGAACAATAGACCTCTATTTCAGGCTCATCACCCCACACAAGCTCGTCCCGGCGGCTACGCGCGATCGAGCACCATTTCCGCTCCAGGCAGCATCGGAAGATCAATAGTTCGCGATACCATTGCTCGATGCGAAAGATCATACTCACCGGGCTTTCGCCCTGAAAAAGAAGTTGGCGCAGGATGCGAATCGCGAGCGCAGGTTTCCCTTCCCCGATCGCATTGGCAAGCTCCCAACCGCTCGACTCGCGTCCCGGGGAGACGATTTCGGTCACGGCCGCTTCAGTAACGGTAGTCGAATCCCCGAGGTAGGCGCGGACTTTCTCTACCTCCTGCGCAAGCTGCCGGGTATCGGTGCCGGCCGTTTCAACAAACCGCGAAATCACGTCCGTCGATGCGGACAGGTGGGCCACGCGGAAGAGGGCGGCCACCTGCGACATGGCCGCCTTTTCGCGCAAGTAAGCCTTGTCGGGCATGGCGTAATCCAGCGTCACGCCCACATCTTTACAGGCGCGGTACAAGGCCAGCCGTTTATCGAGATGGGGTGCGCCGATAATCAGGCGCACCCCATCCTGCAAACCCTTGCGCACTTCCGCCACCAGTTTCTCCAAGGCGCCCTTCACGGTCTCGGACTGAATAACCTGCGGTTTTCCGAATATCGCGATGTCCCGGAACCACACGACCTTTTCAACGCCAAAGAAACCAACCGTCTGCACCGCATCCAGGCAGGCTCCGATTACGCGGATCGCTTCCGAAACCGTTGTTGCCTCGCGTCCGTCAATCGTTTCCAGCCCCAACGCCTGGTCCTGCGCGGGGCAGAACCGGTCCACCAGCTCGCGTCCATTATTCGAAATCAAATAATCGTCCCCGCCATGAAGCAGGTATACCGACGCATCAGCAACCTCCTTGATCGGTTGCGGTACGCCGGCGTACGCCGTGTTTTTTGCTCTGGAAGCCATCAAATCTCCTTCCCTGAAGTTGTACGGGAGAAGAGAAGTGCTTTGCGAGTTGAATCATTAACCACTGCAGGACAGCAAGTTGGAACGTAAGGGCCGACTTTTCCAGCCTCCAAAGCTCGACAAACCGGAAATTCTTTGACACTTTCCAGATAATTTCACGTCTTAAGGACGTATATGGAGCTTAATTCGAGAGTTTGCTTATTTCCTGTCAATTATGTGCTTCAGCACATCAAGATTTGCAGCGATTCGATGGATTTCTACGATGGATGAGTCCGTCTGCTACTCCTCCGAACCGCGACCCGGGGCATACTTTGTGCTCCCATTTCACCATCCATGACTGAAAAGACCATTCACTTCGATAATGCCACCGAGGCTACGGATTTGACTGGGCATCATTCGGAAATCCTAACCACACTGGAAGAGGCTCTCGATGTCCGTGTGGTCTCCCGGGATACGTGGGTGCGCGTCGAAGGCACGCCGGAAAAGGTCGACACCGTCGATCGCTTTTTCCAATGCCTTCGGAAAGCGAGAAACCGGGGCGCGTACAACCCCGACCACAGCATAACGTATACCCTGGATGCTTTTCGTCAGGGACGGGAGAACGAGATTGAAAAACTGCTCGACAGCGGAATCTCGGTGGGTCAGGGAAAGCCGAACGTATTTCCCCGCACGTTCGGGCAGCATGCGTATGTCCATGAAGTGATGGCCAAGGATATTGCCTTTGGAATTGGCCCCGCCGGCACGGGAAAAACATACCTGGCCATGGCGCTCGCGGTATCAGCACTGATTGAAGAGAAGGTCTCTCGCATCATCCTTGCCCGGCCGGCCATCGAGGCAGGCGAAGCGCTCGGATATTTGCCCGGCGACATGTACCAGAAAGTTCTTCCTTACTTACGCCCTCTGTATGATGCGCTGTACGACATGTTCGACGCGAATCAAGTCCAGAAGTATATGGACCAGGGAGTCATCGAAGTAGCGCCCATCGCCTA
>CAUZEO010000361.1:0-5218 GCA_963578625.1 Kiritimatiellia bacterium | reverse complement strand
GCCTACGGCGAAAGGGGGCTCTCAAACCTGAAAAATCAGATGGCGCGGCGCCCTCTGAGGCCAGACTTGTTTCTGAGTATAAATCGGGCACCTCTGAAAACTCCGGCCCCGAACACCGAAATCTCTACTCACAAACAAGGATTCGGGGAATGGGTCCTGGACGGAGGGGAGGAATCTTTCCTTTACATTATGTGCGTGATTCTGGTCGGAATTCCAATCGCTTTGGGAGCCAGAATTGCAGCGTTGCCCGAATCGAGACGATAGGATGACTGCAAATATAGTGTCGATTTTGGAGGACGAGTGGGATAAACAGCCATGGAAAGGACCCAAACCTCGCAGTGAAGACAAAATATCAATCCAATCCCAAAGACCAAACACCCAATACCCAATCCCCCCAGCCCGCTCTACACCCTAGCTGCTAATCGATGACGGAATATTCCTTTAATCTGGTGGATATCGCGGCCCTTGCCCTGGTTGGATATGGGATGGTTCGGGGCTGGATGCGCGGGTTGTCTGGCGAGCTTGCCCGGCTCATCGGTCTCGGCACCGCGGTAGTTGTGGGTTGGGTTTTTTATATTCCATTCAGCGACCGGATCACCGAATTTACACGCCTCTCTCCGAAAGCGTCCGGTCTAACGGCATTCGTCCTCCTCTTTCTCATCGCCGGATTTGCCATGGTACTGCTTCGTTGGTGCCTGCGGAATATCGCCGAATTCAAATTCAAGACACCGTTCGAGCAGATCGGCGGGCTCATTGCCGGCGCCCTCCGCTGCCTGCTCATTCTCATCACCGTAATCCTCGTCGCAACGCTAAGCCCCAGTGGATACCTGCAACAAAAATTCGGGGAGGAGTCCGCCCTCGGCCGCACCGTCACCCACGTCCTACTCCCCGCCTACAACCAATTGGCGGAGGATCACCCCCAACTCGATCTGCCCACCGTTGGAGAAGATGGGGGCGACGAACCGGCTGAAGAAGAGTGAGGAGCGTGTTTAGTATTGAGTGTTTAGATTCGAATTCTCGAACAAAAACTAAACACTAAATACTCCCACTTCCTGGTTCACAAACCGGCTCACACTCGGTATAGTGACCGCCAATGCCCGACATTGTGAGCAAGGAGATTATTGAGGAACTCCGGGCACGAAACGAAATCGCCGAGGTAATAGGTAGTTACCTCGAGCTGAAGCGCGCCGGATCCGCCCTGAAGGCCCTTTGTCCGTTTCATACGGAAAAGACGCCGTCGTTCAACGTCAACGAAGACCGGCAAATATACCGGTGTTTCGGTTGCGGGGCGAGCGGCGATGTCTTTACGTTTGTCATGGAGTACGAAGGGGTCGAATTCCCGGCCGCCATGGAAATCCTGGCGGACCGCTGCGGTATGCGCCTTCAAACCGAGCCCCGAAAAGGCGACCAAGCCCCACGGGGTCCCCAAAAAGACGTTCTCTATAAAATTCTGGAGGCAACCACCGGGTTTTACCAGGAATGCCTGGCCAACCACCCGGAAGCGAAAGCCGCGCGGGACTATCTGAGCGCCAGGCAGTTGGACGGCGAGGCCACGGAACGCTTTCGAATCGGTTTTGCTCCGGAACAACGTGGCGCCCTCACTTCGTGGGCCCAGCAGAAGAAATGGTCATCGAAGGAACTTGAGGGCGCAGGGCTCATCGCGCGCTCAGACAACGGCCGCGGCTCCACCTACGAACGGTTCCGGGGGCGGATCATGTTCCCCATCACGGATATTCGCGGACGGGTCGTCGGGTACAGCGGGCGGATTCTCGACAACCAAAGCAATCTCGCCAAATACGTGAACAGCCCGGAGACCCCCGTATTTTCCAAAAGCAGCATCCTGTTCGGCCTCGACAAAGCACGTGCGAACATCGGGGAAAAGGACTATGCCGTCATTTGCGAGGGCCAAATCGATGCCATTCGGTGCCACCTCGCCGGGTTGGAACACGTCGTGGCCTCCCAGGGCACGGCCATGGGGGAAAAACACGCCGCGCTCATGAACCGGTTCACCGACACCGTCGTTCTCCTGATGGACGCGGACAGCGCCGGCCAAAAAGCGGCCATTCGCTCGGCCGACGTTTTCCTTAGCCGAAACATGGACGTCCGCATCGCCGCCCTGCCTCCCGGAGAGGACCCGGACTCCCTGATTCTCGGGCAAGGCGCCGAAGCCCTCACCGCCTGCGTAGAGAATGCGAAGTCCGTAGTGGATTTCCACGCGGACCGAATCGTGACTGATCCCTCCGTTTTCAAAGAAGATCAACGGAAGTTCGTCGCCGTCGAAGCAATTCTCGAAAGTATCGGAAAAGTACCGCGGGCCGTGAAGCAGGATGAAATGCTGCGCAAGGTCTCTCGCCGGTTTCTCATCGACGAACGCCATCTTCGGGAGGATTTACGGCGAATCACCTCGAACCAGCGGCCCGCCCGCGATTCGAAACCCACAGTCAAGCCGATGGATGAAAAGCAACCAACCTCCGAAATCTGCCTGCTCGAACTCATGATGGTCGGCGAGGAAGTTGTGGAACTGGTACGGTCTTACCTTCCATTCCACTGCATGAGCAGCGTGGAGTGCAGGGAGGTCGCCCGCGTCCTGGTTGAAAACTCAGAAGCAACGCCCGAGAATCTTACCAGCTTCCTCGCGAATTCGGGCGAGAACTGCATTCGTGTCGCAACGGCTGCCCGGGCCGCCCCAAACAGGCTCATCGGCGAGGACGCCCTCCTGGATGACACTGCCAAGGACTTCATCCTTCAGATTCGCAGAAATGACCTTGAAAGACGGAAGAAGGACTTGCACCAGCGTACGTTAGCCGCGAAGGGCGCCGAATTGGAGGAACTCGTCGCCGCCCGAGGGCGGCTGACAAACGACATTTACAAACTCCGCCAGGGTTGGGACCAGGCACTCCCGATTCTTGAGATGGAGAGCTGAGCCGAAAAGGCTCTGCTGTGAGCCGGGACGTGGTCGGAATTTCGGATTTTGAGGGATCCGATTTTTAAAAATATTGCCCACGCGCTTGACGGTCACGGGATAAATGATAACTTTGCGCGCTCTAATGCGGGTATAATAGGTGTATGCTGTACTTTTCCGGGAATCTTCATGGCGGCCACTAAAACGACTAAGACAGCAAAAAGAAACTCAGCAGGCCCGACCAAGCCGGCGAAAAAAGTGGCTAAAAAGGTAGCTAAAAAAGTGGCCGTAAAGGCCCCCAAGTCGAAAACCAAACCTGCCGCCCTGATGGCAAAAACTGCGGATCCCAAGGCGTCGAAATCCACTTCGCAACGCAAGGCCGCCAAGACCGTCACCACCTCTCGCACCGCGAAAAAAACGATTTCCAGCTCGACGAAAAAAACACCGAAAAACAACAAAGTCAAAACCCCCGTAAAGCGCGTCAGCCGCGCAGATTCGCTGAAGGAAGAAACCAACGCCAAGGCGAAATCCAGCCGGGCCAAGGCGAAATCGAAAGAGAAGTTTGACGGGAAAGACGACGTCAAGCTCGAGATCAATCGGGAAGAGCGCAACGAGAAGATCAAGGAGCTGATCAAGGTCGCCCAGGATCAGGGCTACCTGACCTTCGATGACATCAACGAATCGCTCCCCGAAAGCGTAATCAGCCCGGACGAATTTGAGGGCATCCTGATCCTCCTCCGCGGCATGGATATCGAGATCATCGAGTCCACCGACGAGGAAACGTTTAAGAAGCAACTGGAAAAAGACGAACGGGCCAAACAGGCACAGCGGGTCGACGTGCTCGACGATCCCGTCCGGATGTACCTCAAGCAAATGGGGCAGGTTCCCCTGTTGACCCGGGAGCAGGAGGTGGAGATTTCCAAGCGCATCGAGGAGGCGGAGATCAAGACCCGAAGCCTCTTCAACCGTTTCGGTTTCGCAACTTCATCGTACCTGGCCCTGGCCGATCGAATTGAACAGGGGAAGGAACGCTTCGACCGGATCATCAGCGACAAGCACGTCACGAATCGCGAGAAGTACATGAACCAGCTTCCGCGTCACCGGAAAACCATTGTCCGGAATCACGAAAACGTGGGGCAGAAGTTCGAAGAAACGCTGAAGAAAAGCGGCGCAAAAAAAGAAGTGGCCCGGAGAACCAAGCAGTTTGAGCAGGCGCGCGACCGTCTCGCCGATTATTTGGACAAACTCTACTTCAAACAGAAGGCCGTAGAGGATCTCATCGACGAGATCGATACAAAATATGCTCTCTACTCTACCGCAAGAAACGAAATGCAGCGCCACCGGCGAAATGCCAAGCGGTCCCAGACCGCCGCGGAAGCGGCCAAAGAACTGGCGCTTCGGGTGGAAGAGCTCGAGATGGAATGCCGCATGACGTCCGAAATTTTCGACGCTCAATACAAGCATCTCCGCATCTGGGTTCGCAAAGGTCTGCGCGCAAAAGCGGAAATGGTGGAGGCAAATCTCCGGCTGGTGATCAGTATCGCGAAAAAGTACACCAATCGCGGTCTCTCTTTCCTCGACCTCATCCAGGAAGGCAATATGGGCCTGATGAAGGCGGTGGAGAAATTCGAATACCGCCGCGGCTACAAGTTCAGCACCTATGCAACCTGGTGGATTCGTCAGGCAATTACCCGCTCCATCGCGGACCAGGCACGCACGATCCGGATCCCCGTGCACATGATCGAGACGATCAACAAACTGATGCGGGTTCAGAAGCAGCTCATCCAGGAATTCGGCCGCGAGCCAACCCCAGAAGAGCTGGCCGAAGAGATGATGATGCCGGTAGAGCGCGTGCGCGCAGTGCTCAAGATGGCCCAGCAACCCATCTCCCTGCAAAGCCCGGTCGGCGACAGCGAAGACACCCACTTCGGGGATTTCATTGAAGACAAATCCGCGGATAACCCGTCGGAAATGACCGCCTTCAGTCTCCTCAAGGAGAAACTTTCAGACGTCCTGTCCACCCTCACCGAAAGGGAGCAGGAAGTCCTCACGCTCCGCTTTGGACTGGCCGACGGCTATTCGCGCACACTGGAGGAGGTCGGGCGAAAGTTCAACGTCACCCGTGAACGGATTCGTCAGATCGAGGCCAAAGCACTGCGAAAAATGCGCCACCCCACCCGCCTGAGAAAACTCCACGGATTCCTCGACGGCGACGAACCGACAGTGATGTAGACGCGCTCGTCCTTACCTTGGACCATTTGCGTACGCCTATCGATCTTTTGTAACAACCCGGTATCAGTGGGGGTAAACCGCCCT
>CAUZEO010000360.1:0-5239 GCA_963578625.1 Kiritimatiellia bacterium | reverse complement strand
ATTCACGAATCTTATTCATAAGAGCGGGCCATTTTACGTAGGATTCGGACCCTAGGCTTGCTCTTACCATAGACTAATCACGCACTTACCCCGCGATTACACATGAATTTGTGACAGAGCGGGACAAGGTGCATGATTTCCCACTCGTCGGCTACAGTTCGAGTTTCTGCACCGGGAGGTATTCTACCTTCAGGGCCAGAGCTTCAATATCAGTGGACGGGCTTATGCGGTCGTAGATCAGGACTTCGTCGATCGCACCCTGTACGACCATTCTATCACCCTCGACCGTGACCCGCGCGATGGGGCCGTACATTTCGGACTCCACCGACATTTGAGCGACCAGAACGCCGTTCTTCCTGAGGCCCACGGTTTTTTCCAGAATTTTCGGCCCTGTGTCCGTAAGTTGGATTCGTTGCATTACCCGGGAAGCCGTGAATACGAGATAGTGCATTGGAATCGCTGAATCCACTTCTTTGTTCGTCTGCATGAGCACCGGCTTCCACGTTCCTCTCAGGTGCTCGTACTTCGCGACCTTTGGTGCGGTCGGAGGCGTGCTGGTCGCACATCCGGATGATAAGAGATAGAGGATGAGGATGGCGGGTGTTGTAAGCAATTCCTTGAAAATCATGACGGAACCTGTTCTGGCGTTGTTGTTTCAACAGTCGCCCGTTACCGTGCGTCAAATCTCAGGGCGACACAACCCGGAATGCCCGGAGCGTAGCCCCCGTTTGCGCCGGTTCCGTAAGCTCCACCACTTGCGTAGTGCCTGAAGCCCTGGGCGTCTGTCCAGGCATGCATATTGGTGGTGACTTGAAGGCGGTGGTACCACCCCGCATCCCCTTCCGACTGAATCACGACCTCATTGGGCCCACCATCGGCGTCATCCGGATCATTTGCCGTCGCCCCGAAACCAATGTTGGTGCCGCCGGCAAGATCGATGCCCAGGAAGTTGTTGCTGAAGATTTGATTGCCACGAATGGCGTTTCCATTGTCGGCGGTACCGAAAACGAAAATGCCGATGGTGCCATTGTATGCGATGCGGTTGCCCGCGCCGTTCCCGGAAATGACGTTTGCTTCTCGGTTACGGGGAACCTGGTCGATGCCGCCGGCAAGCTCCCACTCCTTGATCCCGTCGAGGTAGGGCACCTGCTGCGCTGGAGTGACGCTCGCGTCAAATTCGTATGGAATGATTTTGCCCGGCCAGGGTACACTGGTTGGACAGACACCGGGATAGAATGTAGCCGCGTGCGCATTGGAGAAGAACGCGCACAGCGCAAGTGTAGACGTGATCGTCCACTCAATTGCCGAAACCCCGGCTATTATAGCCGGAATTCAGCTCGCCGGAAAAAGGAGGCAGAAGATTTGCGTGGCCAATTTCGGCCGGTTCCTGCTTTCCAACGGGCGCGCGGGAGAGTACATTTTTCGCTGATGAAAGTTCAGCAGATGGGAAAGGCAGGGTTGTTTTCGATCCTCCTTATCGGGACGGCGATGAGTTTAGGATGCCGGATGATCGCCTCAGTGATCAACCTGGGGCTGACGATCCTTCCGGTGATACTATTGATTTCGATCGAAGACGGGTCTGAAGTTGAGCGCATCGTATCAGTCCCCCTGGATCGGGGAGAGATCAGGCAGGCAGCAGCGCCGGCGACTCCGGATCGCCCTGACTACTCCATTGAAGTCCGCGATGCGGCGCAAAGTCCGACCGGTGGATCGGCGACGATTGTTGTTCGTCATTCAGGCGTAGCCGGCGAACCGGTTTTTTGGGAGCGCGTTGTGGAGGTCCCTCTCCACGGCGTTGTCGAAACCAACGTTTTCGCATCGCTGAAGTTAACCTGTCGGATTGTGGAGCCACCCGCGCCGGGGGGGTAGGCACGGAGGCTCTGAACGGGCGAACGGCGAGAGTGGGCCCTTTTCAGGAAACCGGGGGCGTTGCCCCGCGCTGAAGGCGCAACGTTACCGTAGCATGGGGCAACGCGCTCCATGTTGAGAGGGAGTGCGGCACCGTCATCTCACCATAAACTACACCCGTGGAAGATCCATGCCTTCCTTGGAGGTCAGCTCCGTGCGTCCCATGAGGTAGCTGTCCACGCCGCGGGCCGCTTCGCGTCCTTCGGAGATTGCCCACACGATGAGGCTTTGACCACGTCTGCTGTCCCCCGCCGCGAAAACACCGGGCACCGTCGACATGTAATTCTCGTCCGTCTTGATATTGCCCCGTTGGTCCAGTTCGCAGCCGAACTGCGCCACGATATTGTCGGGTTCCGGTCCCAGAAATCCGAGCGCCAGCAGCGCCAGCTCGCATGGCCACTCCTTTTCGGTTCCCTCGATCTCCTGCATTTCGGGCCGCCCGCCATTCAGGGAAGGAACCCACTCGACATTCACTGTTTTCAGATGAGTCATCGCGCCGTCTTCTCCGATGAACTCTTTCGTAAGAATGCTCCAGTTCCTGTTCGCACCCTCTTCGTGCGACGAGCTGGATCGCAGACGCATCGGCCAGAATGGCCATGGCTGGTCCTCCGGGCGATCTAGCGTCGGCTTCGGCAAAAGCTCGAAGTTCGTGACTGATGCGGCCCGGTGCCGGTTGGAGGTCCCAATGCAGTCGCTTCCCGTGTCGCCCCCGCCGATGACAATCACATTCTTGTCCGTAGCGAGGATGTCTTCCGCAGTAAACGGCTCGTTTCCAACCCGCTTGTTCTGCTGGGTGAGGAAGTCCATCGCGAAATGAACCCCTTTCAGCGATCGGCCCGCTATCGGAAGATCGCGAGGCTTGGTGGCGCCGATGGAGAGGACCACCGCGTTGTACTCGCGATTGAGATCTTCGGCGGTGATCTCATTTCCAACGTCGACTCCCGTTCTGGGAATGATGCCCTCTTTCTCCATAACGTCAAGGCGCCGAGCGATGATCCGTTTCTCTAATTTGAAATCGGGAATTCCATACCGCATCAGACCGCCGACGCATTCAGATCGCTCGTAGAGATGAACGGTGTGCCCGGCGCGGTTCAATTGTTGAGCGCACGCCATCCCGGCCGGTCCCGACCCGATGACGGCTATGCTTTTCCCGGTGCGGTTGGCCGGGGGTTCCGGTTTGATCCAGCCCACGGCAAAGGCGTGTTCAACGATATTCTTTTCAATCTCTTCGATGGTCACCGGTGTCTCGTTGATGCCAAGTACGCATGCCTCTTCGCAAGGGGCCGGACAAAGCCGCCCAGTGAATTCAGGGAAATTGTTGGTGCTGTGTAGCTGAACAATCGCCTCTTCCCAGCGGTCCTGGTAGACGAAGTCATTCCAATCGGGAATCAGATTTCCAAGCGGGCAACCCGCATGGCATGTCGGGACGCCGCAATCCATGCAGCGTGCTGCCTGCTTCTGGAGCTTCTTCGCCGGAAACGTGGAATAGTCGTAGAACTCCTTCCAGTCCTGAAGCCGCTCCTCCACGGGTCTCCGCTGCGGCAACTCCCGATCGAATTCTTTAAATCCTGTTAACTTGCCCATTGTTCCGTACTTCATGAACTGAAGGAAACGAAGTAGATTTGATGTCTGCCTTCGTTCACCCCGTTACCTTCCGTTCACGCTCCCTCGCTTACTGTTTCAAGAATCACTTTTGTTTTATCGTCTTCAGCCTCGCGGGCGAGGCGTTCGAGGGCTGCTTTATAATCGGTCGGCATGATTTTCACAAATTTCTCCAGGGATCCCTGCCAGTCATCAACGACCCGTTTCGCGACCGCGCTGTCGGTGTATCGCAGGTGATCTTCGATCATGAGGCGAAGTTCGGCGATGTCCTCGTTGTCGGTTAAGGGCTCCGGTTCGACCATTTCGCGGTTCAGGCGGTATTCGGCGAAATCCCCGGAATCATCCAGCACATAGGCAATACCGCCGCTCATTCCCGCCGCGAAATTGCGGCCGGTTGGACCGAGGATCACTGCTCGACCTCCCGTCATATATTCGCAACCATGATCGCCGACACTCTCTACGACTGCGCGGACCCCGCTGTTGCGGACGCAGAATCTTTCTCCGGCGCCCCCCCGGATATACGCCTCGCCGGATGTGGCCCCGTAAAACGCGACGTTGCCGACAAGAACGTTTTCCTCCGCCGGGAAGGTGGATTCTCTCGGTGGCCGAATTGTAATCTTCGCGCCGGACAGTCCTTTTCCAAAGTAATCATTGGCATCGCCTTCAATGTTCATCGTGATGCCGCGGCTGCCGAACGCGCAAAAGCTCTGTCCTGCCGAGCCGCTGCAATGGAAGACGATGGTGTCGTCCGGCAACCCGTCTCCACGGTACCGCTTCGCGATTTCGTGACTCAGCATGGTCCCGACGGTTCGATGAACGTTTCTGATCTCAATCTTCTCTTCGACCTTCATGCCATCCTCAAGTGCCGGGCGGGCGAGCCGGATGAGCTCGTGGTCGAGTGCCTTATCCAGGCCGTGGTCCTGGACTTTCGAGCAGTAGAGAGTGGAATCCTCCCAGGCTACCGGTTTGTCCAATATTTTCGAGTAATCCAGGCCTTTTGCTTTCCAATGATCGATAGCCCCGGCCATTTCCAGACGGTCGGACTGGCCAACCAGCTCGTTCACGGATCGATACCCCAGCTCCGCCAGGATTTCCCGCAATTCCTCGGCGACGAAGCGAAAGAATGTAATCACGTCCTCCGGCTTGCCCTCGAACTTCTCGCGAAGTTCAGGATCCTGGGTTGCTATGCCGACCGGACAGGTGTTCAGGTGGCAGACCCGCATCATGATGCAGCCCATCACCACCAGCGGCGCCGATGAAAAGCCGAACTCTTCCGCTCCGAGCATGCAGGCCACGGCAACGTCGCGCCCCGTTTTGAGTTGACCGTCACACTCAACCACAATCCGGTCGCGAAGATCATTGCGGACCAGGGTTTGATGTGTTTCAGCGATTCCGAGTTCCCACGGCAGTCCCGCATGTTTGAGCGAGGTGAGAGGCGACGATCCGGTACCTCCGTCGTGCCCACTGACCAGCACCACATCCGCTTTACCCTTCGACACGCCTGCCGCCACCGTTCCGACTCCGACTTCCGAGACAAGCTTGACGTTGATTCGCGCTTGCGGATTCGAGTTCTTCAAATCGTGGATCAACTGCGCAAGATCTTCGATGGAGTAGATATCATGGTGCGGCGGCGGAGAAATGAGTCCGACATACGGAGTGGTGTGCCGCGTCTCCGCGATCCACCTGTACACTTTGTAGCCGGGAAGCTGGCCGCCTTCCCCGGGCTTCG
>CAUZEO010000359.1:0-5271 GCA_963578625.1 Kiritimatiellia bacterium | reverse complement strand
TGAAAATCGTCCATGTCGCCGACGAGGTTCCGGCCATAGAACCGAACCCGCTGCGCCAGCCGCAGCTTCTCATCCAGAAAGCTCTTGCGGATCAGAAGGGCATTGATATCGCGGGCCGCCCTGAAGAATTCGGGATGGTTCTCTTTCAGTCCGCCCATTCCTTCCTGGTAATAGCAGCCGTTGTGAAGCATCACGCCGCGGTCGCTACCAAAGCCGGTGTAGGACCAGAGATCCGGGGTCCCTTGTCTCATCTGCCGTGCGTAGGTCGTCACCATTCCAGCCGGAATGGGCTTCTCATTGAGATGCCGGGCCTCTTCGCGGGTATGCGTCCCCGCCATGATCTCGATCTCGTCGAAGAAAATCATGGGGCCGCCGGGAAGCAGCGCGAAACGAACGTACCGTCCCCACCCCTTGAGATCATCGGCCACGAAGCGGTGGTTCAGGGGCTGATCCTGCGGCACCGAGTCTGTGAGCATGGTGCAGAGATGATCGTACTGTTTTGCGTCCGTGCTTACGAAAACCCGCACCGCCAGGGGAAACGTCACCCCCCCCGAGCCGGTGATCGTGTCAAAGGTGATCTCGCCGATCGGCCGTTCATCCCCCAGGTCGATGTCGATCAGGAAAATCGGCATGGTTTCGATGTCCCAGCCGTAGCCGGGTTGCAGCCCGACGGTGCCGACGGAGGCCGGGGAACATCCATTGTAGACGCCGTCGGTCAGATCGAACGGGTCTCCCTCGTCCGTACAGCCGGGATAGTTCGGTGGAGGATCGAAGGCGCACACTTTCCCCCTGGCGAGGTTCGTGCCCTCCGTCGGCTGCATCGATTGCGCCTTCGCGACACCCGCTGCGATCAGCAGGATCAAGCAGGCAAACACGTTGAAATGATTTCGAATCATGGTCATTGGCTGTTCTTCTAGTCAAAATCTTTTGTTGTTCAACCTACCGCAATCTTGCGTACATCCGGCACGCAAGCAACTCGAATCCTGGGGCTCCGTGATGGAAGGCAGCATAATTTTCTGTAGGCTCCGCGGAATCAGGTGGTAGGTCTCCACCATCTATAAATGACTGCCAAAACATCTGCGGAACCCGAAGAAATTATTCTGCCACAAATTATTCTGCCCACAATGCGGAACCACAGTTCTTTCCCTGGTCCCCGGTGACTCAACCGCTCACCTTGACGAGATGCTTCAGAAGCTCCTGATGCGCCTGCTCCGCTATCATCGGATCGTCCTTATTGTCCAGCACCCGCTTGACCCACTGATCGAGGGCCTTTTCTGCGGCAACAATATCTGCGGTATCGCCTTTGCCCGCGGCCTTCGCCGCCACGACGGCATCGTTCAGCATCTTGCAGACTTCGTAGTCTTCAATGCCGGCACGGTAGGCCTCCCACCGCTTGCTGGAGAGCACGTCGTCCGGATCGTCGTAAATGACTCCCCAGCTCGGCACGCTGGCGTAGTCGTCCCACGAATCCAGGTTGTCGGTATAGTTCCAGAACCCGTTCCCCTCACAGCCTTGGTGGAACGTTTTCCAGAGCTTGTAGCGGTAGTGGCCGGTCGGCGACCTGGTCTTGTTGCTGCTCGAATCGTAGGTCCAGACACGCTTGCCCTTCCAGAAATCCCAGCCGAGCTTCTTGCTGATGGGACACCATATGTCGATGAGCCCCTCGAACTCCGCCAGGCTGTCCTCGGTGAGGCCCCCGGTGACGTTCGCCCAGATCAGCACCTGCGGGTCGATCGACCGCAGCAATTCGCAGGAGGGCTTGACGATCTCGTACATTTCCTTCACGCCCGCCTCGTCAATCCATTCGAATGCGAATTCATCGTAGCCGTAGCCCTTTTCCTTCATGTGGGCGATCACGTCCTTCAGCCAGCGCGTCATGATCTTCGTCCGTCGCGCGTCGCCCTCCTTGGGATACATGCTGCGGTGGTCCGAGTCGAATTGGGTCCAGAGCAGCCACATTTTCGTCCCGGGCAGACTCGCCATGTACTTGTCGAGCTTGGTGAAGTCCATCGGCTGGGTGAAGTTGCCTTCGGCATCGACGCTGGGGAAGGGCATGTAGTTCGAGATCACCTGCTGGACGGTGGAGTAGTGCTCGCGAAGGTCCCTGGCCACCTTCTCGGGACGGGCCTTGGGAATCTTCCAGTGCATGTAGGACCAGGTGTTGATGTACACCGACGCCTGCTCGGGCATGGCGATGGGCATGATCGTGAACGCGAACGGCTTCCTGATCGACGCCCCGTCGCCGGACACTTCGATCTGCCCTCGGTACGTGCCAGGGGCCAGCCCCCGGGCGTCGATGGTGAGCCAGAGCTGCCGGGTCAAGCCGGCAGGAAGCTCGATCATGCCGCGAACCGGAACCAGGGCGTCGGCGCGCAGGAGGAATCCGGAGGCCTCGACGAACCTGACTTCCTGCAAGCGAATCGTGCTCGCAGGGGCGCGGACCGCATCGGCTTGCAGGTCCGTGATGGAGACGGACAGCTCCACGGGGGACGTGGAGCCGTTGACCACGCTGAAGGCCAGCTCCCCCCACTCGTTCTGCATCATCAGCAGCGGTTCGGATGCAGGCTCTGACGCATCGAAGTCGAACGGCAGAAGCGGTGCCCAGGGGTTCGCCGGCCACATCCGCACGCCCGATCGCCCGGTGGCCGCCAGATAGGCGCCCATCACCCGGCCGATTTCGCCATCCAGCTCGGTGAACGGCAGGCCGCGCCGGTAGTCGACCGTCTCCGCCTTGGCGCGGGCCATGATCCTGGACCCGATCTGCTCCAGGGCGTCCCGTGCCTGCCCGACCGCCGCTTGATGCGTATCCGGTTCCTCCGCCAGCCGCGTCTTTGCGTCTCCGAGAAATCCCAGGGAAGAGTTTCGCTGCCGCAGCGACGGCACGAGGTCTGCAGCAAACTGAATTATGTTGTCCGCCGTGAGTTCGCGGGATTGCGGTGTCAGTTTCTCACTTTTCGATCCGAGCACTTCGATCTCGTCGAGATACATATAGTGGCCGCCGTTGACTAACTGGATGCGCACAAAGCGGCCCTGCTCGGTCAGCCCGTCGAGCGTGAAAGTGTGAGGCGACGTGTGGGGCAGCGCTTCGTTGATGATATCGCCCGCGTAGCTGTACGTCTCCCCGTCATCGCTCAGGAAGACCATGACACTTACCGGGTACTTGGGGGCACTGTTGAAGGTCAGTCCTTCGATCGAACAGATCCGCCCCAGATCGATCTCGACACTCTCGTGCTTATTGCCCCCCAGGGAGGCCCATCCGACGGATCCCAGGTCGTAGCCGGCGGCCTCGCCGCGGACACCATCGGTGAGGTCCGTGGCGTCCCCCGGGTCGACGCAGTACCAATAGTTGGGCGCGTGACCGGTGGGAAACGAGTACGGCCGCCCCAGCGCCAGATTCCTCCCGTCGGTGCGCACCGGTTCCGGGGACTTCCCGGGTGCCGGGGACACGCGTTCTTTGACGTACGCGACAACCGCGTCACTTTTCAAATCGCGAGTTCGCTTTTCCAGGCCCGCCGTCCTGGATCCGATGACTTCAATCTCATCCACGAAGAGATAGGTTCCATCCTGGACCATCTGCAGGCGCACGAAGCGGGCCTGTTCCGAGAGCTCCTTGAGTTCGAAAGTCAGGACGGAGAACTTCCCGTTTTCGTACGCCTCCGCGTACACCGCGTTTGGATCGATCATGTCACGGGCGTAGCTGTAGGTGCTCCCGTCATCGCTGAAGAACACCATGATGCTGGTGGGGAAGGCGAAGTGCCCGTCCGTCCCCTCCATTCCCGCGCACGCGCCGAAGGTCACTCCGCTGATCGAGCAGATCTCTCCGAGATCGATTTCTATGTTTTTGTGCCGGTCGCCCTTCGTCCATCCGGCGGCGGTGCCGATCGAAGAGATTTTGCTATCCTGCGCCCTTCTCTTTCGATCCGCCATCCAGAAGGCCGGAAAGCTGGCCGATTCCGATACCATGTGATGCCCGTCGGTAAGATCCGTGGCATTGCCCGGGCTCGTGGAGTAGACGTAGTTCGGCGCGTGGCTGAACGTGTAAGGCCGCCCCAGGGCGATGTTCTCTTCGGCAAGGCAAACAGCGCCATTCAGGGACACCAAGGTGACTGCAATTATTCTGATCATCCTCAATCCTTCTATTGTTGCCGGACCAACGAACTGAAACGTTTAGTTCTGATAACCCTATACCAGTCGTTGGCTCGGGAAAGCAAGCTATGGAGTCGGCGGTCCCCGCCGTGATTGCTCTTTCGATGAAATGGAATGAGCAAGAATATCGGCTTGCAAGGACCGAGAATAAACTCTGCTGGTGAACTAGGGCCGATTCAACCGCTCGCTTTGCACGTATTCATTTCATGAGATGAGCAATCACGGCGGGGACCGCCGACTCCACGGTTCGATTGACCGATCAATGGGCATCTTTTCTGTCCTTTCGGAGCTGCCTTACCGAAACCTCATTGAGTAGAGATCGGCGTCCTTCAACACGAAACGCAGCCGTACGGGGGCCCCGGCCCATGCGCCCAGGTCGGGATTGTTCTTCCATAGCATGGGCTGCTCCAGCGAATCGCCGTACATCACCTCCGAGTCGACCAGGGCGAATCCCGGCAGGGGTACCCCCTGGGCATCCTGCATTTCCACCTGCACGCTACCCGCAGCCGAGGTCGAGTAGTTCATCACCAGCTCGGACCCTTCAAACACAAGCGGCCGAGTCAGCATCTCGCCCCCGCTCAACGGGGCGCAGACCGACGCGAAACCGTCCACGCGCAGGGTGTAACGCCGCAATTGGCTGGGTCCTGCGCGCTGAATTGCCTCTGTGACGAACAGCGAAATCTCGTCGGGTGCACCGTCAATCGGGGAGGCCGTCTCGATCGTTCCCCACGTCATAAGGTTGTCCGAATACGTCCAGCTGTCCTTCATTCGCAGACCGGGCCGGAGAAAAGACTCCGGCCAGATGGAGAAATGCCTCCCGTCGCGGCTGCACATCAATAGGGTGTCAGTCAGTGCCGTCCCATAGCGGGACTCACCCATTTCAATGCGCTCGCGACGGTGGTCAAGCTGCGGCAGCGCTTCGAGCGCCGCGGTCCATCCCCGATCAATATAGCGCAACGGAAAGCCCATGATCATGTGGGGCGCGCGATAATACGGCCGCGTAACGTTTTCATATAGTTCGCTGACGCGGCCCGGTGAATACGACAGGAACTCGGGCTTCGACCAGTGAATGAAATCCTCTGAAGTCTGCGTCACAATATCGCGACCGTTGTCCAGACCGTCCCC
>CAUZEO010000358.1:0-5283 GCA_963578625.1 Kiritimatiellia bacterium | reverse complement strand
CGGTCAAAATGCTCCTCCGGGGCGCTTGCCATCAACACGAAGCCGCTCAAGTCGACCTGGGCGCCCATATTCGCGCCGCTGTCGATTCCGGGAATTGTCAGTTTTGCCACTTCGCCCCACTGGTCTGTGCCGCCTTCATTGCGGTGAAAGACGTACACCGCGCCTCCTCCTGAAGCCTCGGTGTCTTCGTCCGGCGCGCCCACGGCGATGAAGTCGCCGGAGATGGCAACGTCGGTTCCGAACGCGTCGGCGGTGAACAGGTCGGAGGCGATCAGTTTCTTGATCTTGCCCCATGCGTCGGCGCCGCCGACATCCCGTCCTTGTACGTAGGCGGATCCGCTCCCGGCAAAACCTGCGTTGGCTTCCGGCGCTCCAATGACGGCAGTATCCCCATCGAGATCCACACGGGTGGAAAATTCTGCATCGCCATCCGTAGAATCGGGAGATCTCTTGGGTCCATCGATCGGATAGATGATCGCGGCTGAGGTGACGGCAGATGCGATCCAAAGGCAGAGTGCAGTCTGAACCGTAGCCAGCATGTGTGACTCGTTACTCATGATCTCAGGCTCGTCAATATAGCTTGATCAGGTGCGAATGCAAAATCCGATTGCTATAGCAGCCAAGTCACAATTTCCGGGAATGCGAAGAGTAGGCACAGTCCGATAATCTGGATAATGATAAACGGCACCACGCCTTTGTAGATATCTGTGGTTTTGATCCCCTTCGGCGTGACCCCGCGCAGGTAAAACAAGGCGAATCCGAATGGAGGGGTGAGAAAGGAAGTCTGCAGGTTCATCCCGACCATCACTCCGAACCACACCAGGTCGACATCCATTTTAACCAATACCGGTGCCAGCAGGGGGATGACGATGAAAGCGATTTCGAAAAAATCGATGAAGAACCCCAGCACAAAAATCAACAGGTTCGCCGCGACGAGGGCTCCGAACCTGCCTCCGGGGAGGTTCGTCATTAGGTTCTCGATCCAGATGTCGCCGAAGAGCCCCCGGAATACGAGGGCAAATGCGGTAGAGCCGATGAGGAGGAAAACCACCATCGTGGTCAGTCGCGCGGTGCTCTCCATGGTTTCGCGCAGGCTTTGCAGGGTGAGACGTTTGGAGCACCCGGCAATCAGGATCGAACCCAGCGCTCCGAGGGCACCCGCCTCGGTCGGTGTGGCAATCCCGGAAAAAATACTGCCTAGCACGACCAGGATGAGGATCAGCGGCGGCAGCATGACCAGGAGCACTTGACGCAGGAGTTGGGGCAGGGGAATTTTCCACACTTCGCGGGGCAGGGCGGGGGCGGCAGCGGGGCGAAGCCAGGCGACGCCGGCTACATAGATGGCGTACATCGCGGCCAGTATGATCCCGGGGGTCAGTGATCCGACGAAAAGATCGCCGACGGATACGCCGAGCTGATCGGCGAGCACCACCAGAACCACGCTGGGCGGGATGATTTGCCCCAGGGTCCCGGACGCCGCAATGACACCCGTCGAAAGCGTTTTGGAGTAGCCGAACTGCATCATCACCGGCAGTGAAATCAGGCCCATGGCAACGACCGACGCGCCGATGACCCCGGTGGCCGCGGCCAGTAGCGCACCCACGAAAACAACGGACAGGGCCAGTCCGCCCCGCGCGGGACCAAACAATATGCCGATGGTTTTGAGCAGGTCCTCTGCGAGCCGGGATTTCTCGAGCATCGTGCCCATGAAAATGAAAAAAGGCACCGCGAGCAGAACATAGTTGGACATGATCCCGAAGACCCGCTCAGGCATGGAGTAGAGAAATGCCCAGTCGAAATACCCCATCTGCACGCCGACACAGGCGAAGATCAACGAAACACCGCCGAGAGAAAATGCGACTGGATAGCCGGAGAAAATGAAGAGCAGAACCGTCCCGAACATCAGCGGCGCGATGAACTCACTCCCGTTCATATACTGTCCTTCTTAGCGACCGAAGAATCCTCTTTTCCGCGAAAAACCCGAACCTGCTTCACGGCTTCCGACAGCCCCTGAAAGATCAGGAGGATGAAAGCAATCGGGATCAAGGTCTTCACCGGGTACCTGGGCAGGCCATCGGGATCGGAGGACTGCTCCATAATTGCCCAGGAGGACGCGACCGAGCCCCAAGTGGCCCACAACATCATGCAGGAGAATGGAATGAGGAAAAGAAATGTTCCGGCCAGGTTGATCGATGCCCGGGCCTTCGGGCTCAACCGCTCGAAGATGACGTCGACTCGCACGTGCGCGTTGCGTTTGAGAGCGTAGGCGCCTCCTAAAAGGAATACGACGCTGAAGAGATACCACTGCAATTCAAGCAACGCATTGGAAGTCAGGTTGATCCCGAGATACCGGCCTGAATATCTCGCTACAGTATTGTAGGACGCGATCAGCACCATCGCGAGGATCAGCCAACAGACGACCCGACCCAGTCGCTCGCTGAACCAGTCAACTCTCGCCGAAAATCGATCCAGTGCCTTCATCATCGCAGGTGAAATCATCGGGATTACGGGACAATTGGCAATCTTAAAGCCGATCTGCGGATGCCGGGGTTGCGATTGGGTTCCCACGGATGGGATGCCGGTACCGTGAATGCCGAGGTTGGGGATCGGTTCCCAAGGCGGAGATGTTGCGAGTACATGTACGGTGGAGATTCTCTCCTTGGCCATCAAAATCCGTCAGCGAATTTCACGATCCATGGATCACTAAATCCATACTTTACGAAATTTATCACTGCGACCCTCCAATAATTACGCACCGAATCCTCGGCATCCGTGGGAACCACAACCGGAGCCTCAAGTCGTTTCTGAGCCCCACCCCAGCCCCGGCATCCGCCATATGTCCTGGAGAGTCCGTTGTTTCCGGTGTTGAATTTTTTCAATTCCTGCGTACGATCCGGCTTTCGATGTCACATCAACTAGAGTACCGGGAAGCTTTTGACACGATCCAACACCCCATGAGGAATAAATGTTTGAACAAATAACACCGGCTCCGCCGGACGCGATTCTTGGTCTTACCGAGGCATTCAAGAATGATACCAGCACTTCGAAGATCAATCTTGGCGTTGGTGTGTACAAGGACGACAACGGGCATACACCGATCCTGAAATGCGTGAAGGAGGCAGAGGCGCGGCTCGAGAAGGAAGAGACTTCGAAGTCGTACCTGCCAATCAATGGTTCTCCCGAATATGGGAAACAGGTGCAAAGTATTTTGTTCGGCGAAAACCACGACATCCTCGGCAGCGGCCGGGCATTGACCGCGCACAGTCCCGGTGGAACCGGCGGTCTTCGCGTGGGAGGAGACACGATCCATCAGTTGTCTCCGGATGCGAAAATCTGGGTCAGCAAACCCACCTGGGCAAATCACAAGGGAATTTTTTCGAATGCGGGCATCGAGATCGCGGAGTACCCCTATTACAACTCGGACACCATGGGTATCGACTGGGAGGGAATGCACGAGGTTCTTGAGAAGATACCGGCTGGGGATGTCGTTCTACTGCACGTGTGCTGCCATAATCCGACGGGCGTCGACCTGAATGCGAAGCAGTGGAACATGGTGGCGACGCTGGCTGCCGAGAAACGATGGATACCGTTTCTGGATTTTGCTTACCAGGGATTCGCCGACGGCCTTCAAGAGGATGCCGCGCCCCTGCTTCCTTTCCTCGACGCCGGCATTGAAATGTTCATCGCGAGTTCATTCTCGAAAAATTTCGGCCTCTATTCCGAGCGAACGGGTGCGCTGACGATGGTCGGAAAAACGGCCGACGAAGCGAGTGCTGCCTTCAGCCATTTGAAAACTCTTGTTCGCCGTAATTATTCGAACCCGCCGTCTCACGGGGGAGCGATCGTGGTCTCGGTCCTTCAGGACGATTCGCTGCGTTTGCTTTGGAGTGAGGAGGTGGCACAGATGCGGGAAAGGATTCATTCAATGAGAGTGGCGATGGCCGAAGGGTTGAAATCCCGCGGAGTCGAACGCGATTTCTCCTTCATCGTGAAACAGCGGGGCATGTTCTCTTTCAGCGGATTGCGGAAAGACCAGGTGCAGCGCCTGCGTGACGAAAAGAGCATTTATGTCGTAGGTGACGGACGGATCAATGTGGCGGGCATTACCTCGAAGAATATCGAATATCTATGCGACTCGGTTGCCGAGGTACTGAATTAGCGGCGAAATCTGTGGATTTCATTCCAAGTCGTCTGGTTGAGCCTACTTGTGGTAAGCGGCTTCATGGCATCAGGGTTTCCCCGATATCTCGAACCATAATTTTTATCAATAGAATTGTTGATTTTCGGCGGGGCGAGGGTAGGGTGAATATGAGTCTAAGTGGCCGCCTTGGTGCGTTTCTGGAAACTCCTCCTGCTGGGTTGCTCCGCAGTTTACTCCATCCCAAGGCGGTCACCGATTTATCACATGTTAATTCCGAGGCTCGAAACTCTTAACCTCTCTCCACGTTAAATTGAGCCGCTGAATACACACTTGAGGCCGGTATCAAACAAGGCGACCAAAGGCATCGCGTCCAGCATTGCCCAGATGGAAGCGGCGGTCCGCGAGCGTAGCACCCTGGCCGCGACCTAAATTTCAACCATTCCGCCCCACTGACGCGTGAAGCCCTTTTTCCGAAGGCCGCAACGCGGAGGCGGGTGCGGATCCGGGTTAAGACTTGTCATTGTCACTACGTATCCACATGAGTAAGAGAACTGCGGGGGCCAGCAACAAAAGAATCGTGAGAATGGTGGAATGGTGGTTGGCACCGGCCCGTTGCTTGCTCACGACCGTCCACATTACCCGCCACGGGCCTGTGCCCAATCCGCCATTCACGGTCTCTGATACGATTTGCCGATCTGTCAGCCAAAATCGTCGAATACGTCTGCGACCGCCCCGCGAACAATAACGATTTGTCCGTGAAACCTTGCCATGGAGGCGGGCGGCATGACGGCGGCTGTTGGTGTAGAATGCAGACAGGCCATAAACGGTTTTGCGTTATTGGAAACTGTCTGGGCGTCATCAAAGCGTATACCCACATTCCAGTCGCCAAGGCGCGAATGAGCCACAATGAGTGGGCTATCAATCCGCGTTGCGCTGACGCCCCAGTGGTTCGTGCCATCATATGTCAACGTAGCATTATCAGGCGGTGCTACAGTTGCGGTCTCAAGATAATACTTCTGGGTCCGAGGGTCATGCCATTCACGTCGTGTTTCACAAAGAAGCACAGGTGTCCCAGATACCCGCACATAGGTTCGTTGCATAGAAGTATCCACAAAATCAACGGCTGCCGACAATTGCATGCA
>CAUZEO010000357.1:0-5293 GCA_963578625.1 Kiritimatiellia bacterium | reverse complement strand
CACGTCCCGGCCCTCGACGGACCGAACCACCGCGGGGACGCGCGACAGAAAGAAAAAGGCCGTCGATCGTTTCGGAATCTTCACATTCCGCAACTTCAAGCGCAATCCGTCCCACTCGGCATTCCGGGCGGGCGCGTAGGAGACCTCCGCCCTCTCGTACTTGTACCCAATCTGGCCCAAATTAGGTTCGAGATTGCGGAAATATTTGTGCGGTTCCACGCCCGGCTCGGAGTTTGTCCCCACCCACGGCCCTTTCGTGACATCCGTCCGCCAGACCATGTACGGCTTCTCATCGATTGCGGAAGCAAGGTCCACGGAGAGATCAGTGGCGTGATCCATTATGGCGTGGTTATACGCGCCGAGGTAGATCGTGCCTGGCAGCGTCATCACGGCGGTCTCCAGCGGGCTGTCCGGCGTCTCCCACGCCACCGGCCGCAGCGGCACCGGCACCATGCTCGCCTCCCGCAGGTACCAGCGCAGCCGGATCAACTCTTTCGGCGCCCAGCTTTGGGCGGTAGTTACCCCCACCCGGTTCATCGTGCTCGGGACAAAATTATAGAGAAGGCATTGATGGATGAATTCCTCGCACATCATGTCCAGGGCCACCACGGTGTTGGGACGGAATTCATGGACCTTGTAGAGTTGCAACCGATCCCCCCAGAAGCGCCAGTCCGCCCGCGTATCGGTATCCCAGCTTCCGCCCTCGATGTATCCGAAATCCGCCCAGGGACCGGAGGGCTGGTTCACATAATAAAAGCTGCCGGCATCGCGCAATTTCCGCGACATCTTCCGAATCTCTATCTGGGCCGACTCGTAGCTTCGGAAAATCCGTTTGCCATCGGGGAGATCCACGACGGTAGTTCCGGGCGTGGACCAGTCGATATAGAGGGAAACACCCTCTTTCTGTTGACCGAGGTACTTTTCGGTCATTTGCGGGAAAAAGTGCTCCCAGAGCGGCGTGTAGGTTTCCTCGCCACTGTACCCACCCCCGGGCATCACCGCAAAAGCGAACTCGGGATGCGCCTGGATGGTATCGCCGTGTGCGTAGTACGTGCCCCGCTCATAGTTGAACAGGTGAAACCGCGGCCACCGCTTCTGGATCTTCCGAACGAACCGGTAGTACTCTTCCATCGGCACCTTCTTCATGTCCTCGGTGCGGGCGTAAGCACCCGGCGCGTACCACATGTGGTCCGCCAGAAGATCCCCCATGGTGTACAGCGTCTCCGCAATCCCGAGCGTGGCCCACGCGCGCGGACCGAGGTCGAGCGCTTCGAACATCGCGTACGCGGCATCGAACGTATCGAGTCGCTGATGCCACAGCAGCGTGCCATCCGGTTCCTTGAAATAAATCGGCTCGTTCTCCCATCGCTTATTCAGACCCGCTTTCCAGAGCTCCGGATTGCCTTCGATCAATTCGAGCCGGCCGCCCTCACGGTACTCGGTTGCCGCATGTGCCCAGAGGAAACTGGTGTCAAAAGCAAGATCGAGGGCTTTGTCCAGTCGTCTCTCCGGCGCAAAGGCGGCAAAGAAAAACCGCTTCTGGAAATTGTCGTGCCACTTCAGGTGCGTCCCGCGGGTGGCGGCATAGAGCCAGCTCTTTGTCTGAACGTCCTGCCCGGGCCCCAGGAGCACCCAGTTCCCCCGTGGCAACTGCCAGCCTTCGGGGGTGACCAGCGATTCGAGCCGGCCGATGTTCGGTTCCCCGTCGGCGTTGATGCCGAGATACTCAGGAACGCCATTGATCGATAGTTGCACTTCTCCGAAGGTGAAATCGATATCCGGCCGGGTTACGGTGCAGAGTCCGCTCTGCATGTTGCGGCCGTTCACAAAGTACGGTCCCCTCACCGATGCGGTGGGAAAGGTGGAGTAGTGGCTGGCGGTGTGGCTGATGTACTGGTAGTAGTACCCGCCCTTGAGGGTCTCGTCCGATAGAACCGTTGCCGACACGATGTTGAGAATCGTCTCCCGCGGTGATTCGAGTTCCACAGTCTTGATCACTTCCAGGTTTGCCGGGTCAAGCTTGTAGATTTTGCGAACCGCGATTCCCGATCGGCGATTCAGACATTCCACCACGATGTGCGGGGTGTCGGCCTTCGTGTTGTCCTTGAAGCCGATAACCTCATCGTCCAACTCGGAACTGGACACTCCCTCCAGAACGATATACCGGTCGATGCTCCGGGCGTCCGCCTTGTCGAACAGCCGGGGAAACCGCAACTGTTTCAGGTACCCGTGGTTGCGGTCGATCATGACTTCCATTCGGCCTTCGGGATCGGAAAAGGTGAGCTGATCGGAAGCGGATGGCGGCGGCGGTGCGACTTGAACCGGGCCCCGGTTGCCGAAGGTCCGAATAACTTTCGGTTCTTCAAACACCTGTCCCCCGGCCATATCAACGCCCTGGGCAAAAAGCCACAATGGAAATCCCAGCGCAAAGCTCACGATCGGTAAAAATTTTGTATGGCTCGCTGACATGTTCCGTCTGACTCCCCTTTATATGAATCTCCGTCCACTGCCGAACATAATTAAACTGTGGTTACTAGACAACCGCATATCCGACAAGATCTCGCGGCGATGCTTTCAACATGCGCATTTTGAAGTAATCTTAAAGGGAACGCCATTTCAGCATGGGTCTGGAAATTCAGGAAACGCATTCAAGTAGAAAACGCGAATGAGAAGGATCTTGCTTGTGTTGTGTTTGCTGGCCGTTCGTTCAACCGCAACGGCGTACACAACGGACTTCGAGGGTTGGGTCACCTCCGATCTGGATACGATGCTCGAATGGGCTCGAGTCGGCACGGTTGCAAATGTGGGAATCACAACAGGGCTGGGGACCAATCCTTCGGACGTTTCTTAGCATATCAACGACTTGTGACGACGCGCGGGCCAGCATTGGGGCTTAGGGCCGGGAATTGAGTCTGTTTTCGCCTTCTAAGGGTTCGGATCGCTACGAGCAACGTTTCATCAAAGGGCGAAGGCGTGTAGACACACTGCGAGATCGGAGGAACGATCTAAGTCCATCATATGGCATGACATCCGCGCTCGGAGTAGAAAGCATATGAAATATGCGGGCTAGATCAGGATTGATGACACGACTGGTTTCTGAGTACATCTCAGGTCAGCAGGAAAACTCCGAACTCCGAACACGAATACCGAGAACCAAACATCGACAACCGAACACCGCGGCCGGAGGCCGCACACCATGACAACAGAATCAGCAACCGCCGAACTCACATCGGTCCAACTCGCCCACTTCGACTCCTTCGGCTTCGTCGTCCGCCGCAGCCTCTTCACACCTGCGGAGATGGAGCAGACCAGCCGGGACTATGACGACGTGATGGACGAGGATCGAGGCGGAAAGCCGTTTTCAGGACCCAGGCGGCAACAAGTCCTGGGCATTTGCGAAATGCGCCCCGGCCTGATGCGGTTGATCGACGACGATCGTATCTACCTCCCGATCGAACAACTCCTCGGCCCGAGTCCGGTCCATCTTGGTTCCGACGCGACACTTTTCACCGGCAGCAAGAGCTGGCACCCGGATGGAGCGCCTCGCAACGAGGCGGAATTCGGCTATATCCGGATCAAGGTCGCGTTCTACCTGGATCCACTGGGAAAGGACACAGGGTGCCTGCGAGTCCTCCCGGGATCCCACAAAAAACCGTTTCACGACACCCTCATGCCGCAAATGACGCAACCCGATGGAAACAAGACACCGTTCGGCGCCACGGCCGAAGAACTCCCTGCTTTCCCCGTGGAGACGGACCCGGGCGATGTTATATTCTTCGATCAGAACACCTGGCATGCGTCGATCGGAGGCAACATTGGACGCAAGCAGATGACCTTGAACTATGCCCAAGACCCCGCCGATGATGCGCACAGGGAGTACCTGCGGTACGTCGATGAAATGTGCCTTGCCCACATGAGGGCATCCTCACATACGCAGCGCGAACAGCTCCACAGTGATGAATTGATTAATAGCCCACGTCCGCGCATTCAGCAGATGATTGCGAAGAGAGGATGGAGGTAGGCGGATTTTGGATTTGATTCAGGATCCAACAGGTGCTTACACTTGGGCCGTTGAATAGCAGTGGTTCCCAAATCTTCGTCCCGATCTTTGTCTCGATCTACCGCGGCGACAAAGATCAGGACAAGGATCGGGACAAAGAATAAACAGGACAGGTCAACTTGCTTGATGCCCGACAATGGGATGCCCGCTACGGTTGGGATTTGCTGGCTGAATACGCGGCTCAATTCGATTCCTACATTGCCATCACCTCTCCCAGGGCATGGGCGGCGGTAGAACACCTTATCCCTGTGCCCCCGCGGCACTTGGAATTCCAGCAGGGCATGGGGGACAAGTATCTCGATGCCCTCCTTCCTCGCATCCCCGACGCAGACCTGGTGCTGGGAATCGGCGGCGGCAATGCGCTGGATGTGGCAAAGATCGTTGCATGGAAGTCCGGCAAGCCGCTGATCCTGATCCCCACCATCGTCTCAACCGGGTCCATCTTTCAGCCGTTGACAGCCATCCGGCGCGCCGAAACATGGGATTTCCAGGACGTGGTGTCGCCGGAGTATGTTCTCTTCGACTACGGCGTCATCCGCTCCGCCGATCCGCGATACAACAGAGCGGGCATGGGCGAGTGCATCTGCAATCTGGCAAACGTCGGCGCGTGGAAATGGTGGGATGCGCAGGGTCTGGGTGGCCCGGTCTGGGATGAAAATGCCGCACAAATCACGACCGACTGGGTGGAGCAGCGGGCCACACGATTCAGCGCCGATCTGGATGAGAACGGCCAACCCGGCGAAAACGGGATTCGCATCGCGGCCGAGGTGAACCGCGAGCGATACGATTTGCCGACCTGGCACGAGGAACTTCGACACGGCACCGATCATGTTTTTGTCACCGCGTTCGAATGGGTGCACAGAAGGGAGGTGCTGCACAGCGAGGGCGTGGCATTGGGCACGTTGATCAGCAATTTCCTGTACGACTGGCGATTCCAGGAAGCGAAAGCGCTGCTCGAATCCTGTGGCGTTGCATTTCGTCCGCGGGATATCGGCTGCACCATCGCCGAGGTTCACGAGGTCCTGGCCCGCATCAACGAACTCAACGACCGGTTGGGTCATCAAAAAAACTGGTTCCACCACCGGGAATTAGACGACACGATGTTTCAACGGATGATGACGAAGATTGAGGCGTAGCGTGGCACGGGTATCCGCCCCGTGTGCGGAACCCCAAGCAGAACATCGGTCCCAACAACACAACCACGAAGTCCCAAATTTCATTTAGCCGCGAAAG
>CAUZEO010000356.1:0-5300 GCA_963578625.1 Kiritimatiellia bacterium | reverse complement strand
GCTGCGTTGCCGGAAAGACCAGGCAAATCCGGACCCGCGGTAAAAGCGGCCAGACCGAACGGCGACAGTGTGTTGCCGCCGACGGTGGAGTCGGTCCAATCATCCTCAAATTGCCAGTAGCCGACCGGGTTCAGCGCGTTCACGGCGTCGCTGAACTGCGAGGCCAAGGCTACCTGCGCCGCACCAGCCAACGCCAGAACAGCCATGATTGTTGTGAGTTTCTTCATCTTCAGTCTCCTTTTCTTGAACTTCAGTTCCCAACCTGTGCCGACGCGCCTTCCGGAAGCGGCAGTGAAAACGCTGGACAAGAGCACAACCAAAAAGCCAAAACAGCTCAAACTTCAACCAGCCCAATGTTTGATGTTGGGCTGCAGTTTGCATGAGTCAAACGCCTCGTGCAGAGATTAATTGGTGGGAAATCGCCTTTGAGGGCGCGCGAGCACGCACCCGCTGGAACCATTCTGAAAGCGCACTCCCATCACGATCTGGATGACTCATGGGATCTGGCGAGTCAAGTTCGATCCGGCGTTTCGGGTGCGCCCTAAACCGCTGGAACGGAACTTTTTTGTGTGATTTCGGCTTTAAAGCGTGAAAACATGGCGCGTTGCAGTGGAAACAAGGTCATTGGCTGAACGCGCCAGGATCGTGTACATCTACGACGACACTCGAACCAGAAACAATGCCCGCCATGCCCAGGACTGAACCGAAACAGACAGGCACCATCCCTCCGAGCGGTTCCGCCGCCGGGACGGGATACTTCCCCACCGATCTTCTCGATCAGGTGCGGTCCCGATTCCATCACGTGGATTCCGATCCTGTCATGGGCCGGCGTATCTATTTCGAAAGCGCAGGGGGTTCGCTTGCCTTGAGATCGGCGGTCGAGCGGGCCGCCGAAATCGCGTCGCGGCCGGACAATGCGGGACGGGACAATGCCTCATCGCGTGATCTGGAATCGATCATGGCCCGCGGCCGAGATGACGCCCAACTCTTTCTCGGGGCCCGAAGCGGGCGGATTATCTCCGGCGAAAGCACTACCGCCAACGTCTTTCGCATCGTGGAAGCGATGTTGCACGACCAAAAGGACGGCAATGTCGTCACGACGTCGCTCGAACATCCTTGCACGTATGGTGCGACAAAATTTTACGCCCGGCGGTACGGTTTGGATTGGCGGGTCGCGCCGATCTCGCCTCGAACCGGTGAATTTACGCCCGAATCCATCAGCGAGATGGTTGATGACGACACCGCCGCCGTTGTTTTTATTCACGTCTCGAACGTGATCGGCACGCGCGTTGATGCTCAAGAGGTCGTGAACCAGGTTCGGCGGCGGAATCCGCAAACCCTGATTCTTGTGGATGGCGCCCAACGCGCTCCCCATGGCCCGGTCGACGTCGAACAACTCGGTGCGGATGCCTATTGCTTCGCCCCGTACAAAACCTTTTCCGTGCTCGGAACCTGTTTTGCCTGGTTGAGCGATCGAATGGTCCAGCTCGACCATCCCCGCCTCGACGGCACACCCTTGACCACGTGGGAACTGGGCACGCGCGACCCCTCCGGCTTCGCCGCCTGGAGCGAAGCGGTGGCGTACCTGCTCTGGCTGGGCTCGGTCGTGGACCCGAGTTCGACCGACCGGCGAGCGCGAATCAACAGCGCCATGATCTCGATCGAACAGCATGAATCCGCCTTGACCGCACAGTTTATCGACGGCCTGTCCTCCATCCCGGGAATCAGGCTTTTCGGCGTCCCCGATGCCGGTGAGCGCCGCGATGCCGTTTTCGCCGTGACGATGGACGGGATGACGGCCGGTGAACTCGTCATCGCACTGGGCGCACGCGGCATCGCGGTTCATGATCGAAAGCACGATGCCTACAGTGGACATGTTCTCGAGGCGATCGGGGCACCAGACTGTGTGCGCATATCGATGGCGCACTACAACACGAAGGACGAGATCGATGCCTTGCTTGCCGTGCTCGAAGAATTGGGCGGATGCTAGTGTATCGTAACAGATGGAACTGTACGGACAGACATGGGGCACCAGCGATCGATCAATCCAACCATGGAGTCGGCGGTCTCCGCCGTGATTGCCCACCCATGAAGAGGGCAAGGTGAGCGGTTGGATCGCTTGATTCTCACACCCAGAGTGCGTTTCTCGGACCTCACCAGCCGCCTCTCCTGCTCTATCCATTTCATCGAGGGAGCAAAAACGGCGGAGACCGCCTCCAAGGCTGGCGTGCCCGACCAAAAGGCCGGGTTGTCAGAACCAAGAGTTGCAGTATACTACTACTTTGTCCCGATAATACCTACTAGGAGATCGACTAAACATGGAACATTCAAAACGCTATCCCCAATCCAATCTCGCGGCCTGCATGCTGCCGTGGACAGAAGACTTCGAGCTGGACGTACCGGTGTTCGAGCGGCACGTGCAGGACGCCATCGACGGCGGCTACAAGAATATCTACCTCATGGGCACGGCCGGCGAAGGCTACGCCCTGAACGACGCCCGCTTCAGGCAGGTGGTGGACATCTTTGCCGGCCTGACCGTCCGCGACGGCCTGGATCCGCAGATCGGCTTCGTCGGTCTTTCGATGGAGCACATCATGGAGCGGTTCCAGACCGCCTATGACATGGGCATCCGCATGTTCCAGATCTCCCTGCCGAGCTGGGGCGCGCTCGACGAGCCGGAAACGCTGCTGTATTTCAAGACCGTCTGCGGCCGCTTCCCGGACTGCCGTTTCCTCCACTACAACCTGCCGCGCGCCAAGCGCATCATTCGGGGCGCCGAGTACGATCGGATCTGCGCCGCCGTGCCGAACCTCGTGGCCACCAAGAACAGCTCCACTGATTACGCCCGGACGGCCGACCTGATGCGCAACGCGCCTTGCCTTCAGCACTTCTTCCTCGAAGGCAACTTCGCGCTGGGCTGCACCCTGGGTGAGTGTTCCCTGCTGTGCAGCTATGACGCGCTGTACCCGAAGACGACGTGGCAATTTTTCGAAGCCGGCGTCAACCGCGACCTGCCGGAGCTGTTCCGGATCGCCCGCCTGCTGTGGGAGACGGGCGAAGACCTGTTCGCCCACTGCCCCCGCGACATGATCGACGGGAGCTTCGACAAAACCTTCATCTGGCTTCGGAATCCCTCGTTCTCCAATCGCATGCTGCCTCCCTACATCGGCTTCAGCGAGGAAGAGTCGCGGACGTGCCGGGAAGTGTTCGAGCAGAAATATGCCCAGGTACCCTAGCCGCGCAGCTGGTCCTGCGCCAACTCGTTGAGCAGCGGCTCGCCGGATACGAACCGCCGGGCGTTCTCGTACACGATGTCCCACAGGCGCGCCTTGAAATGCGGGCTCAGGTTCGACCCCGAGATGTGCGGCGTGATGATCACGTTCGGGAAATGCCACAGCGGATGCTTGGGTGGCAGCGGGTAGGCGTAGTGCGTGTCGATGGCCGCGCCCGCAATCGTACCGTCCCGCAGGGCGTCGACGAGGGCCTGCTCCCGGATCAGCGCCCCCCGGGCGGGATTGAGAACGAACGCATGGGGCGGCAGTGACGCCAGCTCGTCCGGGCCGATGATCCCCTCGGTTGCCGGCGACAGAGGCATGGCGACAATGAGGAAGTCCAGGTCGCGCAGGAAGTCGCGCTCCTGCCCGGCGACGAACACGCGGTCGGGGAGGGCACCCTCCGGGTCGCCGTGCCCCGGGACGCAGTAGATATTCGTGCGCGGCTTGACGCCGTTGCGGGTCATCACGTGCACGTCCAGGTGCATCGCCTTGCACAGCCGCGCGGTCTCGCGGCCGATCCCGCCGTAGCCCCAGATGCCCACGACGTGGCCGGCCATCTCGGACTGGAAACGGGCGGACCGGTCCCAGGTCTGCGATGCCTGGTTGCGCAACATGCCGCGCAGGTCCCGCAGCAGATTCAGCATCATGGCGATGTTCCACTCCCCGATGGGCACGTCGAACTCGCCCGCGCCGTTGCAGACGCGGACGTCGCGCTCCGCGAGACCGCGCCCGAGGATCTGGTTGTAGCCGACGGAGCTGAGCTGCAGCAGGCGAAGGCTGTGCATATCGTCGAGGTTCTCGGGCGGAAAGCAGTCGACGAGCATGTGCGTGTCGGCGGCGTGGTCGTCGGGAATTCGCCAGTGCTCGACCTCCTCGTCGATGGCGCGCTCGATCACTTCGACACGGACGTTCGGCAGCGCGCGCATCTTCTCCAGGCGCGTCGCGTCAACGCAGTTGTTGATGAAGATGTTCGTCATGTCTGCCATCGGTTGCCTAGTCTGTCAGAATCTTCCCCGGCACGCTGTTGAACTCCCCGCTGCCGGGCACGAACGGGAACCGCCGGCGGGTGTCGTCGGTCAGCTCGATGCCGAGACCCGGTTTCTGCGGCGGATGGACCCGGCCGTCGCGGAAGATGAACGAATCGCCGATCACCTCGCTGTGCAGGGGCCCATAGTCGGGGGCGATTTCGAGGATTACGGTGTTCGCGGTGGCGAAGCCGGCGTGGATGTTCTGCATGAAACCTCCGCCTGCCGCCCACGAATGTGTCGCGACCTTCATGTCGCGGCTCTCGAGCATGGCCGCAACCTTCATGAACGTGGTCAGACCGCCCGTGAACGCCGCGTCGGGCTGTCCGATGTCGAAACAGTCCTGCTCGATGTAGACCTGCCACTCGTACTCGCCGGTGAGGCACTCGCCACCCGCGATGGGGATCGTCGTCCCCTTGCGGAGTTCGGCGTATCCCCACGGGTTCGTGTAATGCAGCGCTTCCTCGAACAGGAACAGGTCGAACGGCTCGAGCACCTTCATCACGGCCTGTGCGATCTCGAAATCCCATAGCTTGTCCGGCCGGTTGCCCATGTGCCCGTCCATGAGGATGTCGAAGTCCGGCCCGACATGCGCCCGAACGAACTGCAGCTTGTCCGCCTCCCAATCGACGATCGCCGAGAGTTCTTCCGGCCCGATTTCCTGCCCGTCTCGGAGGCCGCCGCTGGACAGTTTTACCGCCCGAAACCCGAGTTGCGTATAGTGGTCCAGCTTCTCCGCCAGACGGTCCATCGGGTAGTTGCTCGGCCCGCCGCTCGCGTAGCCAAGCAGCGAGTCGTGCTTCCGGCCGCCGAGCAGCTCGTACACCGGCACGCCCTGGATCTTGCTCTTCAGATCCCAGAGGGCGCAGTCGATGCCGCTGATCACAATCGGACCGAGGCCGACGCGGCCCCAGAAGTTCTCGCAGTGGTACATGTCCCGCCAGATCTGCCCGATGTCGTCGACCGTGCGCCCGATGAGGATCGGCTTGTACAGGTCCAC
>CAUZEO010000355.1:0-5346 GCA_963578625.1 Kiritimatiellia bacterium | reverse complement strand
GATGTTTATGGGAACCCATGTAATGGGACAGGGATCTCTGACCCCTCCCGGTGCGCCGGGTGAGACCATGAAGAGCCTTGAGCAGGTCTACCAGAGACTGGAAGCGAACCAGGAGGCCATTGAGGAGGTCTATGAGCGGACAGACCCCCGCACCCCGATCTCCAGCGTCCCGAGAATCGTTACGGACTTTCGAACAATTCTGAACACAAAATCCAATGGATACTGAAAGTGTAAAAGCACCATGCTCGTTCTGTACGGGATGGCGCTCTCATAACATTCTCTTTACCGAGACCGTCGATCACCCACGTGATGACCCTGATTGGGTTTCCCCACCGAAGACGACGTACAATCTCCTGAAATGCTGTGGGTGCGGCGCAGTCGTGCTCTGCGTCGCACCGCATTATTTCCAAATAAATACGTTCGGTCCGCGTAATGCCCCCGAGTATAGGCAAACGGATGAGCCTGACTTCTACCCTTCCATATTCATCAGAAAAGCGCCATGGTGGGTGGAAAAAATGGAGACCGATGCATTCCGAGATCCGGCGATCCTGGAGCTTCTTGAGGATATTTATAAGGCCTTCAACGCCGGCGCCGAACTTGTCACGGTAATGGGGGTCCGCGCCGTTCAGGAACAGTTACTAGTGGAAATACGGGGCAAGCCAAAGACGTTTAGCGAGGGCGTGAAGTACCTTGTCGAAGAAGGATTTCTCACGTCTCGCGATCAAAAGCTCATGACGGAAGTTCGAACACTTGGAAACAAAGTCGTTCACGAGGCCCACACTCCGTCAAGCTATGACTGCCATCGAATCCTCGACATCATTGAACGAGTTATCGAGCAACTCATTATTGAACCATATCTGGAACAGATGAAAAGCAATCAGAATGAAGCCCAAGGAAAAGAGTAGGTTGCTGTTCGTGCTTGCTCCGTCAATTTCCCAGGATCACTCCGCCCTGGTCCAGCATCATAGCCCGACTTTCCTTGGCTGGATCGCGTCACGGATCACATCGTCTCAGATTCGGCCGAGAACCGAGTTGTGATGGCGGCGTACTATCCTGATTTCAAAGAACGAAAAGTTCGTTCGAGTTCTTTGACCCTACGGGATGGGGTTTTCGGCACCCACAGCCCTGGGCGTGCCTGTAGCGGAGTTACGTCGGCGGCGGCGGAACGTTTGGGATCGAGCCATCGCGGCGCGATGCCTGGTTCGTTTCAGCGGGCTGACGCAGCGGGAGGCGGGAGCCCAGCTTGGGATCGGTACCGTATGCTCCGTCAGTACCCAGTTGCGGAAGCTCGAAGGCGCAATGCAGTCAGATCGCGCATTGCGCAGCCTCGTCGGTAAACTGGAAGTGAATCTCGCAGAGAGTTCGTAAAACATTAAACAAAGGGCTGACCCCGCTACCCATCCGAACCTGGCGGCGTAATTCCTTCGGATCTAACTTCCCGTTCCAGGCCCAAAACGGTTTCCCCCGATAAGCCGCGGGTGGATTTTTGAATTCGCTGATAAAAGAGGTTTTCATGGGTTAATAGAGGATATACACGAAACCGAAATCCTTGCATAGTACTCCCTAACCGACGGCAAAAAGACTCCCACCCCAACAGGAGATTCAAGTTGATGAGATGGATTCATACCCTCTTCATGCTTTTGACGATATGGACGGTAGGCTGCCTTACCGCGGCCGCGGACAATGCGGAAGCAGGAGATTGGAGGAGAGCGAAGTATATGGCATCTCTGAAAAACAACCGTCTTTCGGCCCGCTTCCAGGCGGGTCGCCTGGTTGAGCTTAAAGAACTTCCATCCGGGAAGACCCTGCTCTCGATCGACCCGGTTTCCCTGTCCCCCAACATCCCCCTGTTCGGCTCTTCAGGAGTGAATTTAGACGAAGGCGAAATATCACAGGAATTAAAGAATGAATCCGCGACCATAATTTTCAATGGCTCGGACGGAACGGAGTGGACCATACGTTGGACCTTGGAGCCTGGAGACGGTGATCTCATTCTAAATACCTCCGCGAAAACACCCCAACCCGTGGACCGCTTCAGCATGCTGTTCCCGGGATGCGATATCGTCGAGCATAGCGTAGTCTGGGTATCCGTATATGGAGCTGGTCATGTACTTTCCGCCCCATGGACCGGCTCCCAGGGCGATGTGCATAACGGGATAAGCAGAAGCTACATCCAGCCGAATGTAGCCCTGTTCGAGGGGAATCAGGGGGGGTGGTTCCTGGAGGGACGAGCAGAAAATATCGGCCCCGCCAATATATTGTTAATGGGTCGCGGCCAAACCGTGGATGCCACCCTGGTGCGCGGATTTCCTGTTAAAACCAACGAACCTGGGATGTTTGAAATCCGTATCCGAACCTATCAGGATAACTGGGCCGATGCGGTTGATCCCTTTGTCGAGTGGATGGAGAAAGGCGCTGGTTTTGTTCCTATCGAAAAACAGTCGCCGTCCTGGATCAAGGACATTGAGGCCCAGGCCTACGTGCGGCTCGGTAATTTTGACGGCCTGGATAAATTGGCCAGGGAGGTAATACCCTCCCGCACCATGATCGGAAGGATGGTGGGCTGGCGCGAACTTCCTATGGATTACGGGTACCCGGATTACCGGGTCAACGAAACAGCACAACGCTGGTTTAAGCATGCAAGGGACCTCGGTTTTCACGTGGGGGCTCATTTTAATACCTCCGGTGTAGGCAAGAACAACAAGGAATTGCTCAAACGTTTTGAGCGTGGATTCGCCGTAACCGGCATAGACGAAAAAGGGAACAAGACCTATCAGGAGGTTCCCGGAGCCGGCCGCCACCGGTACTGCTCGACCGCCTTAAAAGATTGGCGTGAATACTTGATCAAGCAAATGCGTCACGCGGTTGAGGTAGGTGTCGACCTGATCTACATCGACGAATCCATGGCCCCCACCGGTGCGTTTATGGTGGACGGCATGACCGCCATCGAGGGCGTCATGACACTCGCCCGGGAAATCAAGGAGGCCTACCCCCATGTAGCGGTCGAGACCGAGCAGTTCAATCCAATGACGGTACGTCATGCATCTTTCGCTCTCAACCAGATGCCCCTCGGGCATCCATTGAGCGGATATATTTTTCGGCGATACCTGAAAATTCTTCCCGCAGGCATTACCAGCATGCCCACCGACGTGGACATGCTTGATGCGGTCCAGAGTTATGGTTTCATGATCCCCGGCGGGGGATTGAACGATTCCTGGATGGCCATAAGCAGGGCCTTCCAGGATTATGGCCTGGTGCCGGACCCAAGATTACCCCGTACTCCCTTTACAAAATTTGCTTTTCATCCCAGCCACGGGGTAGCTCCCGTGGCCACAGGGAAAGTGCCTCCGGAGGGCATCCGTCTATTCGGGTACCAGGGACGAAACGGTGTCACCGCCTACTACGAGAAACACCCCGCCCGGCGCGGACTGGTCGTTTATGAACCTCGCCAAGAACCGAAATGGATTGGAACTCGTATTTCGGGCATATCATCGTGGCCCAGGCAGGGAGGCGTCATCACCGAAGTTTCCCCCGGCATTGAAGACCATGTCGCCGACTGGATGACGTACAATGACGAGACGATCCTTGGGCTTATTCCCGAGAAGACGTATTCGTTGGACGAAAGCAAAACCTTGACCACGGACCGCTTTCATCTGACTTCGATTCCGGAAGACTTTTGTTTTCACTACAGCAATCCTTTGCGCATTCTTCCCGTGCATCACTCCGACGATCGATCGTTTTACCGGCTGACATTTACCGGGCACGGCAGCATTGGGATGGTTGTTCCGGAAAACATGCTGGTGTTTCTGAACGGGGAAGAAGTGACCGTTGACCCAAAGACCCGGACCGCGACGGCCACCATCGATGCCACGGCAGAACAACCGGGGAGCCTGATCGCTTTTCAGAAAAGAAAAAATGAACTATCCGGACCGTGGAGTGAGTTGCCGTGGCAGGTTTCGATGCTTCAACGTCCGTTCTACCTGGGTCAACACCAGGTCCTGGATTATTCGACGGAAGGTCCCGTCCGAAAGATGCGATATATAAACGGATTCTACACCCATGTCACCGGGACCGGCGTTATCATCGGCAAGATGCCCGAATCCGGGGTGATCCTGATCCAGGGTGGGTACGGCATGCGCGAGGAGTCCCTCATAACCGCCGGCGACGCGGTGATCCGAATCAACGGTAAGGAAATCATGCGGGTCCCGGCCGGAAAACGACCCTTCAAGGTCCATTCCTTCACGATCAATGTCAGTTCCTACGCCGGAAAATATGTAATGCTCGAATTTCTTTCCGATGGACGGGTACACGGCCCCACCGCCGCGGACTGGCACAACCCCAGGATCGCCGTGAATCCGGAACATGAAATAGTTCCCACCGACCAACTCAAAATCCTTGAAGACCGGGGCAAATGATCGATCCTGTCAATTTTGCCGTGGATGTTCGCGGTAAGGATTCGACTTTCAGGGCAATTGCGGACGAACGAGTATTTACACCATACAGTCTTTTCCCACGGACGACGTTGGGGAGCCCGCGGTCACCAGCCTGTGTCTGCTTTCTTTTCTGGCGACGGGACACCTCCCCGGTGAGCGGCCGCTTCTAACGAACTTGCAGTTCCGCATTATCTCCGATCTCAGCTGATTGACAGTACCGATTACGACACCAGACTCGCCATGATGTACGCAAAGGGATGAATTCCTGCGGGAGACGGGGTTGTCATCAATCCGGACATTGCAGAGCAAAGCGGCTCCGCAATGAGGCACCGGGCATGCTCCGGACACGAACTGGAGCGCGCTTCAACAAGAATCTTGCCTTACGGACTCTGTTTTGGCAGCTTCTTGCCCATAAAGGCGCTCCTTCAGGCCGACTCTGAGCGGGCGTGCACCCGCGCAGCGCGAGAGACGCGGTACGGGCCTCCCGAGGTTTGCGCACTGCCATCGGTCGGAGTTCCCTCATAACTATCCACATAAACATCCTCGCACCACTCCCACTGGTTCCCCGCCATGTCGTACAACCCATACCCGTTCGGCGCAAACGTTCCCACCGGACTGGTGTACGGCTCCGGGTTATCATCGTAATCGGGATGGTATCCATCCTGCGCGCTGGTGTCGTACGCGTAACTGCCGGTGAAGGCCCTGTAGTTCGCCCGCGTGTGCTGGATCGTGCTGGTGTCGCTCCACGGGAACCTCAGGTTTGCCGCGCCCCCACGCGCCGCCTTCTCCCATTCCGCCTCCGTCGGCAGACGGTAGCCGTTTGCTTGCCTGTCTACCTCCGGCGCGACCGCGTTCGTCCGGTAGACTTCCCCGCCCACCGTATAGCACGCCCTCAGCCCTTCCTTCTCGCTGC
>CAUZEO010000354.1:0-5353 GCA_963578625.1 Kiritimatiellia bacterium | reverse complement strand
TCCGATCCAGGGAGTTTCCCTGGTTCCTGTTGGTAAAACAATGCGGTCCGTATCCGAGAATTCCCCGGGCATTTTCTATATCCAGACCCTCCGGTCCATTCATGACGAGCATGGAATCGACCTTATGGCCCAGATCATTGCGGTGACAACAGATAAACAAATCCGGATAGCCGTTTCCTCTGAGATCCACCGGGCAAAACGCGATGGATGCCAGGCAATCTATCCGGAGCGGGTTGTCCCAATCGAAGTCACCGTTGCCGTCACCCTGGAAAATCCTCGCGGGAAGCTCTCGTGATTCGTGAGTGGAGTAAAAGGGTACGAGCAAGTCCAGGTTTCCGTTGCCATTCAGATCGGCGAGATCCGGAAAGCCGACCGTTCCTCCGGTTTCGAACATCGTTTGGCGGTCCTTGGGGTAACCGTTCCTTCCGTCTCTCAGGACGAACACATGGCTCGGGCGGCGTGTGTAATGACCCGCGGTGGATACAATCAACTCCGGCCAACCATCTTTGTCAATGTCGGCAGCAGTGATTCCCTGAATGCTCGCCCCGTGGTATTCCTTCAGATCGATCCTGCCGGCCCGTTCCCGGCTGAGCCCTTCCGGTCCTCCGTAGTAGACGCCGATGTATCCGTCTTCGCTGCCGAAGAGGAAATCGATATATCCATCGTTGTTAATGTCGGTCGCTTCAATCGCCTTGGACATGCGAAGAAAAGCAGGCAGTGAGATACGCCGGTCGTCCGAATATCCATCGGGGCCACCGAAGTATAGAAAAACGGAGTTATCCAGTTCCTCTTTTGAATTCCCATATACATAGGGAGCCATGATAAGGTCCAGCCAACCATTCCGGTTGAAGTCACCCACCAATACGCCGCCCACGAGCACGAGTTTCCCATCGGTGTGCATCAGGTCGTAGTAGTCGGAGGGATCGGGGCCGTCCGGAGTCCCCTTGAAAATGCGGAGGCTTCCCTCCGTCGTGAGAATCAACTCCACGAAGCCATCGTTGTCGACATCCGCCACTGCGTAGGCATTGCTCCCATAGGTGACGGGATAGTCCCTGCGATTCTCGGGCTTGTATTGGTGGTCGGATGTGCCGAAGTAGGCAAAGACCGGAAAGGCGGGATGGTATTGAGACGGCCCCCGCATGGTGTTGCAGAAAATGATCTCCATGATTCCGTCGTCGTCGAAGTCTGCGGCCACGCATCCCATCGGTCCGTGCGTTTCCAGCGCCGTAGCGTTTTCGGGATGAAGCCCGTGCTCGCCGTTCCAGAACACAAGGGACTCCGCGTCATACGACGTCTCGGAGTAGTAATGGCACGCAACGATGTCCATGCGCCCCGTTCCCCTGATATCCGCGGCGTTGATTCCCATGCAATTTGCGCAGGGCAGTTTTTTCCAGGCGTGATCGAGGCGGTCGGTCTTTCGAATCTCAACCCCTTCGATGGTGCCGATCACGAGCTCGGGGATGCCGTCGCCGTCGACATCCGCGACGTCCAGGGGTAAAGCCCCGGCGCTGAACTGGCTGTCGACGCCCTTGATGTCGAGGACCGTCCGGCGCGTCGCCTGGAAGGTCCCCCGTTCGTTCCAGTAAATCATGACCTGGTCCCCCCCGGAAAACAGCAGTTCCTTGAACCCGTCTCCGTTCAGATCCGCGGCCAGGACCTTCAGCGCGTAGTGGGTGGGCAGGCGCAGCGGGTTATTTATGTCGAAACCGTCCGCGGAACCGAGGTAGCAATACGAATCCGTATCGTAGTTGTATCCCTCGCGGTAGTTTGCCAGCACGATTTCGGGATGCCCGTCCCCGTTCAGGTCCTCGCAAAGCAGCGATGTGGTGGCCATGCCCGCGATCTTGTACTCTTCGGTCGCTTCTTCAAATTGCCGGGGCGAAGTTTGAACAAACACTTTCTGGTCGAGGCGCCCGCCGGCGTTGTGGTGGTCAAGCCAGGCCGAGGTGAAGAGGACATCTTTCAGGCCGTTGCCGGTCAAATCCCACGCCGCCGCATCGTAGGCCCCGGTCGTCAGGAACTCGGTGCGCTCGCCGGTCAGACCGCCGGGTCCTCCCCAGTAGATGTAGGACGACAACTCCGACGTGATGCCGTTTTCTCCGTTTGCGATGATGAGATCCAGGAAGCCGTCTCCGTCCACATCCGTCACGACGGGGGTCCAGCAACTGTCATGCGGAAGCTCATGCTTTCCCCATTCACCCTCCCTCAGGGTGTAAATGCAGGTTGGACCGCGTTCGATATACCCGTGACTGTTGGGCAGGACGATATCGAAATGGCCGTCTCCGTTCAGGTCGTTGTCCATGATCCGCCGCATGACGCCGCCGGCATCGACAAACAGGTTATCCCCCCCGCCGCCAAATGAGCCTTTCAGAAACTGCTTCCGCCCTCTATGTTCGAGTCGCATCCAATGATCATAGTCAATGCGACATTCGATCTGAAAGCACTTCGTGATTTTCTTCATGCCCAGCTCATGGAGAACCTCATGCCGTTCTGGGTGCGCCACGGAGTGGATCCTGCCGGCGGGGTCAATACCTGTATCGCCGATGACGGGGCGGTCATCAGCCGCGACAAGTTTCTCTGGAGCCAGTGGCGCCTCGTCTGGTTGTTCAGCAAACTGTACCGCTCGGTGGAACCCGACGAAAAATGGCTGCACCTGGCCCGGCATGTATACGATTTCACGGCGCGGACCGGGTGGAACGAGGAGGCGGGCGGCTGGAATTTCCGCCTGGCGCATGACGGGCGAGTGATGGACGGATACGAGTCGATCTATACCGATGGTCTGGCGATCGACGGCCTGGTCGAGCTGGCCCGGGCGGATTCGGCGTCGGCGGACGAAGTGATTTCGCGTGCCCGGAAAACAGCGGATTGTATGATCGAACGGTTGAAACAACCGCATGACACCCTCCCACACAATCCGTATCCGGTTCCCCGCGGCGCAAAAGTTCACGGCATTCCCATGATGTTTTCGTTTGCGCTGTGGAAACTGGGGCGTTTTCTCGATGATCCGCGCTACCTGCGCGCCGCACAAAATCAATCGGACGAGATCTTCAACCACTTCTACCGTCCGGATCGCGATGTATTGTTGGAGCGGATTTCCGATGACAACCACGAGTATCCAGCACCGGAGGGAACAACCATTGTGCCCGGCCACGTTATCGAGGACATGTGGTTTCAGATTCACATCGCCCGCCACGCCGGCGACACGCGACGAATCAGCGAAGCGTGCCGCCTGGTGCGCCGTCACCTCGAATTGGGATGGGACGAGGAATACGGAGGCATCTACCTGGCCATCGACGCCGATCACCGGCGGGACATCGCCTGGGATTCGGCGGACGCGAAACGCTGGTGGCCGCAGGGGGAGGCACTGTATGCCCTCCTGCTCGCATGGGAACATACAGAGGAGCCCTGGTGCCTCACGTGGTACGACAAGGTGCACGAATACTGCTTCACCCACTATCCCGTCCCGGAGCACGGGGAGTGGTACCGCAATCTGACCCGCGAGGGCGAACCCTCGTCGGATGTGATCGTAATGCCGGTGAAAGATCCCTTCCACCTGCCGCGGAATCTCATCTACAGCATCGACGTGTTGGACAGATGGAATTCAGCTCAACCGTCGGGCTAAGTCAAATCGCGGAACTCTGGCGAGTTCCGCTACATTTCCGGGTTGAAAATGTTGATCAAGGGTCCGGGTCGACCAACAAGGTCTCGATGTTGTCCAGCGTGACATCCCCGTACGCGGTGGTTTGAAACGCGTCGCCCCACTGGATGAAGTCGACCGTGGCGCCAGGTGTCATTTCCGTGTAGGTGTTCACGAGGACACTGTCCACGTAGAGATCGGCTTGGTTGGTGCCGTCGCCCCGGTAGTGAACCCGGATGTGATGATTCAAGCCCCAGGGCATGCTGAGACCGGCCTGCACCGTTCCACCAGTATGCATAACCCGAAGATCCGAGGTTTGGCTCGGCGCATGCGATGTCACGGTCAGGATGATACCGACCTGCCACGCCCCCAAGGTGTCGATCGTCTGCAGGAGCTGAAAGCCGTCCCCGGTATTCGCGTTCACGGTGACGTCGAACTCCACCGCGTACCCGGACCCGGTGACGCCGGAGGGAAAGGCGCGGTAGGCGGATTCGGTGCCGGTGGCCGTCTGAATGCGAAGCGCTTCGTCTTCGAAAAACGCCAGCGTCCCGAGCGTAAAGGGCGGCGCGATCTCGGAGCCGGTTTCATTGAACGTGTTGGCGGTAAACCGCTCCTCGAAAACCGAAAAGCCGCAGTCCCACGGGAACGGCGGATCCGGGTCCCCGGCCAGGATCAGCAGGGCGTCCTGGTGCCCCTCGAGCGTGACGATCGATCGATCGCAGATCGGCCAGGGTGGCATGGTACCGGCATTCACTCCCCGGGCGAACGGGTCGATCACGGTGTAGGAACCGTGGCCTCTGTGCCATTGCAGGGAAAACTCGAGGCGGTCCGCGGTAGTGCCGGATGTGCCCCGGCGCGAGACCACCGCCAACTCGTCTCCGTTCGGTGCCTGCATCCGTTCCACCGTCAGCAGGTCGTCCGGATCGACCGCCGGTTGAGTGAGCGTGTAGGGCAGGGGCGCATGCAGATCAAGAAACGGGGCGATGCGAGCCGTCTCGGTCGGGTTGCCGTACCAGTTGATGCCCTGGAGAACCAGGACGTGGGACAGGCCGAACAAGTCGGCCAATGCGTCAACGGTGTTCCCGAGGGGATCGAACTTGCCGGTCCGGTCGTCCAGGATGGCCGGTCGGCCGGCCAGGATCCAATCGCGGACCGTCTGCACCACTCCGGTCGTCATGTTGTGGTTGCCCGTCAGGCACAGAACATCGTGGTCCGTGGGGTTGAGCCGCTGCGCAAGGACGTCGTCCCAGCTCATGGTGAAACGGCGGTTGCTCTCCGCCAGAAACACGAGCAGCGTGTCGTAGCTCTGCGCGGCGGGAATATCCGTGTCCCACTGTGCCCAGATTGGAGTAGGATCGGCGAAATCCCAAAAGCTTCCAATGAGTGATGTGTTGGGATCGTGCACAAGGATCCGCGCCGGCTCGGGGGAGAAGGTTTCCAGGGAAGGCCACCATAATTCCATGAAATCCGCGATCTGCGCCATGGCTTCCACCGCCGGGATTTCGGTCAGCGTCCCGTCCGTCCGGGGTTCGAGCAGGCTCATTTTTTCGAGTTGGTTGGGCATCCAGATCCACAGGAATGCGCCCTGAAGTCCCCGCGCGAACGCGGCCCAGAACTCGCGCCGGACATACTGTGGAGAGAGCACGCGCTTGTCTTCCGGGGGGCCGCTGGTGGTTTCCTTCTCGGAAAAGTTCGAGCACCACACCGCCTTGCCGT
>CAUZEO010000353.1:0-5370 GCA_963578625.1 Kiritimatiellia bacterium | reverse complement strand
ACAGGCTCTTGCCCGATCCTTGCTCCGACATCGAACCAAGTTTGATGAGATGTTCAGGGATTTGAACCGTTACTCCAGGGGGACCCGTGAACGTGTCCGTGACGTGGATCATGTACTGGTCGTCCAGCTCAAAGCGCCGGTCCAAACGCAGTCCGTTCGCATCGACGCCCCGCATGGCTGCTACCTGCGCCCCATCCGATTCCAGCACCGCGAAACTTGAGAATTCGTCAAGTCCGACCAAGTCTGCGTACGCGAGTGCGCGCCCGTTCGTGAAAGACAGCGTGACGGGACCTGAATCCGCGGCCATTTCATCTTTGTAGGTGGTAACCACCGCGCCATTGACGGAAGCGCCGTGCGTGGACAGCGTAACCGAAACCACTGCATTGGTAAGCGTGACAGTCTTCTCGGGCCCCAGGGGTTGAAGCGAAGTCGGTTCGACGGCGGGCACGATTGCCGATTCCGGGCGCCCGGTGGCGATTGTTTCACCGGCGGCGGGCGGTGCTCCGGTTTTCACGGTTGCGGGCGGTGCTTCCGGCCTGCTCTCTTCCCAAGGGTCGGGGGGAAAGAGTTTGCGCTCCAAAACGGGCCCAAACATCGTCCAAGCCATCAGAAGCAGGATCAGGAAGGACAGAATCCCAATGTCCTTACGATTCATTCGGAACGGGTCCTCGCTTCGCCGCGGGATTCATGGGTAGCTCCGGGCACCGGATCAAACCCGCCGGGATGAAAAGGATGGCATCTTGCAATCCTCCAGGCGCCAAGCAATACGCCGCGAATACACCCGTGATGCTTTACCGCCTCAAGACTGTATGCGGAACACGATGGATAAAAACGGCAGCAGGACCCTAGCCAGGGCGAAACCGTAAACTGGTAAAGACGAATCAATCTGACGATGAGCCACTGCATACCCGGCCTCCGATACCTACCCGGCGGAATGCACGAGACCCGCTCGCCGCGCCAACTTCATTAATTCCCATTCGATCCGCTCAAAGGGTTCACTGACGGCTCCCCGCCGGGCCACCAGCACCACATCCACTGCCCCATCGAAACAATGGCGATTGAGCCGCCAAGCTTCCCGAAGCCGGCGGCGGGCCCGGTTTCGCTGATGTGCTTTGCCCACTTTCTTGCTCGCAACAACACCCAGTCGGAGCGAGGCACCTTTGCCCTCGCGCAGGAACAGCACCATAGCGCGGCCCACCCACTTGCGTTCCTGGCTATATGCCTCCAGAAATTCCTGAGAACGTGAGATTCGCTGCGAACTGGACAAGCCGCGGTCCGTTGCGCCTTCCGGCGTTGCCACGGCCCGCCCCCCTTAGACTGCAAGGCGTTTCCGGCCCTTCTGCCGGCGCCGCCGAATAATTTCGCGGCCGTGCCTCGTAGACATTCGCTTACGAAAACCGTGCTTCCTGGCACGCTTGATTCGCGAAGGTTGGTATGTGCGTTTCATAAATCGTCATCCTTGCCGATTGAGAAGCGCGACAAGCTACCAGTTTTCCGTAAAGTGTCAATAGCAGGATTTCCCAATATTTACCCTAAAAAGGCCCGGCGGAGCCAATTCTCGTGTTAATCGTAGCATCGGCGATGGAGCGACCATCCACAAGGGTTGGCGTGACCCTGGGCTTCCAGGTTCGGCGGCGAGCCACAACACCCAACGCATGCCCGCGGAGAAAAATCAGCACTTTGTCGAGTAACGCCGCCAGCAGGGCCAGGGGGTAGACCCAAGTGTGGATCCGTACCACCTTGCGGTAAGTGACCAGAGTCCGGTCTTCGTCACCGACTTGTCCGGAACCTGGTTTTCGGCCGGCCCCGGCCAAAACGACCATCAAATGGATCAAGATTTCGGTCATTTCAACGAGGAACCGGGACCAGGTGTCGACTTGCTCCGTGTTGAATCCGTCCTTTAAAGTGTCGAACAGGCGTGCCTCCGTATATCCACGGCGAATGTTGCCCCGCCCGACAGGACGTTTCCCCACCATACGACCCAGCGGTCCGACGAAACTGAAGCTGCGTTCGGCTCGGGTCATAACGACCAAGCGGCCCGATTCTTTTAGAATTCGGTGACATTCGGCAATGAACTCGCGATCATTCTCGAAATGCTCCAGAGAGTGATCCAACACCACGTCGTCGAATTCACTGTCAGAAAAAGGAAAACGTCCCTCGAGGACGGACTGCAACCGGTCACCCAGCACGGACGCGGCAACGGGCCCGGGCTCCTCCAGGACGGATACGCAAGCCCACTCCCCCTCCTCATCCATCAGGCGCGAAGATGCCAGAACGTCTTCCGCCACCACTAAAAGGCAACGATGTCCCGAAAGCGGCCCAAGGAATTGCTTCAGCGCGCGGTACGCGGCCTTGCGCGATACCGAAACGTTGGTCCATCGAATCAAAACGCCCCGCAGGGCGTCCTTTGTTCGCGACTCTTCCGTTGCCATGAATCCCAGATCCTCTTTGCCAATCCTAGAACGCGACCGTATAGTGCGCGATCCGGTGGTTCGGGAACGTGAAAGATGAAGCCGGAATTGGCGAGAAAAAAAACACCGGGGGGGGGAAAATGGAATCATCGAACGGCAACATTCTTGTCCGCCTTGGTGATGGGCGATCTCAAGAATTTCCGGTCAGCACCCGCGTCGGAGAAGTTCTGAAGACCGACACATCGCCGGACGGCCTCGCGTATATCGGTGCCCTTGTGAACAACGATGACGTCTCCCTTTCCTTCGCCTTGGAAGTGAATTGTGCCGTGGTCCCGATCACTCTCCGGAACCAGGCCGGATACCGGATCTACCGCCGTTCTCTCTGTTTTCTTCTGGCCAAAGTCGTTCGCGAGCGATTCCCGGAGGTTCGGTTCAGCATCGAGCACTCCATCGGAACCGGGTTTTATTGCACGTTTGAGCGCGAGACCTCCGCCATCACCGAGGCGGAAATTACGACCATCGAGAACGAACTGCACGCACTGGTGGAAAAAGATCTGCCGATCGTCCGGAGCAAGCTCTCGTACGTCGACGCTCTGAAGCAGTTTGAAGCAGAAGCACAGAGAGATAAATACAACCTGCTCCGGTTCCGAAATCCTTCGATCATTGTCGTCTACAATTGCGGAGATTTCTCTGACCTGGCGCACGGAGTCATGGCGTCCCGCACGGGGATGCTGCCCTTCTTCGCGCTATACCCCTATCACAATGGTTTCGTACTTCAATTCCCGGACCGGGAAGATCCACATCACCTTCCTGCGTTCACGGACCAGCCGCAGCTATTCAGCATTTTCAATGAACACAAAAGATGGGGCAGGATTCTCGGACTCAGTACCGTCGGCCAGTTGAACGAGAAAATCGCGAATGATGAAATCGGCGACTTCATTCAAATCTCGGAGGCTCTTCACGAAAAAAAGATTGCTGAAATTGCCGACAAAATTTCCGCCCACGCCGACGAAGTGCGATTCGTATTCATTGCGGGCCCGTCTTCCGCCGGGAAAACAACTCTTTCCAAGCGGCTGATGGTCCAGTTGCGCGTCAACGGCATGCTACCCGCCACGGTTTCAATCGACGACTACTTTCTCGATCGAAAAGATACGCCGCGGGATGAAAATGGCGACCTGAATTTCGAGCACGTCGAAGCGATCGACCTCCCGTTTCTCAACGACCACCTCCTGCAGCTTTCGCTGGGCAGGGAAGTGGAAATTCCACGATTCAACTTCAACACCGGTGCCCGGGAGTTTAACGGCAATACGCTGCAGTTGCAGCGCGGCCAAACCCTCATCCTGGAAGGCATACACTGCCTGAACCCGAGGCTCACCGAAGCGCTGCCCCGGGAATGCCAATACAAGGTCTATATCAGCGCTCTCGGACAGTTGAATCTCGACCGGCACAACCGAATTTCCACCACGGACTCGCGGCTTCTCCGCCGCATGATTCGCGACCACGAATTTCGCGGCCATTCCGCGCTTCGCACTTTGCAAATGTGGGCAAGCGTTCGCCGCGGTGAAAAGGAGTGGATTTTCCCCAATCAGCCGCATGCGGACATCATGTTCAATTCCGCGCTCGAATATGAGATGGCAATTCTGAAACCTCTCGCCGAACCGCTCCTGGTAGAAGTAAAACCCGATCAGCCTGAATACGCGAATGCCCGGCGACTTCTCGAGTTTCTCGGATATTTCCTCGCCGCGTCCGCGGATTTGGTGCCCGCCTCTTCGATTTTGCGGGAGTACATCGGCGAAAGCAGCTTTGAGTACTGATCACGTCCCGGCCTCACGGCACTGCCGCGCGCACCCGGTACACGACCCCGGTGCTGGAGGAGGGAACAGCGTTGGTGTCCGTCCACGTAGTCTGACCGGGTTCGCCGGGAAACGGAGCCGTTTTCGAAAGCCATGCAGCGGGCTGCAGCGACGGGGATTCGTTCACTTCAACTTCATAATTCCGCGTTGGATTTGAAACGAATGTCACCTGTGCGGTCTGCGGGCTGCCGACAACCCCGGTGTCGGTGGCGATGAAAAAGTGATTGAAATCATTCGGATCCGTATCCGCAACGAACTCGTCGTAATCCGAGATGAAGTCGGCATCTGCATCGCCGGTTCCATCCGTGGAAGGAAGCGAATTGAAGTGTAAAAGCTCCCACCCGTCCGGGAGTCCGTCGGCATCCGTGTCGTCGGTATCGAGAATCAGGATTTCGATCAGACTGCTCAAGGCTCGCTCACCCGCATCATTGACGGCAAGCGCCTGTACACCCACCGTTCCCACGCCATATTGCGCGAGGTTGACGGTGACTCGATAGGGCGGACTGAGATCCGTTCCAGCGATCTTCCCTTCAACGAAAAACTGCACGGACGTCACGGTCCCCGCTCCGCCGGTTGCCAACGCATCCAGGTGAAGGTCCTGGTTCTCAAGAAAGGCATTTGCCGTCGCGGGGGTGTCGAGCGAACACGTGAGTGAATGATTGGCAACAATGAAAGGAACAGTGTGATGCCCCTGGCTGCGAACGGACGACCCATCGTAGGCGGTGATGCGCAGCGTGTGCGGGCCATCTTCCAGCAGCGTCGTATCCAAATCATAAGATCCCACAAGATTCGTCACGCCCAGGGAAATGAAAACCGCGCCTCGTGCCGACATGACCGACTCGTTGGACAACATCGGTCCATCGTAGTTGGGACCGTCGATCGGACCGCCTAGTGCGTCATAGTCGGTCTGGATGTTGTAGGTGTCCCAGCCTTTGGTCCGTGCAACGACATACGCTTCGACGTTGATGGCGGAAAAGGAATTGATGTACTTGAGCTCTACGCCGTCACTGCCCATTAAATCAGGATCGTTATTCACCGCGTCCGCCAGGCGTACCATCAGGTCGGTGATGTCCTCGCCTGCCTGTCGGAAAACCCGGTTACCGTGC
>CAUZEO010000352.1:0-5383 GCA_963578625.1 Kiritimatiellia bacterium | reverse complement strand
GTGAGGCAGGCTTGACGATAAGTCGGCATGATGAATCAGCCGCCGCTGACGGATCAGGCGGACCAGATATGGTCCCGTTCGCCCTCGACGTTCCGCATTGCGCCACGGGTGTCCACAACCAGCCCGGCGTGATCCGCGATCTCCTGCCAGTCATAGGCGCTGTGATGCGTTGCAATGACAACACAATCGTAAGAGGCCAGAGCTTCTGGCGAAAGCTCCACGCATTTCATTTTCAGATCGTAGTGTCGCATTCGATGCGTTGCCTCGATATGCGGATCGTGAAAGTCCACCTTTGCGCCGATCTCGCGGAGTTGGACGATGAGTTCGAGGCTCGGGCTTTCCCGCACATCGTCGACATCGGGTTTATAGGCGAGTCCCAGAATCAGAATTCGCGAGTCTTGCACCGCCTTGCCGTGGCTGTTCAATGCGAGCACGGTGCGCTGAACAACGTAGCGCGGCATGGCATGATTTATCTCGCCCGCCAGCTCGATGAACCGGGTGGGAAGGCCAATCTCCCGGGCTCGCCAGGAAAGGTAGAAGGGATCGATGGGGATGCAGTGACCGCCCAGTCCCGGCCCCGGGTAAAATGCCTGGAACCCGAATGGCTTGGTGGCCGCTGCATCCACCACTTCCCAGACATCAATGCCCATGGCATCCAGAAGGATTTTCATTTCGTTCACCATCGCGATGTTTACCGCGCGGTAGATGTTTTCAAGCAGTTTCGCGGCCTCCGCGACCTCCGAGTTCCGGACCCGAACGACCTGGGTAAACGCGCTCCGGTACAACTGCTCCGCGAGGTTTCCGCTCTCTTCGTCGAGACCGCCCACCAGCTTGGGAATGGTCTGGGTCGTAAAATCCTGTCGCCCCGGATCCTCGCGCTCAGGCGAATAGGCGAGGGCGTAATCCTTTCCGTATTCCCGCGCGGAGGCTTGGAGCCGAGGCAGCACGACCATGCGGGTGGTTCCCGGATACGTCGTGGATTCGAGCACCACCAACTGGCCGGGCCGAAGTGTATCGGCGATGTAATCAGCCGAGGACTCGACAAAAGACAGATCCGGTTCCAGGTGTTCCCCCAGCGGGGTGGGAACACAGACCAGGATCGCATCCGCCTCGGCCAGGCGCGAAAAATCGTTGGTCGCCTCGAACCTGCCTGATTCATGGATCTCGGCGACAAATTGAGCTCCGAGATGTTTCAGATAATTCTGCCCGGCACCGAGCAGACGAATCTTTTTCGGATCAACGTCGAATCCAAGAACCTGGAATCCGGCCTTTTCAAAGGCGGCGCACAAGGGGAGTCCAACATATCCGAGCCCAATGGTTCCGATGATGGCGGTCTTGTTTTTAATTTTTGTGGCGAGCTGGTCCAGCATATGTCAGATCTCCGCGCCCAGAAAACAGGCACGCCGTTCTTCCTTGGCTAGCAAATCTCTTACCACTGAGCCTTCGCATAGAAAAGGAATATAGAGTCGAGACCGAGAATCACTTACTCATCGCTCTCCTGCCGGGCTCCTTTTGGGTTCGTTGCACGATCTTTAGGGGCTACGCAACCTGAACCTCCCGGCCGCGAGGGCCGGGGATCTTTTACTACGGTCCTCACCGCCGGATCCACCGGCCGCCGCGCGCAACACTCCACTGGAATTTTCGAGCGTGCTCGCGAATCAGGAACGGAAGATCAACCGTCTCTTTCAATTCGAAGTGCCCCTGGAGATGGTCGCATAGCACGTCCCAGGAATAACACGCCTTGCCCCCCTTCATCGTGCCGCCGATCCATTTCTCTCGCGACGTGAATTCCTCCATCCAGGTGAAAGGGGATGTAAGAAGCAGCTGGCCTCCGGGCACGATCAGGGAAGGAAGCGCATCCAGATAGCCCCGCGGATCGGGCAGCCGGTCGATCAGGTTTGCGCAAAATACTACGTCGAGAGCGCCCAGCTCCCCGCTCAGCTCGCAGGCATCCCCTATTTCGAATCGGACCCGGGAGCGGGGAAGGGAATCGGGTACCCGGAACTGCATGGGTGTCCGAATGTCCCCCTCCTCAATTCGGAAGTGTGAAAGAGAGCCGTCCTCGGCAAGGGTCCGGGCCGCGTCGATAAAGCGCACGGAGGTGTCAATTCCGAGGACGTCCCTACAATCTGCGGCCAGCTCGAACGTTGACCGGCCAACGGCGCATCCTGCGTCCAGTGCGCGGGCGTTCGCCGGCAGCGCGGCGCGGTCAAGTAGCTTCCTGACACATCGGGCCGGGTAGTTCAGGGCGGCGGAAGGACCTTCCGGGTAGGGCAGGACTTCCTCGGCGGAGCCATAGTGAAGCAGCAGGTACTGCGACAGCAACTCATCCTGCTCGTAGAGGTTGCTCACTGCTGCTATTCGGCGACCAGGCTCTGCATATAGTCGGCAGGCACGAAATTTTCGATCAGGACGAATTCGAAACCGTCGCGGTACATGCGTACTTGCGCGACGTTGATCTCCGGCGTTTTGTGAGGCGCAAACAGAATGTCATCGTGGGTGGCATTCTGCGCCTGTTCGAAGCGGTCCGGGGTCAGATCTCCGCCCAAGTGGTCGCTGCGACCGGTGGCGACGTGAACGGTGCCGCGAATCTTCTCGTCCTGAATATCGGCGCCGGACACCGGCAGGATCTGGGTTCCAAATCCGAGCTCTCCGAGCTCTCCGGTCACCGGATCCTCTTCGATCTTGCGATTATGTGCATCGATAACTTCCTGGCTTCCCTGCACCAATGTGGCGTTTTGAATCCGTCCCCCGGCCACCTTCATCAACCCGATGGTCCCGTTCCCCTCGTACTTCAACGGGAACTCGCCCTCGGCGTCTTCCGGCACGTAATAGATCTCGCCTGCCGGCAAGTTGGCAACGTCCGGTGCGGTCCCGCGACAAAGCCCCTGGCTCTTCTGCGCTTCCTGTCCGTTGGTGAACAGCGTCAACGTACGCTTGGTTCCCAGGAATTCGAAATCAATCTCAAATCGCTGTGCGCGCGTCATACCCAGGCGGAGTTTTTCGGCGTCGCCGGCGATCTGGTCGTAGTCCACGCACAGACCGGATTTGAGAATGACATCGTTAACACCGTGCAGGGTGGCGCCCCGAAATCCGTACTGCTTGGCAAAGACGGTAAGAGGAGCGGTCGCTGAGTAGGTCGAAAGACAGAGAATGATGTCGTACTTGGGATAAATCTCCCGCTCGAGGCTGTACTTCGATCCGTCGGGAGCGACCGCCATGTCGGGAAGATCCAGGTTACTGCCGCCGGTTATTTTATACGCGAAGAAATCTCCGCCCGACATGCCGCATTCCTTCATGGTGCTCTGATGAAGCCCCCGGTAGAACACGTCGTGAGCGTATCGTTGCACGCTGTAGTCGTCGTTCGCCAGAAAGTTGAAATTCGTGACCTCCTCGGGATCTTCGAGATCGATCAGGATTACGATTCGCATTCCCTCCGTCGGATCAAATACGGTGCGAATCAGCCTGCTCAAGGAAAATGCCGGATATTCGGGTAGCGCGGGTGGCTCCATGATGTGCCTCTGACCTCTCCTCCTTTCAAAAGGGACATTGAAGGTAGGCGACCTTTAGCCGTCTTTCAAGTATGCATTGACCACGAAGTGCGCTTGCACCTCTCGTGAGCCTCGTTTTCTGATTCCTTGTTCCGATGCGGGCAGGGCACCGATGCCCCGGAAATCACCACCGTGCCGGCAAAGTCTGGGCTTTCAGCGGAAGTGTTTCGGGGTATAGTCACGGGCCATGCGCATTACACACTTTTTCCTGATCTTGGCTACCGCCGTGATCCCGGTGTTCCCGGGCTGCTCCCGATCCACGTCCGAAGAACTCGTGGTGGGGATGGAGTTGGCGTACCCGCCGTTCGAAATGACGGACGAATCCGGAAATCCCGTTGGTGTCAGCGTCGATCTTGCCCGGGCGCTTGGTGAGCACCTGGGACGGGAAGTGCGCATTGAAAACATTTCTTTTGACGGCCTGATTCCCGCGCTGAAAACCGGCAGGATCGACCTTGTCATTTCTTCCATGACGGCCACCGGGGAGCGGGCAAAATCAATCGACTTTTCCGATCCGTACGTCCAAACCGGGCTCGCCATCCTCGCCCGCGCTGGGGGAGGAATTGAGCGGGTTGAAGACTTAAACAAGGAGGGCCGGACGGTATCGGTAAAAATCGGCACTACCGGTCACGTGTACGCGCAAGAGAAACTCGGCAACGCGCGCCTGCTCGTCCTCGAACGCGAAGCGGAGTGCGTCCTCGAAGTCGTCCAAGGTACTGCCGACGCATTTATCTACGACCAGCTCTCGATATACAAAAACTGGATTCGACAGCAGGACACCACGAAGGCCATCCTCGAACCGTTCCAGAAAGAAGCCTGGGCAGTGGGCTTACGAAAAGGGAACGATACACTACGCCTGCAGGTGAACGAATTTCTCGCAAACTTCCGTGATCTGGGCGGGTTCGACGAGCTTGGGAACAAGCACCTTTCGGACATGAAGAAAGTCTTCGACGACCTAGGTTATCCTTTCGTGTTTTGATACTTGCCGGCGGCAATGAATAATTCTCGAGGAGATGGATCCGCCAGGGTTCGCCGCCTGCTTCTGGCGGATGACAATTCCGGAGAAGGCGCGTCTCTGAGCGCGCGCATCTTTAACGCGATCCTGGTGGCGGCGGGACTGACCGCGCTCTTTTACGTGGCCTTTCGCAACGTCGATTATCACTGGAGCTGGGATTCAGCGTGGCGCTACCGCCAGAAATTTCTGACCGGGTGGGTCAGCACGATATTGATCTCTGCCGCTGCACTGGTATGCAGCACGCTCATCGGTACCGTGGCTGCACTGGCACGGCGCTCAAGGATCCTGCTGTGCAGATACGTCGGCGCGACCTACGTTGAAATAATTCGGTGTACGCCACTACTGGTCCAGATTCTGATCTTCTGGTATGTCCTGGCGAACGCCGCAAACCTGCAGAATCGCTATGTGGCCGGCGTCTTGATCCTTTCGGCATTTGCCGGTGCATACATCAGCGAAATCATTCGCGCAGGCATCGAGAGTGTCCCGGAGTCCCAACTCGAATCGGCACGGGCAATCGGACTCACTCCGCCTCAAATCTACCGGTACGTGATTTTCCCGCAGGCAACGCGCCAGATGCTTCCCCCGCTGACCGGGCAGTTCGTTTCCCTGGTGAAAGATTCATCGCTGCTATCCGTCATCGCCATCAACGAATTGACGAAGAGCGCGCAGGAATTGAACGCCAACGCCCACACCTCCTTCGAGGGGTATCTCCCGCTCGCTGTCGCCTACTTAACAATTACTTTTCCGCTATCGATGTGGACGCGGTCCCTCGAGAAGAAATTCCTGTATGAAACTTGAAATTAAGGATCTGCATAAATCC
>CAUZEO010000351.1:0-5385 GCA_963578625.1 Kiritimatiellia bacterium | reverse complement strand
CCTTGTGGAATCAACGTGGCTGGAGAGCGCAACAGTTACCCATGCTACAGCGCTGGATGCTGACCCGGCACGATATGTATGTCTGCGACGGTCGCCCCCTCGTTCGCCTCGGAGATGCCTGGTTGTTTCAACGAACTGGTCCCACGGCCTCAAGGTAGTTCTACCACCCGGTAGAATTTCACCGTTTCCGTTTGATTCGAATCGCTGATTTGTGTCGGCCGGCCATTTCCACAAATAATAGGCTCCATGTCCACCCACTCGCCCAGGTCGGTTGAATATTGACAGCGATACCGGTGGCCGAAAACCGCGAGGAATTCGATCGACTCATGGGTCCGAATTCGAACGCCGCCGCCATACGCTATCGGAATTCCGAGATAGGCACCGTTTTGCATAAGAACGCCAGCGTCAATGGGTTCCACGCACAAAACCGATCCCATGCGCTCACGCCCTAGCGGATAGACCGTCACGTGAACTTTTTCTCCGTTGTTGCATTGCCATTCAGGCGGCAAGGGTGCGTTGACGCCAGGGAAATTGGCACAATCAGGCAAGCCGTCGTTGTTGCCGTCAACCTGGTCATTGAAGCCGGGACAGGCATCGCACGCATCCCCGACACCGTCTTGATCTTCATCCTGTAACAGCGTCACATTCGCGGTACAGCTACTCTGCCGGCCGAATTCATCCGTCACGATCAGGGAAACTTCCTGCATGTAGGCATCATGTTTACATGGGATCAATTCCGGATCTACGGCCAATGTGATCGTAGAGCAGGGATGGAAACTGCCGTCATCGACGCTATCGGCGGAGACCAGGTAGTTTCCGTTGCCATCCGGTTCCAGAACGAGGTCCGCGCAGACCGCTTCCGGACCGGAGAAATAACACAGCGCCTTCTCAAAGGCAGAGATACCGATCTTCTTGCCGATGATCCGTCCCGGGATGTCGTCCGCGGGAGGATGGATGCCGCCCCAGATCCGGGACAGGCTGGTCTGGTCGGACGCGTCGGCATAGGTGGCCCATTGTAACGTGATGTCGACCGACGGACCGTCTTCGAACACGAGGAATTCGTTTTGAGGCGCATGAAATTCTCCCAATCCGCCGGGGAAAAAAGGGTCTCCAGTGAGGCGTGCAATGAGTTCCGCTGCCGCCCGCGAATACGTCGAATGCCCGGAAACATAACCGGCGAACGGCGGCGTAACGAAGGATGGCCGCTGGTAGGGCCACCAGTTCGAAGCGAGAATCCAACCAACGCCGGCCACGTCGTTTGCCGGATTGGAGATAAACTCAGGCCCCAGCCAAGCATAGATTTTGATCTTTCCAACATTCAAGCCGTAGAATCCCGCCAGCGGATCTCCCGGTTGAATGACCTCAATGTATCCCGGCACCAGGGGAATGCCGCCCAAGTGATAGTTTAACAAGCCCGGGTCGGTACACTGCCCGAGATCGGCCATCAACCGGAGCGCGGAAATCGGCCTGATATAATCATACCACCCCTTGATCCCCCATGCCGAAACGGCGACATCGTGCATTGCCCCGGCCAGGATGAAGTTCGACTTTGTATCCCACTCGAGATCGTCAAGAATTTCACCGACACCTTCAAAGCGTTTTTCGAAAAGCGGGTGGTCATTGACATAATTCAGGATGGTGAACCAGTGGCCGGGCGGGGTCTCGGAATCCGGCCCGTCCGCCCAGAATTCGGCCAGGACCCTGGCATAGTCTCCGCGCGGAACCACCTGGGGCTCATACGGTAATCCTGTATAAGGATTCTCATCGTGCCCTTCGCCGATGTCTCCACCTTCCAGATATCGATAGTAGTCGGGATAGTCCTCAAAACTCTCCGGCAACGACTCGAAGGGCATATTGCCGAACGATGCGGGCGAAATATCGATCTCTACGCCGTCGGACGGGTCCATGTGAGACGACCAGATCGAAACCATAGCGAACCCCCACTTGTATTCATCCGATAATCCGCCGCCTGTACTGACATCGAGATAAGGAGGCGGACCGGGATCGTGATAAACAGGATACGCATTTCCGTTCCGGCTGTAGGTGGTGAGATTCTCCGTGGTGAGAGAAAAGGGTGTGACAATGCCCCACTCCGGACTGAGGAACGGAGGCGAGTTGATGGGAATCACATTCCCTCCCTGGTCGATGAACACTTCCAGCGTCAACGGCTGCCATCGGTTGGGATCGATGATGTTGGGATTTCCCGGCACAAAGGGGACCAGGCTGGGGTTTACCGGAAAGTAGTGGAGGTTTTCGTAACTGCCCTGCTCGTTGGCGCCGTCCTGCAAGCCGAATTCAATGATGCACTGCCCGATGTAGTTTCCGAGTGCTGCAGGGGACCCGCCGGCGTAGTCCGTGAATGTGACCAGCGGGTCATAGCCAAGTTCCTCCATCAAGGCAACGAATGAGGGGAGTGACTCGGCCGCTCCAGGCGAGAATTGAAACCGATGCGTGAGGATGCGGAATGAAGCGTAGCTGATAGCCTCCTCCTGGGCGGCGTGACTGTTCAAGGGCACCGGCACCCCGTCAAACAGGCAGGTGAACCCACCTACGGTATTGCCAAGTAAATACGGCCTTGCCTCCGAATCATAGACAGCCCAGGCGTCGTACACGGCAACCGACGTGTGAAAGAGATTGCGTGCGTGTACGGTGGGACGCGCAAAATCATTTCGTATCGCATCGAGCAGCACTTCATTCCATTTCCTGGCAACGGAATGCTCGGCCGGGGTGGTGGGAACGAATGAGAGAAATCCAAAAACGACTGACAGTGATAAAAGCGCCCGCATTATGCTACTTGCTTTCTGCTGTCGAACGGCGTGGGAAACTCAGGAACGATTCCGCAAGCGAATCAGAAATCGGTCGACGACAGAGCAGCGATTCGGACTGCTCCTGTGACCATCCACGCACGCAACGTTCTTCCGATATAACCCCATTTTACCCTTTCGGAAAATCAACCACGAAAAATTAACATAACATAGTACTCCTCTAATGTCAATCAGAAATAAGGCTCTCTACGGGTGGATTTTGCGGAGCCCCGTAGCACGGATATCCGATCCGTGTAGCAAAGCCAAAAGCACCCAACCTCAGCGTACGTGTTTGAACAAGGAGCGGGGAAGTATTGAGCACGAGGGTGCGTGTGCTCTCTTCGTGCGCTTTTTTTTCTCCTTTTCTTGTTCCGACACGGACTGGAAGCCCAGGCCACGGCCGCGGATTCGTGAATGCTTATACAGAGGGCCGGCCGAACGATAATCGTTCTCTCCTTACTTCCCGGCATCGTATAAAAGTAATCAATGACGGCCGGGTACACGATTCCCCGAGAGTCAAAGTTTGACTGCGAAACCGCAACAAGTGAAAGACTAGCGTATGACGACCCCTCTTCGATTCATCCAGGTAGGCACCGGCGGAATGGGCCGCTACTGGTGCGAAATGGTTTGGCCCCGGCTCATTCAGCTGGGAAAAGCAATACCGGTTGCGGCGGTGGATATCGTTCCCGAGCAGCTCGTACATGCGACAGATCTGCTCGGGTTGGACTCTTCCAAATGCTACACCGATATCGCGCGCGCTTTTGCCGAAAACGATGCGGACTTTATGGTCGTCGTTGTACCTCCCGCGCACCATGAGGCGGTGGTGGACATCGCGCTCCGGCACGATTGCCACATTCTATCCGAAAAGCCAATCGCCGACACCATCGCGGCCACTGCTCGCATTTACAAAAACGTCATCGCCGCCGGGAAAAAAATGGCTGTGACCATGAGCCACCGGTTCGATCAGGACAAACAGACCCTGGAACGCCTGGTTGCATCCGGCGAATATGGCGCCGCCAGCTACATCGTCGGGCGAAATACGTGGAACTGCAGGAAGTATCCGGCCTGGGGTGCATTTCGTTACAAGATCCCCCACACCCTCCTTGTCGAAGGCACCGTCCATCACTTTGACATTATTCGCGCCCTGACTGGTTCGAACGCGAAAAAGATATTTGCAGTCACCTGGAATCCGCCCTGGAGCGAATTCGAGGGGGATGCCAATGCGCTCATCACCCTTGAAATGGAAAACGGCATCAAGGTGATGTACGAAGGCAGCAAAACGAACACGACCGAGCTCAACGGATGGGGTAAAGACTACTTTCGGGTGGAATGCGATCTAGCCACCGTGGAGCTGGATCAGCGCAATATCCGGGTGCTGCAAGACACAGATACGGGCGAGAGAACGATTACCGAAAAACAGCTCGCATTCCAGGAGGTATGGAAGAACCCATGGCTTGCAGAAATGTTCTGCGACTGGCTCCGGGGCGACCGCCCCGATCACCCTGCCGACCTGGAGGACAACATCCAGTGCATGGCCATCCTCTTTGCCGCCATCGAATCCGCCGAAACCGGCCAGCCCATAGAAGTGCAGGAGTTTCTACAAAAATTCCTGGGGTAAACTTTTTAAACAGAAGAAGACGAACCCCTCTGTTTTCTTCGTGACTTTTTGTAAAAAACGCGGAGAGGATCCGCGGTTACATCAAAGTTCGTCCACCTTTACGAATCGCTCCTCGCGCGCGGATTTTATCGCGGCGAGACAAACGCGGGTCGCGAGGACCGCGGCATCGACATCACACACCGGCCCCCGTTCCCCCCTGATTTCATCCACGAAAGCGTCCAGCATCAATGCATGCCCCTTGTCCGGCTCCGCGACAATGATCCTGCTGTTGTCCCCGGCCACAATAGCATCGGCGCAGGCGCGCGTCCTCTTCTCCACCCACTCCGACAACCCGCCTTCCGTTTCCAACTCCGGATAGGGATCGTTGACAAGCGGATAGGTTACTCTCGCCGGCGCACCTTCAATCCCCGCCGTTCTGATCTCTACCATGTGGTTGTTCACCACGATGCCGCCCTGCCCCGTCACCTCGTAGAGTTCCTTTGGATAGCCAAAGGAACCATTCGCGCTCATGGAGATCGTTGCCATTTCACCGGTTCGATAGCGGATGACGATGCCATGATTGAAAAGCCCGGTTTCCTGCGCAACCACGGTCTCCGGTTCGGCGTCCAGAAACCAGTTGCAGATGTCTACGAAATGAGTTCCTTCCCACAACATGGGCCCATGCGAATACGTTTCGCCGTCAAACGCATACGCCTTCCACGAATACCAGTCGTCGTTGATACGAATGGAAATGGCGCCGAGACCGTCTTCCGCGATGCGGGCGCGGCTCGTCCCTTCGCGGTCGTATCGCCAGGGACAATGTTTGGGGTTCCGCATGTGATCCCGGAAAATCCGGTGCGCCTCCGACATGGCCGGCGAACATCTGCGATTATGCCCTACGCAAAATGGGATTCCCGACTCCTTTACCACCTCCTGGATCTGGTACGCCTCTTCAAGGGTCGCCGCCAACGGCTTCTCCGAGAA
>CAUZEO010000350.1:0-5423 GCA_963578625.1 Kiritimatiellia bacterium | reverse complement strand
GCGTTTCTGGAGACGGGGGTCCCCGCCGTTCCCGAGAATGAATTGATCATGATGAGGCCTTAAGTCAGCGACATTCGCGGCGGGCCCCGTCTCCAAATTGGTATCTCCGGGCACTTCAGGATAAAGGGAGGTGGGGTGACCCATTTGGGTTCCATCGTCAGGTGCGGAGCCCATTACTGCCGTGAGTATAAAACATTACGTAGCATGCAGCGGTCTCGAATGCCCTGCGCCTCATACGAACTGAACATGAGCCGGCCGTCCTGGAAGAACAGTGGGGTGGAGGGCTCTTCCAATGTTCATGGGGGCAATGCGCGTAACGTTCCGGCCATCCTCATCCATGACGTAAAGTTGCAGACAAGGCGCAGTAAAACTTTTGTTGGGCTGGTCGTCACCATTTCTGGAGAAAGCGACAAGGCCACCGGGTAGCGGGCAGGGCCCGAGATTCAGAATTCCGTATCCGAGATAGTTCTAGCCCGGCGCATTATTGAGTGGATCGGATTCGTCCCAGTTGCCCGATGCGAGATTCGGCATGAACTCCTGATGGGTCAGGCGGACGACCTCCCGCGGCGACAGATTGATTTTGTCGATATCGCATCCCTGGTACGGCAGGTCATCGCGCTGATCGTTTAGCTGACATTGATGCGTTACGAACTAAATGAATCACACAACTCTTTCAACTTCTCCAGGCTGTCGCGCAGTGTCCCCTGCACCGCGGTTTCCAGCATGCTGCGATTGAAGCGGGCGAAGGGATCGTAGCCGAGTTCGCCGTGCATTTCCCAGACGACTTCGGTTGCCGCATCGCCTTTCGGATGGACCTTGAGTGAGCCGTTGGCAATGAATCGGTCGCCATCCATTCCGAGCCGGAATGTAATGCCGGAACCTGCTTCATAAGTTTCGACCCGAATCGTGCCGGAACCGACGGCGTCGCTCCCCGCCCAGTCGTATCCGGAACCCACTCCGGATTCCGGTCCCTGCCAGGTGACTTTCATCTTCGGATCGTGCTCGAACCAGATCGTCCAGGATTCCCAATTCCGAAGCTCACCAATCAGTGGGAACACCTCCTCCGCCGGCGCCTGGATGGTGACTTTCTCTTCCGTGGACCAATCGCCCGGAAGAGAGAGGCCGATGAGGATCAGAGCCGAGAGGGCCAGCAGCGCGGCGCCAATGATATATCTGAGAGACTTCATGAAGTGCGGTTTCGGATTCTGGCACAAATTTCGGAGAGTTGTCTAGATTCGCCCTCATTTCCCCTGATGGGTCATCCTGTCCTCCCGTGACCATCTTTGTCGCGATCCTTGACCTGATCTTCGTCGATCGAGAAGGATCGAGACAAAGATCCAGACAGAGATTGGGCCAGAGACTATCTTCGTCCCTATCTTTGTCCTGATCCGAATCGATTCTTCAATTTAAGCGGCACATCAAAAGCGTTGGACGGATGGGGCGGTCCCGTGAGATTCTACGACATGGACATTCTTCGTGGTTTTATCGGGATCGCGGCGATGCTGGGCATCGCCTGGTTGCTCAGTGCCAACCGGAAAGGAGTCCCATGGAAGCTGGTTGCCTCGGGGACGGCCCTGCAACTGGTTCTGGCGGTGGCCATGTTGAAGGTCGGGTGGATTCGGGCCGCGGTGGAACTCGTGTCCAAAGGGTTCATCAAGATCCTGGATTTCACCACTGCCGGCTCTGCATTCCTCTTCGGATCCCTGATCACGGATACCGAGTCGCTGGGACATATTCTTGCTTTCCAGGTGCTGCCCACGATCGTCTTCTTTTCCGCGCTCACCAGCGTTCTCTATTATCTCAATGTTCTGCAGTGGGTCGTGTACGCCTTCGCCTGGCTGATGAAGCGCACGATGCGTCTGTCGGGCGCGGAGAGCCTGTGCGCGGCGGCAAACATCTTCGTGGGGCAGACGGAGGCCCCACTCGTCGTGAAGCCGTATCTCGACAAGATGACACGCTCCGAGATTCTAGCCTTGATGACGGGCGGCATGGCCACAATCGCGGGGGCGGTCCTGGTTGCATATGTCAGCTTTCTGGGCGGGGACGATCCGGAGTTGCGCCAGTTTTTTGCCACCCATTTGCTGGTGGCATCCATCATCTCCGCTCCCGCCGCCCTGGTCGTGGCAAAAATCATGTTGCCGGAGACCGAGGAGATCGACAGCGAGCTGATGTTTCCGCGGCATCGCATGGGATCCAACCTGTTGGACTCCATCACTGGCGGAACCACCCAAGGCGTCAAGTTGGCGGTGAATGTCGGGGCTATGCTCCTGGTTTTCACTGCGTTCATCGCCATGCTGAATGCGATTTTCACCTGGGTGGGATCCTGGACGAATTTGAATGATGTTGTCGCTGCCGCAAGTGGCGGCGCCTACGAGGCGCTAACCATTCAGTACTTGCTTGGCGTCATTTTTGCGCCGGTCGCGTGGCTCCTTGGTGTGCCGACACCAGACCTGATGAGCGTGGGCCAGTTGTTGGGTGAGAAGACGACATTGAACGAATTTTATGCCTATCTGACCTTTTCACAGCTCAAGGCCGACGGCGTCATCACGGACCAGAAGTCGATTGTCATCGCAACCTACGCGCTTTGCGGTTTCGCGAATTTTGCGTCCATCGGAATCCAGATCGGCGGAATCAGCGTACTCGCGCCGCATCGCCGTACGGTGCTTTGCGAAATGGGGCTTCGGTCGCTGGTCGCCGGAACGCTGGCCTGCTTCATTACCGCATGTATTGCGGGGATGCTGGTTTGAGAATCCGAGGTTTCCCTCAGGATTTCAGCTTTCGGAACTGGGCCGAATCATGTTGCGATTGGTCAACTTTATGCTAGGTTGTCGTGTCAACACTAACTGCCGGACTGAACAAATTCGGCCAATTCCTGTCGGATTTAGGAATATATATAGGGGTAGGTAAATCATGGCGATCGAACTCGCAACGCAAGAAACGCCGGTCATCCGGAAAGTAAAAGAACTTTGTCAAACTATCGTCGAGCAGCCCCATTTTTCACAAATGCTTGGGGCGATCGAAACGTTCATGGGCGATCCGGAAGCCCGCGGCCTTTATCAGCGCGTCACCGAGCTTCAGGAAAAGCTGGTTTCCAAACAGAATCGCGGCGAGAGCCTCACCGATGAAGAAATTGAAGCGTTCGAAGTTGAACGTGATCTCTTACTCGAGAACGAAGTTGCCAACGCATTTCTCGATGCCCGGCAGCAGATGAGCCAGGTCCAGGAATCCGTAAGCAAGCACGTCCAGTTGACCTTTGAGCTGGGCCGAGTCCCCGTCGACGCAGATCTTGAGTCCGCCAGTGGCGGATGTTGCGGCGGCGGCGGCGGTGGCGGCGGTGGCGGCGGTTGCGGCTGCAACTGAAGTGCGCGCTTCAGCGGCCCTGACAGCATGGTCGGCGGATCAGCCTTGGAAGGGGATCTGGCGTGAATTGCCGCACGCGCACTATTTTTAGTTTTGGATTTTCGATTTTGGGATGCGTACCTGCGTCCTCCGATTTCAGCGGGAATCCTGGGTGGGCCAGATTTTCCAATCAGTGCGAGTCACTTTTGGTTTCAGGTGTCAGCGCGGCCTCCGGCCGTGGTTTTCGGTTGTCGGTGTTCGGGGCCTGAGTTTTCAGGGGTGACTGAGTTGTATTCAGATACAAGTGTGGCCTGTGACACCGTGTCAGATTGTTTCGCGCCATCTGATTTTCAGGTTTGTGCGTCCCCCTTTCGTCGTAAACTTTGTCGCGAGTTTCTTCACCGCTTCCGCCGATTAGGCTCGCGAGTGGGTTCGCGAGTTTGGGAAAGCCAACTCGTGAGCTAACTCGCGAGCCAAATCGAGCCGATTTCGAGTAGGATATGCGAGTAAGATTCGCCTGCCTGCGCCACCTCTATTTATTCTACATCCTACTCGAAGGTCAGTTTGAAGGGGTCATGCCGGATCCAATCCAGACCGGGACGGTTGCGGCGTCGTGAACGCGTTTACCTTCGTTGGGATCGCCCGCATGATATTATATAGTAGCGAATTCGCGACCGGTAGGGGGTTCTTTTCTTCCCGCCCCCCGCCCTCGTCCCTCATTCTGCCACGATGATCTTTTCATCTGCCCCCCATTGTCCCTATGATTGTCGCCAGTGAGGGAAATCGAATGAGCATTGAGACAATCGAACTGGAAAACCTCTCCATCACCCTGGTTCCTGCCTGTATGCAGAACTATATCTACCTCATTTCCTGGAGCGGTGGAGCGGCGGTCGTTGACCCGGGCGATGCCGAGCCGGTGCTCGCCCTTCTGAAACGGGAATCGATCGAACCGGGGTGGATCCTGGCCACCCATCTCCATGGTGACCACGTGGCCGGTGTTCCGGGATTGAAGAAAGCGAAAGGCGCAAAAGTCATCGGACCGAAAGGTAGCGGACTCCATGAAATGGAGATCGGCGTCGAGGAGGGCGATTCGGTGACCGTCGGCCCGATAGAGTTTACCGTGCTCGAAACACCAGGGCACACCCTGCGGGACACCTCGTACTATGACGCTGGTAACGGAGTCCTGTTTTGCGGAGATACGCTTTTTGCGGGGGGGTGCGGACGCCTGTTTGAAGGGGGGCCCGCCGATATGTGGGCGTCCCTGCTGAAACTCCGGAAACTTCCTGACCAAACGCTTGTTTTTTGTGGTCATGAGTACACCTTGAACAACCTTGAGTTTGCGGTGAGCATCGATCCGGAGAATGACGCGCTGCAGCGTCGGTTAAGAGGAGCGAAGGCGCTGCGAAATGCAGGCAAGGCAACCATACCGAGCACGATCGGCGAAGAGAAACAGACCAATCCGTTCATGCGTAGCGACAACCTCGAACTGAAGACTGCACTCGGGCTGGAGGATGCGGATGATGTCGAAGTGTTTGCCGAAATCAGATCCCGAAAAGATCGTTTTTAGCTGGATTCCTCATTGGTGAACGAGAACGCGAAACAGCTGTCTTTGCCGGAAATCTGGCTGTTGGCAATTCGTCCTAAAACGCTTTGGGCGTCGGTTGCGCCGGTCATGGTGGGGCTGGCGCTTGCGTACGGTGCGGGACCGATTCACTGGTTCACCGCCGCCGCCACGCTGATCGGCGCCTTGTTGATCCAGATCGGAACCAATTTCTCCAACGACTATTCCGATTTCCAGAAAGGGGCGGACACCACGGAACGGCAAGGGCCTCTGCGGGTGACCCAGGCGGGTTTGATTTCCCCTGCCGGGATGCTTCGCGCAACCATCTTCGTGTTTGCATTGGCGGGGCTTACGAGCGCGTACCTGGTGTCCTCGGCGGGTTGGCCGATTGCCGCAATCGGGATTGCCGCGGTCGTTTCGGGCGTCTTGTACACCGCGGGTCCGTTTCCTCTGGGATACCTGGGTCTCGGGGATCTGTTCGTTTTTATTTTCTTCGGTCCCGTCGCGGTCGGCGGGACCTATT
>CAUZEO010000349.1:0-5481 GCA_963578625.1 Kiritimatiellia bacterium | reverse complement strand
GGTGAACCCGAGGGGACGTTTTACCGGCCGGATATGATTCGTCGGTCCTCACTCCATTGTCCATCGGACCAGGCGATTTCAATCCCCCCCTATGGTGGGAAACCGGTTCGGAGCGTCGCCATCAACGGGACCATGAATCCCAGACTGATCAAGTTCAGCGGTCGTTCCTGGCCCCAGACATCCGGCGCGACCCTGGCCCGTCTGGCCCTCGTCAAGCGCCCGTCGGACATGTGCATGGGCGGAGACGGTGCCGGCGCAACCTATTCAAATGAATGGGGCGATTCGGCCCGGTACTTCGCCATCAACATGGGAACTCTGTTCAGGTATGTCCGGCACATGGGCGGACTGAATTTTGTCATGATGGATGGCCACGTGTTGTGGCATTCTCCCGAAGATTTCGGCAGGATTCTTTCCACTCAGGGGTACGACGGACCCTTCTTCGACTGGCAAGGCAAGAACCAGTAGCAAGGCAGCGCTACATTCGTACCTGCTTTCCTGATCGGTGGCTTTCCACCGCGGCTTCCACGATGCGAAGGGCCTCGATGGCTTGTTCGAGATTCTGGTAATCGAAGTTTTTCGTGCGGATTTGCCGCGCGAACTGCTTTTCCAGGACGCAGCCGTGTTTGGGGGTATTTTCATCGTGAGGGATAGTGAGTTCGCACCAGGGTTCGTGAGGACCCGATTTTCGTGGCTGGAAATACAATTCTTCCTGTCCCAGGTCCGTGATGTGCTGGCGCAGGTGCAGGTTGCCCCGAGTGCCGAAGATATCGAACGTGTGCATGTAAGCGGTGGTGTAGTTGCAGACTACGGCCGCCTGGATGCCGTTTTCGAAGTCGAGCAGGGTCAGCGTGTTGTCCACCGCCCTGTAGGGTGTGATGTCTTCCTGCATGATGGCGGAAACCGTTCGCACGTCACCAAAAAGGTCTCGCAGAAGGTCGAGAAGGTGGATGCCGCAGTGCAACAGGGGGCCGCCAGGATTCCCTCCCGGCTCCGCCCGCCAGTCGCCGGGCTTCGCTTTCAGGCCGGAGCTGGAACAGTTTGTGAACAGGATGTTGCAGATGCGTCCGAGGGCGCCCGACTCGATTTCCTGCTTTATCTTCAGAATGGACGATGCATGGCGTCCGTGGTGTCCGACCATGTAGGCGAGCTGTGATCGGGATGCCTCCTCCGCGACGGCCCGGGCCTCGACGACAGAACGGGCTACGGGTTTGGTGACCAGGACGTGCTTGCCCGCCTCGAGACACCGCAGCGAGTGTTCCGCGTGGTGGGGGATGGGTGTGTTGATGGAGACTGCATCCAAACCGGGAAACGCCAGGAGCTCTTCGATGGTGGTGACAGCCTCCGAACCTTCCTCGGAGGCCGCGGTTTCCGCGACCTCCTGGTTCTTATCCATACATACCGCGATATTGAATTCGCCCGCGTGGCGAAGATTGGCGCGGGCGCCGCGGCCGTAACCCCCGGCGCCGAGCATGCCGATGCTGATTCTCTTGGTGATCATTCCTGCTTGTTTTCGCGCCGATAACGCTTCGGAGCAACAAAAACCTGTCTTTCTCCCGGGTGCGGGCCACTGAACCGACGAAGAATGCGATCAGGATTGCCAATTTTCTCCGAGTACTCTAGGTTTGAACGGCAAAGATTTGAATGCTTTCCCGAAGGAGATCCATCGTGAAGAAACTGACGATAATAGGATTTGTGGCGCTGTTCACCGTGACCTGTGGGCTTGCCGGAAAAGGGGAAGATCCCCCATCGGTCCTGTTCGTGCCCGAGCTACACAACGTGTCGAAATGTGCGATCGATCTCAACTATGTGAACGAGCTGCACAGCCGCGGTTTTGCCGTGGACTATCTTCACAGGACGTCCGAATTCAACTGGGATCGGATTCGTAAATACAACTGCCTCGTCATCTACGACATTCCCTATCCGGAAGGCCACGGCGAGCACTGGGGAGGACCCAACCGCAAAGAGTTCATCGAATTGGTCAGCCGGTACATCGAATCCGGGGGCGGCGTGTTCCTGATCAAGGCCGCGTACCACGGGGACGACAATATCCTGCCGCTGCTGTCCAAGTGGGACGCCCGGATTCCCTACGAAGTTCTTCGGCAAGACGTCAATTTCGTGCAATTCCCCCAGATGAACCTGGCCACCGTGGGCCTGGGCTGGACTGACGACGTGACCGCCGACACCCCGGTCAGCGAGGGCGTCCGCCGCATTTATTATCCGTTGAAGGACCACTACGACGGAAGTGAAACCGCGGCCATCTTGGTTGGGGAACCATGGCAGGTTGTCTACCGCGCTCCGGCCGAGGCCATATCGATACCGGTTCAAGAACCCCGGCCTTACTTTTCGCGCCCCGAACATGCGTTGGTTCGAGATCCGCCGGTAAAGGCCCCGCCCCTCTTTGCCATTCGCAGCCTGGGTAAGGGCAGGATTGCCTTCACCAGCACGTGGGCGACCTGGTCCATGGGCAGCGGCACCTCGTGGCTCTACGATCGTCACATCCTGACAAAAGGCTGGAACGGTGTCCCGTCGGATTTTCAGAAGCTGCTGGACAACACGTATCGCTGGCTGGCCGAACCCAGCCTCGGCGGCGATGCCATTGGAGGATACCGCCAGGATTCGCAAAGCCTCCTGCCGACGAATCTCCAGGACAAAGTCCGGGAGGATTACAGAGAGCAGATCCCGAACCCAAAACAATACGTTGCGCAAGCGGAATCGAGAAATGTCGTCAAGGGCATCTACGGCCCCAAGAGCAACTACGGCGGGGGCTCGGGAACCGTCGAACAATGGGCGAAATCCGCGAGAGATGCAGGACTCGGTTTCATCGTTTTCATGGACGAATTCGCGAAGCTTACGCCGGCGACGCTTAAGAACCTCCAGGAAGATTGCCGGAAATTTTCCGCACCGGACCTGAGCTTGATCCCCGGCTACGCCATGGATACGACCATCGGGGATCATTTCTTTGTCTATGGTCCCGGCGACGCACTCCAATTCCCGAATGAGAGGAGCCTGGCCGGAAAAGACCGGACGCTTTTCAACATGCAGTTCCAGGATGCCGACGGGAACTTCGGCAAGGGCAATGCCTGCCTGAATTGGATTTTGCGTGCAAAGAATGTCAATATGAACTTCGGCTATTACCGGTTCAGCGACGGCAGCGGAACTATGCGCATGTACGACATGCGTGCCTATTCGGTGGCGGCGGTGCGCACCTATGAAAACAGCCGGCTCATGGAAGACGTGACCGAGGATTTCCTGACCACGGTGGCGGCGACCATCTCCCCTCTTCCGGTCACGGTGAATATTTTGCACCATCCGAAGGAGCTCGCTGCGCAGGCCGGCAAGGATATCATGCATACCTACTGCCTGGCTCGCGGAGCCGATACTGTGTTCGAGGACGGTCTCCAGTACGCCCACCAGTACAGCGGCTCGCCGGTCTTCAGTTCCAATGGACCGGTGGTTCGGTCCTGGATGAATTGCATACGCCCGCCGACATACGGTACCGCGCGGTTTGCGCCGGGCAGAACCTTTGCACCTGCGTTCCTGTGGGTAGAGTCGGATGTGGGCCTCAAGAGCATCAAGCTCTACGACGGTCCCCAGCTCTTCCGGCGATTTGATTTTGAAGGTGAAAAAGAGGTTCGCCGGACGCTCCAGTTGTCCTCGACACTCCACCGGAACGTGGTCCTGATCGCCGAGGACCTTCGCGGCGGAAAGGCCGTCACCTTCCCACTGCGCGTGTACAAGCCCAATACCTCGGCGGCGTTCTGCTCCGACCAGGTGAACGACTGCGGGAACACGTACCTCGGCCGCGGCATCGGCATAACCCAATCTTTCCGCACACCGGCCACACAAGGGGGCGTGAGCTGGGACGGCGGGCCCGGCGGAAAAGTCACGCTCCTCCCATGTGGCATTCAACCCCGCCTCAAATCGAACCTGGGCAAGGAAGGCCACCGGCAGTTTGCCAATGTGCCCTATCTCGTCTTCGCCGACGAGGCAGGAAATGGCTTTCGCAGCCATCGAACGCGCGTCTACGACCCGAGCATCGAACCGATCAATCCATGGTATACCTACGGACCGATGCTCGCTAGCAGGTTGATCGACGTGGATGTACACTACGGCGAATGGCACCGGGCAAGCCGGGGTGCGCAGGAAAGTGGCTGGGCCGCGCATCCTGTTCGCATCGATGCATTGCCGTCCCTGTTTGAGTTGGACATCGTTTCCAAGAAGGACCAGTCCATCGAGTCGATCCAACTCCTGAGTACCGGATCGATTACGCCGCCGGGCGACCTGTTTCTTCTTTCGTTTCGTGATGGACGGCTCGAAACGTGCCGGGAGACGCAAATTTTTCCGTCGATTGAAGAATCGATCAGCGAGCACACCATCGGTACCGGCGACTGGGCCGGACTCTATTCCCCCAAGAATTCCTGCGGGCTTATCTGGTACAACCGCGGAGCTCCCCTGCGGTTCAAGATTGATGTCCAGGGCGCCTCCCAGCGATCGTCGTTTCACTATGTGCCGGAAGAAACGGATTTTCCCGAGGGGGGAAAACTTCATTACGAATTGTTCAGTCTCGTGTACCCACTCAGCGTTGCGGAACAGGGACTCGAGCGGTTCAGAAAAACGGTGGCCTTTTTCCGGGAGCTTGACGGGGTGAAAATAATCGAGGGGACGCGATCGGCACAGGAAGGTCCGGTGGATATCGTGGCCGACAACTACCGCGTGCATCTGACGGCTGACAAGCCGGCGTGGGACCTCGCCACCGCCCTCCCGGTGCGCGTGTCGGGGCTCAACGCCAACTGGAGTGCCGGATACTATCAACTCAAGGGCTTCGCAATGGGAATCTACGGTGACGGCAGCAACAAGTATCATCCATGCGGATTTGACTCCCACGGCAACGTGAAGGCGACGCTCTACCATTGCCTGGCCGATGAGACCGAGGCCATTATCGGACATCCCGTGGTCTGCGACAGCAAGGACCTGATCATTCAAGTCACCCAGAAACCGAAATCCGGCGGCGGCTATGGGTATTACGTCGCCGTAAACAATCCGACCGACAAGACGATCCGCACCACCCTGAAGAGGAACCTCCCGCTGCCGGACCTGCAGGTCGATTCCAGGAAACTGACCGTGCCGCCCGGGGGATATGTTGTAGTTTCCGAGGGGTAAAGCCCCCGACCGGAACCCCTGCACGGTGGCCCGGGATTTTTTGCGTTGCCTTGTGGTTCGACCGATTCCGCCCTATGGCGTTTCCTTCAACATGGCTGCAATATTCGGTCTTTCTCCGAAGTGCGGTGGTTCCAGCAGGGCGAGTTGCAGGGGCGTCAGATCGGTCACCTCGCCCCAGCGGGGATCCTCGTGACTCTGGCGGATGGCCATGTAGGAGGGTTGATAGCGGTAGATCAATGTCCGGCGCTCGTGTGACCCGGACCATGGTATGGCGCCGTGAGTGAGGGTTTCAGAGAAGACGATGGCCGCGCCTGCTCTCGC
>CAUZEO010000348.1:0-5507 GCA_963578625.1 Kiritimatiellia bacterium | reverse complement strand
AAACCAGCGATGGGCATTGTCCACCTGGCGTCGATAGCCGGGATATTTCTCCAACGTAAACTCGCCGAACTGCCGCCCGCACTCCTCGGCAGTGCCCTCGAACGCGGCCACGGGTACCGTGCCTTCGGGTACGAGACGGGGGAGGGATTGGGGAGAATCAGTATCGCAAGGGATGCTCATGGTGATCTACATGATATGACAAATTCTTTCGAAATTCAATATTTCATGTGCATCTCCAAGAGCAAATATCGAATTTCGAAGTTCCTGGTAGGCAATCTACAGACCAAGGTTTTTAAAAATCTCCAGATCATCGGTCTGAAACAGGTCGCCGCCCTTGTAGAAACAGCAGAAATTAAAGAAGTAGACGCCGTCGGCGCCCTGATCGAGAAGTTGCCGCACCCGCTTTAGAACCGCCTCGGGCAGATGTTTGTTTCCGCTATCTTCGGTCCAATCCTCACCGGTAGGCCAGATTTGCGGCCAGATCCGGCAAGGCCGTGGCGATTTTCGCGCTGCTTCCACGAACCGATCGATCGGCCAGTCGAGCGGCTCCGGTTCGTGGTTATGCGTGGCCGGAATCACCACATCCACCAGCCCCTCTTCCATCCAGGCAATCGGATTCTGCCCCTGCTCTCTCCCCTTCTCTTCTTCATGCGCCACCCGGACAAGGATGGGCTTGTCCGTCAGTTTTCGAATGCGGCGAAGAAACCACTTCGTGGCCTGGTATCGCTCTTCCTGAGGCGCTCCAGGTGGGAAAAAAGGCGCTTTGCGTTCGAAATCCAGGCTCAACCCGTCGACGCCCTTCTCGAGCAGGTCCTCGAACAATTCGGCGAGATACTCATGAAACTTCCATAGCCGAAAATCCTTTTTGATCCCGTTCCAGCTACAGAAATTCACCTCGCCGGGGCAATCGGCGAGCCGGTTCGGATTCAGGTAGTGATTGAGGCGGACGTTGCCGTAGACCTTGAGACCGTTTGCGTGACCGTGCTTCACCACGATGTCGAGGAGATCCAGCGGCTGTTCGTTGTAGTGGTCGATCACGTCGACGATGCGAACATCTTCCGGGATGCGATGCATGTAGAAAGCGAGAGCATCCCTGTCCACACCGCGCTTGTGCCGCGTCCGGCAGTTATGCTCTCCGGTGGTCAGCGTGCACCAGTCGATCGCGGTGAGCTTCGAATCAACGATCGGCTGCACCAACATTGCCACCGCATCCGCCTCGGTCATGTCGGTATCTGCAAGATGCTCCAGCGCGCCGAACCCATCGTGGTTGAATGCGAATTCGGTCATTCCCGCAGCATCTCCAAATACTCACACCGCCGCCACTGCTCGGCTGCGCCCCAGCGTGACAGCTCATCCAGAATTTCCTGGCGGCCGAGACGACGGGCGGGAAACGGTTCTTCGGTCAGTGCCAGTTGGAGGAGAAGTTGGGCGTAGACCATGGCATTCAGCTTGATGGCTTCCACATCGGCCTTATCCGCGGTGTCCACGATGGTGTGTGACCAGGGGGGACCGCTCACGTCCAGGTTGGCTTGCCGGGCGGTGGGAATTCCCTGAAGGGCAAACGGGATGTAGTCCGACGAATTACTGAGAAAGTCAATCACGCGGACGGGACGGCGGGCAGTCCCGAACAATCGGGAGAGGTAGGGAATGGCCGGCCGGCAGAAATGAGCGGCCATTGCTTTCGCGGTGTCGGGGAACACCGAATCCAGGTTCACCTGGAAGACGATCTCGTCCAGCTTATCCAGGTGTTTTTGCACGTACGCTTGTGAACCCACGAAGCCGATCTCCTCGCCGGTGAAAGCGATGAACCGAATCCTTCGTTTGAACTGTTCGGCTACGGGTGCCAGTGCAAAAAGCGCCTCTAGCACGGCGCAGATGCCGCTGGTGTTGTCGAACCCGCCGGGTGCCAGGTCGTGCGTGTCGAGGTGCGCGGTGAGCAGGAGCACCTCGTCTCCCTGTCCGATCTCCTTCACGGTGTTGCGGCATGCCCCTTCACCGTGTTCTCCCTCGGTGACAAGGCGCACCCGGCCCTGCTCCGCGGCGATCCCCCGCAGTTGCGATCCGATCGCAGTAGAAACCCCAACCGCGGGCAGCGACCGTGCGCACAGGGAGCGACCCAGGTTGCTCTGGGCCAGGCCGGCGGGATTCGTGCTTGTCTCGATGAGTCCGAGGGCGCCCGCGTCCAGGGCAGCGATGATCTTTTCCGCCATCGCCAGCCCGAGGGTGGGCGGGGAGCCATTGCGAACGAGGAGAATCGCGCCGGCTGCATCGCCAGGCGCGGTCTCGATCTCCCCGGGTGAGCCGTGGCCGGCTTCGACCAGTGGTGCGGTTACGTCCCCGGACTGGGAATTCTTGCATTGCACCACCTTGTCGAGGCCGGACCATGCGGTGGAGTCGCCTGCTTCCACGCGCGCCTTCCCCCGCGTCCAGATGGGTACACGGATTTCTTCCGTGACCGCTCTGCTTCCCGACGCCTGGTTCATCAGATCCACAACATAATCGACGGCGCGATGCATGGCCTCGCTCCCCGCCGGGTGCGGACCGATCCGGTTGCACAAGTGGTCAAGGGTTCGCGCCGACAGGTCGGAGGACCAGATCCGTCCCGCAACCATTGCCAAACCTGCTTCGAGCGTTTTGGGCATAGCTTATTATTTTCGATTCAGTCTACGGGTTGGCAAACTGAAAGGCGTAGAGTTTGGCGGCGCGGCCCTTGAAGTGCAGCCGAACCGGGCGACCAATCAGCTCCGCAACATTCTCGTGCGAAAGCCAACGCGCCGGGGCGGCCAGGTGATTGCGGTCGATCGGAATGGACTCCGCCATCGAATACCCTTCGTAGGGCGGGCTCCGATTGTACGCGCCGATCGGAATGCCCCGTTCATCCCGGAGTTCCACGGAGATTTCGCCCATGGCCGAACAATCGACGTTCAATTGCAGATGCGCGCCGGAGAATTTCACCAGGGGCGTAGTGAATTCACCTCCCGTGTAATCGAAATCCGCCGAAACGAATCCATCCAATCGTTGGACCAGCCGTCCAATCCCGCCATACGTTTGCGTGGCGTCCGAGGTGCCGTGCCGGCACTGCGTGCCGGAATAATACATCCAGATCTCGCCGCCTTTGCGGATCATGCCGATGGCCGCGTAGGTCATCCCGCCGTCCCACTCGGTTTCCAGGCCGAGGGGGATGTACGGTTTGCGTTCCGGGCGTTCCCACTGGATGCCGTCCGCGCTCACTGCGAGCTGAACGTCCTTCACGCCGGTGTTGTAATGACCGACGGATCGCACGGGATCCTCGTAATCGCACGGCTCGATGAGCCGGACGTTCTGGTCGTAGTGGCGGTAGAAACTTGGGAACGAGAAGTAGTAAGAGTCGTCCGCCCAGAGATACTGCACGACCGGGGCGTCGTTGATGTCGGTGTAGACGAGGAACGGATCCTGTTCGTCGGCCTCCATGACGATCGGATACTCGCCGCCCTCCCATCCCACACGGCCGTCGTCGAGCACGTTGGATGCCGAATTCTGTTGATAGGGCCAAGGGAGCTTCATGGGGTCGTCGAACTCCGACCGGGTGATGGTGCGGATTCTCTGAATGCCCCGCACGTTATCACAGACGTTCCATCGGAAATATGCGGCGTATCGATTCAAACGTCGGTCGAAGAAGAAGTGGTTGTTGTTGTCGTGCGCGTACGGCGAAACCACTCCTGCGATTTTCCATGTGATGCCGTCCGGGCTCGTCAGCAGGTGGCACTCGTAATACAGATTGCCGGGCGGGCAGGGCTTGCAGTGATTCGCCTTCAGCGATTCCGGCCACACGGGGGTTTCGTTGACGGGCGACAGGGCCTTGAAGCGATGTTCGTCGGGCCCATTCGGATCCAGCATGACCGCGATCTCGTGGGTGCCGCACATGACGATGTTGTTGTCCCGGTGTCCCTCCCACTCGATGACGTTGGTATTCGGCCGCTCCCAGTGCAGGCCATCGTCGCTGGTACTGTAGCAAGTCATCACCCGGTGGTTCGCGTTGGCGTCGTGTTCTTCGGTGACGCCGCGGGCCGCGGCGAGATACCACATCCGGTACGTGCCCTCGTGCTCGATGAGCGTCTTGTAGTGGCCCATCAGGTGCGATTCCCAAGGCCGTTCCGGCATCAAAACGCGCTCATGTTTGACCGGCGGATTGACCGTCAATTTCACGCCGCGGGTATTACGAAACCACCGGTTGTCTATGAACAACTGCTTGCGATCGCCTACGTCAACAACATTCTCCTGCATGCCTCACCCTCTTTTCGAAATCATCATTCCCTACAACATACGAATCGTGACAAAGGGGTACAAGGAGTTTTACCACCTCGTATCATTTACTCCCCCCCCCTATTGCCCCGTAATTTACGATATAATATGCGCAAGATTTGCAGACTCGGCCTTACTGTCTTACCTTACGGCCTTGTTTATGGTCGCAAGCAGTGAAACTCACTAGAAAGTTAACATCAATGGCTTCATTCGAAATAGACTCGCCCGAAACATTGCAGGATTGGGTCTTCCCATGGCCTACTTTCGATATCCACTGGAATCGCACCGCATTATGTGTGATCGATATACAGAACTATTTGGCAGATACGAAATCAGGGCTTATTGGAATGCTTAACGACCGAATTCCAGAAATGGGGGAGTATTACGACCACCGTGTTCAGCATGTAATGATTCCAAATGCTCGTCGGCTTATAGACTCATTTCGAAAACATAGCCTTGAAGTCATTTACACGCGCCACGGAGCCCTTCTCCCTGATAGTCGGGACATGATAGAGCGACGACAACGACGTGATATTGATGCGGAAGACAATACCGGTCGACCAGCGATGTGGAGTGCCGGGAGTTTTGAGCATCAGATCGTTGAGAAACTTACGCCACTGCCACACGAATTGGTTATAGACAAGAATTCGTCCAGCCCATTCAACGGTACCGGTATCGATCAACTATTACACAATTTGAACTTAGAAACACTCGTGATCACCGGAGCAGCAACTGATATGTGCGTCGAAACCACGGGTCGAGACGCAGCCGATCGCGGTTACAACGTGATCGTAGTCGAGGATGCCACAGCCACCTTCCAGGAAGAACACCACAGAGCTGCTCTTTCGGGATTGGCACGTGTTTACACTCAAGTATGGAAAACGGACCAGGTACTTGGCAGCCTGGAAGACTCTTTAGAGTCCAAAGGCTGAGACGACCGTTAATTTCATGACAAATCATTTTTGATTGTTCAATCAAATATATTTATACCTATCGACTCACGAACCACGGCCGAAACAAATATCACGAAAAATATTGTTCGGAATACTGGGTCCGCGATGGAAATTCATCTCCTATAAACGAGAGTTGCCTCCACATGTCGTACACCACTAGCGCAACTGCATTAGAAAGGTTGATACTTCTATTGGACGGCATCATTGGAATTCTGATGCAGTTGTCTGGGTTGAACTTGGAAGTGAGTCTGACTGGCAGGCCTTTGCTTTCTG